>VGZH01000017.1 GCA_016872645.1 Planctomycetota bacterium | reverse complement strand
CTGGACTTCGTGCATTCCGATTACGCGGTGGTCAACGAACGGCTGGCGGCTCACTATCGGATTCCCAAGGTTTACGGTCCGCATTTCCGCAAAGTGGAGATCACTCCTCAAATGAATCGCGGCGGCCTGCTGACGTCTGCGGCGATCATGACCATGAATTCCGACGGCAAGGATTCGCATCCGCTCAAGCGCGGCGTCTGGATGCTGAAACGCATCCTCGATGATCCGCCGCCGCCCCCACCGCCGAATGTTCCGGAAGTCGATCTGACCGACCCGGAGATTCTCAAAATGACTTTGAAGGAACGGATCGCCAATCATCGGAACAAGCCGGCGTGCATCTCGTGTCACTCCAGGATCGACCCGTGGGGCATCGCTTTTGAGAATTACGACGCTCTCGGAGCGTTCCGCACGCACATCAAAGACAAGCCTGTCGATGCGACTTCCGAGTTGTTCAATCGGCAGACGCTGGCCGGAGTAGATGGGCTCAAGCGATATTTGCTGACGGACCGACAAGATCAATTTGCCAGAGCGATGGTCCACAAGCTGACGGCCTACGCACTTGGCAGGCCGCTGACATTCGGAGACCGTGCCGACATCGACAATTTGACCACCCAGTTCCGCCGCCGAGATGATGGCCTGGGCGACCTGATCCACCTGATCGTCAGCAGTAATATTTTCAACTCGAAGTAAGAGTCGGGGCAGCAGACAATGAGCGGTCTGACCGAGCATGAAATCGACGAAATCGAGCAGGCACTTGGATTGCCACTGCCTAGCGATGTTCGCGAACAGTATCGCCGCTCAAATGGCTTGCTCGGCCCAACCGACTGTCACCTCCTATACTCGTACAAGCAATCGCCAGAGTCCGACATCCTGCACAATAACGAAATAAGAACAGAGGACTGGTTCCCATGTTCCTTCAAGTCCGTCGTTCTTCTCGGCAACGACGGAGTTGGAAACAGTATTTGTTACGACTGCGCTTCGCGCGAAGCCATGCTCTGGAATGCTGCCGACGGAGACTATGTGCAAGAACGTAGAGCCACCGTCAAAGAAGTCTGGGCCTACATTGAGGCCGAGTATGCGAGCCTGTAATTGATTGAAACCTCACCTTTCAGAATCGCTTCAGATCATGAACAACAAATCCGCTTTACTGAGCCGTCGAATTTTTCTTCAAGGG
This sequence comes from Planctomycetota bacterium, assembly GCA_016872645.1. Lineage (GTDB taxonomy): Bacteria > Planctomycetota > Planctomycetia > Planctomycetales > Planctomycetaceae > SXKJ01. The sequence goes on along the minus strand of VGZH01000017.1, from coordinate 70,437 downwards.
ACCGGAGTGGCTCTGGCTTTGCCGTGGCTTGAAACGTTTGCCATCGGTAGCCCGGCCAAGGACGAAACCCCGCGGCGGTTTGTCAGCATCTATCACCCGGATGGCGTGGGCTTGCCGCTCAAGTCCGATCCGGCGTGGGAGGATTGGAGCTGGTTTCCTCGCGGCGGCGAAACGGATTTCCAGTTGACCAAGGTGCTCGATGTGCTCGAGCCGCTGCGGAGCGACATCACGATTTATTCGGGGCTGTCGCATCCGGCCGCTCGCAACGTGCATGGCCACTCCAATGCCGATCAGTATTTGACGGGCGCGCCGATCGGTGGTGAGGGGCCGTATCAGAACACGATCTCGCTGGATCAAGTCTATGCGGCGCACGCGGGGGACTTCACTCGACACTCGTCGCTGGTCCTGTCCACCAACGGCGGCGTCGGTGGGCCACGCGGGTCACAGACTCAGTCGTACAATCGCGAAGGCCGGCCGATTCCCGCGATGAACAAGCCCAAGCAAATCTTCGACCTGCTGTTCGTCACCAGCGGCAAAGACGCGGCCGCACGACTGGCGCGAAGCAAGAGTGCTCTCGATCTACTGATCGACAATACGCGCTCGCTGGGACGCCAACTTTCCAAACGCGATCAAGAGACGCTCAAGCAATATCTCGACGCCGTGCGTGATACCGAACTGAAGCTCGCGAAGGCCCAGAAGTGGATCGACACGCCGATCCCCCAGGTGGAGACCAAGAACCTGCATCTGGATGCCGAGCCCAAAGAAGCTCGGCTTTATTTCCAGACGATGTATGAACTGATCTATCTCGCCTTCCTGAGCGATTCGACGCGTGCCGCGACCTTCCAGTTGGGACGCGAAAACGGCGAGGGCCCGCACGACCTGTTGTCGCAAGCCGTCGGTTTCGGCGGTGCTCATGGGCTGACTCATGAGGTCAAGAAGCCCGACGGCTGGAAGAACCTCGGCACCTACAATCGCTATCAGGCCGAGGAATTCGGCCGCTTCGCGCAAAGACTGAAGGACACTCCCGAGCCGACCGGCAAAGGCAACATGCTGGACAACACGTTTGCCATGCACGGCTCCGCGTCGAGCAGCTTTCATCTTTCCCGCAACTATCCAATCATCTCCGCCGGCGGCAAGAACCTCGGCTTCACCAACGGCCGCTATCTCAAGTTCGGCAAGGGAAATGAAGACAATCAAGCCGGCGCAGGCATCGACACGGATGTCGCCGGATGGCAAAGCAAGCAGGAAGTGGAAGAGCTTCCGCTGTCAAAGTTGTTCGTCACCATTCTGCAAAGACTCGGCGTCGAGACCGATTCGTTCGGTGGATCTACCGGATCGTTGACACGCGTTTGATTCGAGTCACGCGATGGCGGCGGAGTGCCGAACTCGCGGTGACAAGCGGTGTGAAGCAGAAGAAGAACTCGGGCGAGTGGGCATGGCTCTAGAGCTGTTTTTCGTCGGAGCCGTAACGTGGTTCTGACCACGCCTCACTTAGTCTCTTTGCTTGCAGATCGTTTTCAACGCCGCCCTGGTGTCCCCGCAGCCCGTGGCCTGCGGTCGCAATCCGGCCAGCGAGAAAATCTCACCCTTCAGGTCGTCCGGGAGAGTCGGCCAGACTTCGGTCAAATGCTCCAGCGAAGTATTATCCGTTCGCTTGCGCACGCTGGAATGCGTGCTGGCGGAGTGGTCGACCCACACGTTTCCCGCAGTTTCGGCGGAGGGAATTGATTCCCTCCGGACGTGCTTTGCTGACGAGGGCTTTCCGATGTCTCGATTGATTTTCTTTGTTGCTGTGTCGACTGCTGTCGTTTGGCTGAACTGCTTGGCAAAAGTTGCCGCGGACGACCAGTCTCCATTCTCAGAGGTCTCGGAGGTTGCCGAAATCGAGTTTGTTCCAGCGAAGAACGAAGAGACCGTACCGGAGCAGTTTCGATTGAAGTCGCATCGCTTTGAGGCCGAGGCGAAACTCCTGCGGGAAAGTGAGGCGCTTCGAACGATCTCTGTAACGTTTCCGTCGCCCGTCGAAACCGTCGTCCCGGAGAACAACACGGTGTACGGCGAGTATTTTCAGCCGGCCGGCGCAGGACCATTTCCCGGTGTTGTCGTGTTGCACATTTTGGGTGGCGAGTTTCCGCTGTCGCAGACGGTCGCAAGTTCGCTGGCTCGCGCGAAGGTCGCGGCGCTGTTCATCAAGATGCCGTACTACGGCGAGCGTCGCAGCAAGGACTCTCCGCGTCGCATGATCTCTCGCGACCCGCGCGAGGTGGCCGAAGGGATGACGCAGGCGGTCCTCGATGTTCGCCGCGCGGGAGCGTGGCTGGCCGCTCGACCTGAAATCGACAAGCTACGGCTGGGTGTCACCGGCATCAGTTTGGGAGGGATCATGTCTGCGTTGTCGGCGGCGGGTGAACCGCGATTCCGCAAAGTCGCGATCTACCTGGGTGGCGGAAAGCTCGGCGAGAACCTTTGGGACATGCAACATCGCGATGCCGATGCGTTTCGCTCCGAGTGGCTCAAGATGGGTGAGTCGCGCGAATCATTCCTGAAACTGCTCGAGCCGGTCGATCCGGCGACTCATGGCCGGTTGCTCAAAGACCGCGACGTGCTGATGGTCAACGCGAAGACCGACGAGATCATCCCACGCGCGGCTACGATGGCCCTGTGGGACTCGATCGGCACGAAGCCGGAGTTAGTGTGGCTCGACGCCGGCCACATCACCGCCGCCGCTTATCTGCCCGGAGAGATGGTCCGGCTGCAAAAGTTCTTCACCGCCTGGAAGCCGTAAAGGAGACCGGCCACTTCGTGACCGGAATTTGAGTCACGGAGTGACTCGACTACTTTAACGGGCGTCGCGCGGTGACCTGAAAGTTCGCGACTTTCAGCTTGGTCACGCCGTCTTGTTCGAGCACCGTATCGCCCCGTTCGACGGCGAAGGCTTCCCACCGATCGCCGCCCCATTCATTGAGCCGCTGTGCGAGCAACGTCGGCTCGATCGTCTCTGTGCGATATTCCCAACGTATCGTGGACGCAGGGGTATCGGACTGCGCTGACCGATTAAAGAACGTCACCGCAAACACGAACGCCACAAACAAACCGACGAATGACCAAAAACGATTCATGGCATGTCTCCTGTAGGATCAAACTCGTAATTGTTCTGACGGTTGACCGCTGAGATTGTGATACCGCTGACGAATCGGCTCGATGATATTGGCGATAAACCGATCGACTTGCTCGGGTGCTCGGCCGACGAAGCGGCGGGCGTCGAGCGCCTTGCTCAGATCGACCGACGCAAACGCCGGATCCCTCTTCAAACGGTCGAGCAAGTCGTTCGCTCGGCCATGTTCTTTGACTTGCTGTGCGGCTGCCTGACTGTGGACGCGGATTTGCTCGTGAAGCTCTTGCCGATCGCCGCCAGCTTGGACCCCAGCCATCAGAATTTCTTCGGTCGCCATGAACGGCAACTCTTCCCCGAGATTCTTCGCGATGACCTTCGGGTACACGACCATCCCATCCACGACGTTGCGGTACAAAATCAAGACCGCGTCGATCGCCAGGAACGCTTGTGGCAGCACGAGCCGCCGATTCGCACTGTCGTCGAGTGTCCGTTCCAGCCACTGCGTCGCTACCGTCTGTGAAAGATTCGCGGGCAAGCTCATCGCAAACCGGGAGAGCGAGCACATCCGCTCGGATCGCATCGGATTCCGCTTGTAGGCCATCGCCGACGAGCCGATCTGCTGCTTCTCGAACGGCTCTTCAATTTCCTTGCGGCTTTGCAAGATGCGAATGTCAGTGCCAGCTTTGTGAGCGCTCTGGCCAATGCCGCTGAGCACGTCGAGCACTTGCGCATCCACTTTGCGCGAGTACGTCTGCCCAGTCACCGCATAGGCTGCATCGAATCCCATCTTGGCGGAGACTCGGCGGTCGAGTTCTTCGATCTTCGCGTGATCACCATTAAACAACGCCACAAACGACGCCTGCGTGCCGGTCGTCCCTTTGACCCCTCGGCATTTCAACACGGCGAGCCGATGCTCAATCTCAGCGAGATCCAGCACGAGGTCATAGCACCACAACGTCGCCCGCTTACCGACTGTTGTCGGCTGAGCCGGTTGCAGATGCGTGAATCCGAGACACGGCAGCTCGCGATTCTTCGCCGCAAACTTCGCCAGCTCATCGATGACCGCCACAAGCTTCGCCTGCACCAACTGCAACGCTTCACGCATCAGAATCAGGTCGGTGTTGTCCGTGACATAGCAGCTTGTGGCCCCCAAATGGATGATCCCGCGCGCCGACGGGCAGCGATCACCGTAAGCGTGGACGTGAGCCATCACATCGTGCCGCAGCTCCTTCTCGTACTTGGCGGCCAGCGCGAAGTCGATGTCGTCGGTCGCGGCTCGGAGTTCTGAAATCTGAGCTTCTGAAATCTCGATGCCGAGTTCTCGTTCCGCCTCGGCCAGCGCGACCCAGAGCCGACGCCAGGTCGAGTGCTTGCGTTGTTCTGACCACAACTCGGCCATCGGCTTCGAGGCGTATCGCTTGATGAGCGGGTTTTCGTAGACGTCGTGACTCACGGTTCGCTTTCGGACTGAGGGTATAGAAGAGATCCACCACAGAGACGCAATCTCGTGTCCGAATTCTGCGTCCTCTGTATCGCTGTGGTGAATCCCACCTTCGGCCCAAACAGATTAACGGATTGAACCGTACAAGGTCGAACTCACGGAGCTTGCAAACGACGCTGAGAGGGTTAATGTCATTGCACTTCTTCGAAGGAGACACCCCATGAACTTCCCGCCTCGATGTTTTCGTCGGTTTTGCAGTGCCGTTCCGCTCCTGATCGCGAGCGTGGCGATCGCGGCCGATCCGCCGCTGGGTTTGCTCGCTGTGCCGGTGCCCAAGGACAACCCCATGACGGCCGAGAAAATCAGTCTCGGCAAGCAGTTGTACTTTGATGGCCGCCTCTCGGCCGATAACAAAGTGAGCTGCGCGAGCTGCCACGATCCAGCCAAAGGTTTCTCAAACGGCGAACGATTCGCGACCGGCGTCGAAGGGAAAAAGGGAGGCCGCTCGGCCCCGACGGTCATCAACACGGCGTATCAGACACTGCAATTCTGGGACGGCCGCGCGAAGACATTGGAAGATCAGGCGCTCGGCCCGATTCAAAATCCAATCGAGATGAACATGACGCTTGATGCGGTCATCAAGAAGCTCAATGGCATTGAAGGCTACAAGACACAATTCAAGAAGGTCTTCGGCACCGAGGGCGTCACGTCTGACGGCATCGCGAAGGCGATCGCCGCTTACGAACGGACTGTCATCTCCGGCAATGCGCCGTATGACAAATTCAAAGCGGGCGACACAAAGGCTCTGTCGGAAGCCGCTCAGCGAGGACAAAAGTTATTCTTCGGCAAGGCTCATTGTTCGGCGTGTCACGCGGGGCCGAACTTCACGGACAACTCGTTCCACAACATTGGCGTCGGCATGGACAAGAAGGACTTCGATAAAGGCCGAGCCGACATCAGCAAGCTCAGCGGTGATACCGGAGCGTTCAAAACGCCGACGCTGCGCGAGATCGCCAAGTCCGGCCCTTACTTCCACGACGGCAGCGCGAAGACTCTGGATGACGTCATCGACCACTACGCCAAAGGAGGCATCGCGAACGAGTGGCTCGATGAAGAAATTTTTAATATCAAGATCGCTCCGGCGGAGAAAGCCGACTTGGTGAAGTTCATGATCGAAGGACTGAACAGTCTCGACTACCCGGACCACAAGGCTCCGGAGTTGCCGAAGTAAAAGGGAGCGAATGCGGAATACGGAACGCGGAATGTTCTGGCTGCCGCTTATTCTGACTTCCGAATGTCCGTATTCCGTATTCATTCCTGCTGACTCGAAGACTCGGTACGCAAAATTGATCCCCCAACCGCAGGTGTCCCGCTTGCGGCTCCAAACGAAAGGAAATTCTCATGCTCCGTACAATGGCGTTTTTGTTGTGTGGTTTGATAGCTCTGACGGCCGTCGGTCAGGATGCAAAGCCGGTGACAGTCTTGAGCGGGATTGATAACCCGTGCGGTGTCGCGGTACAGCCGGCGACCGGACATGTCTTCATTGCGGCTCATAGCGGCGTGCATCGGCTCGATCCGAAAAGTGGCAAGGCACACGTCGAGATCAGAGGGTTCCCGACCGACATCTACGGCAAGGGGCCGAAGTACAACATCGGCCCCCTCGGTCTGGCGTTCTGGGATGACGAGCACTTGATCGTTGGCGATGGCAGCCGACCGGATGGCGATGAGTTGGTCCGTATTTACAAGGTCGCCAAGGACGCGGCTCAAAAAAATCACGAGCCGATCAAAGAGGACGCTGCCGTTGTCACGCTCGGCCCGATCAAGGCGAGCGAGGAAACCGCGAAAGGTGAAGGAAACTTCTACGGAGTTGCCACGAACGGCAAGTCGATCTTCATCACCTGCAACGGCGACGACACCAAAGGCTGGATCTCCAAGAGCACCGCCGCGGCCGGCAAACCTGGCGCGTTGAAGTTGTCGATCGCCACCAAGATCGCCACTGAAGTCGACGCTCCGGTACCGGTCATCTTTTCGCTGGACGGCAAGGATCTGGTTGTTGGCCAAATGGGTGAGGTCTCGACTCCGCCGGGCGATAGCCTGCTGACGATCTACGATCCGGAAACCGGCAAGCTCAAGAAGAACTACAAGACCGGTCTGAACGACATCGCCGGACTGGCCTACAGCCCGAAGACCAAGAAGCTGTACGCGACCGATTATTCGTGGAGCGACCCCAAAGCGGGCGGCCTGTTCCGTTTGGACATCGACGGTGATTCGGTCAAGGCGGTGAAGATCGCCAGCCTCGACAAGCCGACAGCCTGCGCATTCGACAAGAACGGAGTGCTGTACGTCGCCGTGTTCGGCACCGTCGCCGAAGGGAGCGACAAGCCGGCGGGTTCACTCGTGAAATTCGATTCCGGCCTGTAGCGATTCCGGGCGAGGCCATCTTGCCTCTGGCGATGATTGATCGCCAGAGGCTTTTTCCTGCGCCATGAGGTGACGTCATGCGGATTAGCTTTGCGATCATGTGTTTGAGCGGTTGGCTGTTGGTCTCGACGGCATCAGCTCAGTCGGTCGGCCCATCGAACGGTACGCTGCTGATCGTCGGCGGCGGGCGGATGGGAAAAGAAATCGTCCAAGAGTTCATCGACCGAGCCGGCGGGATCGACTCGCCGTTCGTGCTGGTCCCGGGGGCAAATTCAGGCGAAGACTGGGACGAGAAATACGTGGCAAAAAGCTTTCTGGCTCGCGCCGGTGCGAAAGACATCGCGGTCCTGCACACGCGCGATCGAGCGGTCGCTGATTCCGACGACTTCATTGCACCGCTGCGACGAGCTAAGGGAGTTTGGATCGACGGCGGCCGTCAGTGGCGACTCGCAGATTCGTATCTCGATACCCGAACGCATCGGGAGTTGTTCTGCGTCCTGAATCGCGGCGGAGTGATTGGCGGCAGTTCGGCCGGAGCGACGATTCAGGGCTCGTACCTCGTACGCGGCGCTCCCGAAGGAAACACAGTCATGATGGCGAAGGGACATGAAATCGGCTTCGGCTTCATGAATTGCACAGCGATCGACCAGCATGTGATCGCTCGCAAGCGACAGAACGACCTCGCGGAAGTTCTCGACACGTACCCGGGACTGCTGGGCATCGGCATCGACGAAGGAACGGCAATCGTCGTCACCGGCCGACGTTTCAAAGTGATCGGAGCCAGCCAGGTCGTGATTCATGATCGCTACTGGCCGAAGCCGGTCGATCAAAAGTATGAACTGCTCTCTCCTGGCGACGAGTTTGATTTGTGCTGCCGAAGGAAAGTCGAGAAAGTCCCAGGACCATAGGCCTTCATTTTATTCCGCTATCCTGATTCCTCTGCCCTGTTTTGATTTGGCAGAAGAATCTGGGCGGAGGAAAAAACCGAAGGGAAAGCGTTCGCGGAATTCCAATACGGAAGTTCCTCGTTTCTTTGATGTAGGCAGGGAGAGTTTCGATGCCCAGGCGATATTGCATGCCGGACCCAACGGCGGCGCTGACGGACGAGATCATCTTGCAGCACGTGGACCGTGGCAGCCGAGTCGTCGACTTGGGCTGCGGGGATGGCCGACTGCTGGCACGACTGCGCGACGAGCATGGCTGCAACGTTCAAGGGGTCGAGCTGGACGCCGAACATCTGTTGGGCGCGATCGAGCGTGGCGTGCCGGCGGTCAAAGCGAACCTCGATGGGGGGTTGTCGGAGTTCCCGAATCAGTCGTTTGATTTCGCGGTGCTCAGCCAGACGTTGCAGCAGGTGCAGCGACCGCAATTCGTGCTGGACGAAATGCTGCGAGTGGCTCGCCGCGGGTTGGTCGTTGTTCCGAATTTTGGCTACTGGCAAGTGCGGTTTCAGGTGCTTTGGCAAGGAAGAGCCCCGATCACCGAATCGCTTCCCTACGAGTGGTACAACAGCCCGAACATCCACTTCATGACGCTCCGGGATTTTCGGAGCCTGTGCGGGCAGCAGAACTTCCGCATCATCCGCGAACTGCCGATCATCAAACGCCGAGCCGTCCCGGAGGCTTGGGGGGCCAACCTGCGAGCCGAAAGTGCCCTTTACGTTTTGGAGCGGCTGGGGGTATGAGGTGATAAGGTCAGCGGGTGACACGGTGACAAGGTGAAGGTGCTCATTGCGGCGTTTTACCGTGTCGCCCCCTCGCTTTATCACCCCTTCATCAAAAACGTCATGCACATCTCCGCCCAACTCCTCAAACAACTCTCCGAGCTTTCGACACCAGTCATCCTATGCGCGTTCATCGGCCATCTGGTCATGTTCGTGATGCTCTGGATGGCGTACCGGCACAACCTACGAACAATCGCACAGAACTTGGATGACTTCACTCGTGGCCTGCGAAATCGCAGCGTGTTGGATCGCAGCCTGCCGCTGTCCGATCAGATCGAGGCATTCCTCACCGATGTGAAAGACGCTTTGGATATCCCCGCTCGATCGGCCGAGCGGCAGGAGTTGGCAATTCGGATGAGCATCCTCGACGAAAAGCGTCGCTACTTGCACGCGATTCGGTTCGAGACGATCTACAACGTGTGGCGGTCAATGATCGAGGCGTATCCGATGGCCGGGATTCTTGGCACGGTGTTGGCAATCGGAGCGGCACTGCAAGCCGAAAACCAGAATGGCAACGCGACGGTCAATGCCATCGTTCGCAACTTTGGCGAGTCGATTTGGTCCACATTCAGTGCGCTGGCAGCGGCTGTGGTGTTGATCTTCCTCAATAGCTGGATCGAGCCGGCGTTCGCGAGGTTGTCGGAAAACCGCGAGCACGTTCGTGACATGGTCGCACGTGCGAAACGTGAACTCGCGATGTCTGCGACAGGCGGTTCCAATACTGGCTCGTGACGTGCGGCTGGATTTCAACCTGCCCGTTTTGCCAACGCAGGTTGATAAGTCAACTCCTGAGACGCGGCCCACGAGCAGCAACTGTGAACTTGACTTTCGGCGGCTTGTATCGCCAGACGCCGCCACTCGGTTGCGGAAAGTGCGACGTGAGGAATACGGAGCGACACGACTACGAACTCGCCGTGGTGGCGGTGCAGGTGCAGCCAGTCGTTGGCGATGGTCGACAGTTCGCAGTCGGCGAAGCGCGATACACGGCATGTCCCCGGAAAAAATGACAGATGTCGCGTGAAGCAGGACACTTCGTGAGCTTCGCAATTCGATGGGCGGCTATTGTCGCGATGAACCAAGAAAGTGAACCAGCCGTTCGGGCGAAGATTTTGCAACAACTTGGCGGTCGCCAGGAAACTCGAAGGGCAAAAAAGATTGCCGTTATAGGTCGTCAAGTGGCGGACGACGATCAGGTTGTACGGCTCGTCATTCCGGATGTATTCCAAGGAAGCTTCGGCCGGAGAGGAAACCAATCGGAAGTCAGATCGCGGCTCGTGCTCCGCCGCCCAGTCGACATTGTCCGGAGACTCGTCGAGCCCACCAGCATCCATTCCTAAATCGTCGAAGAAATGCACCAACTCACCATGTCCGCAACCGACCACAAGCACGCGCGAGCCCATGCCGATCTGGTGCGTGAACAACAAATGCCGTACGACGGCACGGGGCAGAGGTGCCGAAGAAACCGCCGAACCCAATAGGCGAGCCCAACTCATGATGGCCTTCCTGCCAACTGCGATGCAGGCGTCATGCCTGCATAGATCAAAAACAAACGGGAGAAGCGACAGAGAAAACACCACGCGCTGGTGCGGTCGTGTTGAATGCACTTGTAATCGTACTTCGAAGAATTGGTCAATTGAGATCGGTTTGACAAATCAACATCATCGTTTCACCGATTCGACCACATCCCTTCTTCCAATTAAGAGAGGGTGGCCGAAGGTCGGATAAGGAAATCGCTGACGGTTGACCGTCAGCGGCGATCATTTTCCATGCCGGACCCTCAATTGATCTGGTTCACGTATCACAAGCCGATCGTGACGTTTCCGAGACACCTGCCGTGACGGTGGTCGTTCGAGTGGTTGGCTGAATTCCGCCCGGCAGCAAAGGTGGCGGTACGCTAAGCCCCCCCAACGGACAAGAGAACCACGATTCGCTGGCCGGGAACGAACGAGTCGGCGTGCCTGGTTTGGGTAATCGACCAGTTTCCCTCTCGCTTCCATCGCGAAGGGGTTGAGCCGAGGGAGCTAACTGATCATCGCGCCCCTCTTACAGCTTTCCGCACCTTCTTCCGAATGGAGAAGGGATGAAATAGTGTCACTCAGTGCGATCCCGTCCACGATTCCTCCCAGCTTGCCGGGGTGGTTGGTCGCTCCTAAGATACGCTCCTTTCGCGGCCGGAAGTGTGAGCGGAACGCCTTGTGTGGCTTAGGGTCAGAGCGTCCTGGCTCCTCGTTGGCAGCGGCACCAAATTGAGAACCGACATGGATTTTTTGAGTGCAGGAATGCTTTTGGCCGATGCCGAAGGAGCAGCACCAGCACCGTCGCTGCCGTCTTTGCTGATGCCGATGGTGCTGATTGTCCTCGTGTGGTACTTCCTGATTTTGCGACCGCAGGGCCGAGAACGTAAGGCACGCGAACTACAGCTCGCCAACCTGAAGCGAAACGACCGTGTCGTGACCTACTCTGGGATCATTGGCACGATCACAGGCTTTTCGGACGACAATAAAGAAGTCACGCTGCGGGTAGACGACAATGTCAAGCTGCGCTTTTTGCGAAGCGCTATTCAGGGGCCGCTGGCCGAATCGTCCCCCACGGACGCGAGCAAGCCGGCGGGAAGCTGACTTTCGAGAGCGGCAATTCATTGCCGGTTGGGACTGTCTCAGAACCGCGTTTTGACAAATTGGGATCCTGCATCCAGCCTATGAAAGCGGCGAAGGACAACGGCGAAAATTCGCTGAACTTCAAAATGAAATTGAGGAATTAGACTCGATGAACGATTTTTCGACGGGACTGTCACTGTTGGCGGATGCCGCTGACAAAGCCGCAGCTAACGCACCGGAGGTGGCCGACATCGGCTTCCGGTTGTTAATGCTCATCGTGCTCTGCACAACTCCGTTTGTGGTCGGAGCACTTCTGGCTCGCGCGTTGCGGCTGAAGGAGTTCTCGAACCGCATCGGCACCGTGCTGTTTGCACTCACGTTGGGGTTGGCTCCATTTGGCTATCACATCATTCAGGCTGGCAAGTTCGAAGCTTGGAAGGACGCACTCCGCTGGGGAATCGACCTCGCGGGCGGCACAAATCTGATCTACCAGATCGAAACCACGAAGGCCGCTGAGGAAGGAAAAGATATTTCCAAAGCGGTCGACCAGATGGTCAGCACGGTCGGTAAGCGCATCAATCCATCGGGCACGGAAGAAGTCACGATCCGAAAAGTTGGCCAGGACCGGATCGAGATCATCATTCCTGGAGCGGATCAAGGTGTCGTGGCGGAGAAGAAAGCCGCGATGACTCGATTGGGTAGCTTGGAGTTTGGGATCGTTGCCAATCAAGAAGATCACCGTGGTCCGATCGCAGCCGCGCGTCGACTTCCCGCTGATCAGGACAACTACTTGGAAGACAAACAAATCGTCGCCGCATGGCGAGAAGTTGCCGAAAAAGGGGACGTGCCGTCCACTGCGGCGACTCGAGGGGTGACTCGCAAGAATCGCAAAGGAGAAGACACGACTGTCACACAAGTGCTCATCATGCAAGAGCCGGACGAGGACCGCGTCACGGGGGACTTCCTCCGCCGAGCATCCATCGGAATGTCTGAGGACGCGACGGCCTGCGTCAACTTTTCATTCGACTCGGAAGGAGCGATGCGATTCTTCCGGTTGACCGACCGCAATAAGCCCACGACCGACGGTCGCAAGCGTCAATTGGCGATTCTCCTCGACGGCCAAGTCCATTCTGCTCCAAATTTGAATAGTGCGATTCGCGACAGCGGTCAAATCACGGGCAACTTTTCCAATGAAGAATTGAAAAAACTGGTTGATGTATTGAATGCCGGCGCTTTGCAATTGCCGATCAATTCGACTCCGATCAGCGAGTTCTCGATCAGTCCTTTGCTGGGAGCGGACGTGCAACGCAAAGGAATTTTGGCTCTGTGGGTGTCGTCCCTGGCCGTGTTTCTTTTCATGGCAATTTATTATCGGTTTAGCGGGGTGGTCGCTGACATCTCGCTCTTGCTCAATCTTGTACTCACGCTGGGCGTGATGGTGATTTGCAACGCGACATTCACACTGCCCGGCTTGGCCGGAATGGTGCTGGGGTTGGGTATGTCGGTCGATGCAAACGTGTTGATCTATGAACGCATGCGCGAAGAAATGGAGCGGGGCAGTAGCTTGCGGTTGGAAATTCAGAACGGTTTCAGCAAAGCCTTTACCGCGATTTGGGACTCGAATGTGACGACGCTGATTGCCGCAGTCGTGCTCTACATGATCGGCACCGATCAAATCAAAGGCTTCGCGGTGACGCTGTTCATCGGCATCTGCATGAGCAATTTCTCGGCCTTGTACTTCGGGCACCTGGTCTTCGATATCGCCGAACGAAAGCGTTGGATCACGAAGCTGAACATGATGAAAGTCATGGGTGTCCCGAAATTTGACTTCATCGGCAAGCTGAAAGCCGCTGTCACATTTTCCATCAGCTTTATTGTCCTCGGGTTAACGCTGCTTTTGGCACGTGGCTCCGACAGCTTGGATATCGACTTCAGCGGCGGTTCGAGCGTGACATTTCAATTCGTGAATGACCAGCAGATCGATGACGTGCGTGGCAAACTACAAAAAACGTTTGACTCGATGTCGTTGGAAAGACTCGCAGTGCCCGAAGATCCCCCAGGTGGCGAACGCGGTCGGCAGTTCCGACTCCGTACGAAAGAGCAGAACACCAAAGAAATCAGTGCTGGCATCGCTTCGACTTTTAATGATCGCAATTACGAATTGAAAAAGGTGACGGTTGATTCCACGCCTGTTTCCAAGGGAGCCGCCAAGACTTCCTCGCTGCGAGTGCCAGATGCTCGAATCCTCGGCGCTGCCGGGCAAGACGAAGTGAAGACCGATTCCTCCGAGAAGAAGGCAGCCCAGTCCGACGAAGTCAAAAAGCCTGCCTCCGACGACGAACCGAAAAAGGCGGACAATCCCTCCGAGAATAAGCCCGCGCCGAAAGCGGAAGAAAAAACCGCCGAAGAGGACAAGACCGCGGAGAAGTCCGAGAAGAAGGCAGAGACACCTGTCACGACCACGTCTGACGATGATTCCCCGAAATCAAATGACAAGCCGTCAGACGGATTGGACGTTACCGCTCCGCTTGACCCATTTGCCGACGCGTACCAGACCGAACTGACTTTCAGTAGCGAAGTTTCGACGTCGACCGCAGCGGATTACTTGATTCGAGCACTCCGCGACGTCAACGAGAAGGCCTACGCTGATGCCAATCCCAATGCCTTGTTCCGCATCTCTGGACGACAAGGTTCCGGACTCACTGCTGCAGACAACAAGGCGAAAACTTTTACCAAGATGCTCGTCGAAGTTCGCACAACCGTCAGTGAAGCAGAATTGACCCAAGCTCTCGCGGCGATGAAGGCGACCCTGCAGGACACGCCAATCTTTGAAGAGGTCAGCAACTTCTCGTCATCCGTCGCTGAAGATATGCGCTATTTGGCCATTCTGGCGCTGCTTGCCAGCGGTGTCGCCACCATCGTCTATCTCTGGTTCCGCTTCACGAAAGCGGACTTCGGCATCGCGGCCGTGGTTGCCGTGTTCCACGATGTGTTCTTCACCATGGCATGCTTGCCGCTGGCCTACTACCTCTCGACAACTCCACTGGGGCCGATTCTCGGCCTGGAAGACTTCAAGCTCAACCTGTCGATCGTCGCAGCGCTTTTGACGATCGTCGGCTATTCGTTGAACGACACCATCGTGATCTTCGATCGCATCCGAGAAATCCGCGGCCGCAATCCGCAACTGACGATCGAGATGGTTAATGACAGCGTCAACCAAACGCTTTCACGAACGATCCTGACCGCAGTGATCGTGTTTATCACCGTCGTTATTCTTTATGCCATGGGCGGTGAAGGGATTCACGGGTTTGCATTCTGCATGTTGATCGGCACACTCGTCGGCTGCTACAGCACGATCTACATCGCCAGCCCACTCCTGTTGTGGATGTGGAACCGCGAACAAAAACGACGCGTGGCAGAACGGGCATAACGAGGTCAACAATTCGCAAATGAACCTGGAGCGTTCTCCATTGGTGACGCTTCGGGTTCTTTTTTTGCATTAACTTTTTGCCACGTCGCGCGGAAGCGGCCACGAACGGCGTCCCATAGGGCGGCGACTGTCGTTGTGCTGAGAGCTACAAAGATCAATTGTGCCGCAAACAACACCGATCGTCGGCCGGAGCGCTGGAACCACCAGCCGATGAGTGCGGAGATGTAGAACACCGCGTGCCACGTGAGCAGTCCGGCGTAAAGCGGAGGATTCACTTGGAGTGTCCCCGGAAGTCACGCCAGGTCTTATGAGAGTTTGAGGGGGTTGTGGCTGTGTGGTTTGGAGGGGTGATGGGTGTGGGTCAGGACGGAGCGTAGGTGAGACAGCCGTTTCAGCGAGCTCAACGGAGCGGAGCCTGCGGTTCGTCGTCACGAACCTCCCCGCCACGGAGTTCGACGCACCCACGACCTACAAAGACAAATCCTGTGCTCGCGACGAAGTGGAAAACCGCCACAAGGAACAACCGCTCTGCCGATTCACCGATCGCACGAGTTGCGCAACCATGCGTGCGAATCAACTACGGCTGTGGTTCTCGACACTGGCGTAGTTGTTCATGGCCGTGCTCCGCGAACAGGGCCTGAAGGGAACCGAACTGGCGACCGCAAGCTGCGGCACGCTGCGGACGAAGCTCTCGACAATCGGAGCCGTGGTGACGTTGACGTTCCGCAAAATCTAGCTCCGCCTGTCGTCGGCCTGCCCATACCAAACATTGTTCGCACGCGTACTGGCCAACCTCCGTGACCGGCGCAGTCCGCAATCCTTGGCCTGCGAGATGAACATCACCTTACGACCTGTATCGCCGGCGTTCCTCACGAAAAGTGTGGCGTGAAATGCGAGTTCGTCGCGACCTCCGCCACTCACCGCGTGTGCTCAGATAATGTCCCACGTCCCGAAAACATGGCTCGGCCTCTCAAAACCGCCCCCGCGTTTCCCGCAAATCGTGTCCCAACGCTCTCGGCAAAAAACAACCAGAACAATGACCTCGTTGCGCTAAATGAATCCCAGCCAAAGCTCGTTGTGAGAAATGCGGGGCAGAACTGCCAAGGGGGTTGTAAGTCGTTGATGGTCGAATTCTTCGAGCGTGTTTGGTCATCGCAGGCCCATTCGACAAGCGGGAGAGGCTTCCAGCCAATCCTACCTCACAAAATACACTTGCCGAATGCGTTTCACACAACTTACGGGACCGTGGCCAGCAAATCTTCAACGAGTTTCAGCAGCGTCTCGTGGGTCATCGTCAGATCGACTTGATCGCGACCGCATTGAGCGGGATCGGAATGGAACCGGCGCAGGACGAATCGTCCGGCGGATTGGCACTGCAACAGCACCTCGTAGTATTTCGCTCCACCGGTACGCAGGTCAGGCGATTTCGAGCGGATGAGGACTTGCTGTGTCGTCGGGTCGAACTCCAGCGGGCCGATGTTTTCGAGCAGATAAGTGATCCGCTTCGACAAGTCTTCAGCCCAGTGTTCGAGCATCGCGAACGAAGCTCCGGCGAGTCGCGGAACATCCATGCGCAACTCGCGAAACGCGCAGCTCAGCGTGTCGACGATCGTGAAGTCGACCGACATGTCGACGCCATCGGTCGTCGGCAGCGTGACCGTTGTTGGCTGAGACGAGTTCAATCCGATTAACCGAGGAAATTCTTGCGAAAGCGTTTGGCTAAGACTCATGGCACACCTCCCGGTGTGAGAGCAGAATGGACGAAGGGCAAGGAACTGGTCGCGGTCTTGGACCGACGACGAGCACCTCGCCCTTCATTGTTCAGTTCAGAAAGATCATTGCGGCACGCATCCTGCGAACCGCGGAAGGCGGGAAGGTCTGGAAAATTTACGTCTTGGATACTCGTGCTATTTGGTCAGAAGTCGTGCCCATGCGTCAACAGGGATTTCTTGGCCGCTTGTCTAACGGTTCGGCAGTCGTGACACCTTTGACGAGCCGATTTTCGTCAATCCGGCAAATTTCGCCGAGAACCACTTGCAGCATCCACGCGTCTCTTACGGCTTTTGCCGCATCTCGTGGTTTGTGCCGTCGAACGAGATCACCGAAGGCTTTTCATCCACGACTGTTTCGATGTGGACGGGGCGTCCCCAGATGCGTTGCAGATTCGCGAGCGTGTCGCGGGCGTAGTCGTGCTTGAGTTCGGCCCCTTCGAACTGGTGCTTGAGATACAGCTCACCGCGGTTCTTGTAGTTGCCGTCGATGACGTAGATGAACGGCCGACCGTGATTGGCCAGGCTTGTCAGCAGCTGTTGCTTGATCTCTTGGAACTGCCGCGAGGCGATCTCGTAATTATCGTTTCCGTCGTTGTAGGCAAAGCTGAAGAGCTTGTGCTTCTGACAGAATTCCGGCGTCAGATAGGCGTCGATGAAGGTCACGTCATTATGGATGCGGCGCACCTCGAAGATCTTCTTACGGCCTAGTTTGAGGTCTTTGTTCCAATTCCGCTTCTCTTCGTAATCATCGCACGTTTCCCAATCGTGGCCGAACTGGCCTTTGTCCCAGCGCTCTTCGATGTCGCGATACAGTTCGATGCCGATCTTGTACGGGTTCAGCCGATTGGGACTCATCGCCATCGTGCCGGAGTGATGGTCGGCATAGTCGATCACCTCACCGTCACTCAAACCGAACGTCGTCATGATGGTCGAGTGCCAATAGCTGGCCCAGCCCTCGTTCATGATTTTTGTTTGGGCCTGCGGTGCGAAGTAGTACGCCTCGTCCCGGACGATCTGCAGGATGTCGTGCTGCCAAAGTTTCAGCGGTGCGTGTTCCAGCAGGAACAGCAGCAAGTCCCGCTCTGGTTCCGCGGGGAAAGTCCGCGGTTCTTCTTTCTTTTTTTGCTTCTCTTTTTGCTGCTTGTCGGCCTTATCCAACGCGGCGCGCGGATTGATGAAGTCGTCCATGTAATCTTTGGACGGAAGCTTTCCCGGGGTGTCGTCCGCTGTCTTTTCGTCGTCGCATTTGCCAATCGGGCTGACAGCAGAGGAAGTGACAATTTCATCACGGCGACGAATGTGCGGAGCGTGTGGATCGACCAAGTCCTCTAACGACAGGCAGGCATCGAGGAACGCTTCGACTTCCTCGTGGCCGTATTTGTCGATGTAACGATTCACGCGCGCGGCGTGGTTGGCCATCTCGTCGAGCATCTTGCGATTGGTCGGTTGGAACCAGGCGTTGTTCTTGAAGAAGTCGCAGTGTCCGTAGACGTGAGCGATGACCAGTTTCTGATCCATCAGCGAGTTCGACTTCAGCAAGTAGGCGTAACACGGGTTGGTATTGATCACCATCTCGTAGATTTTTTGCAGACCGTACTCGTAGCCCTTCGAGAGTTCGTCGTATTGGGCTCCGAAGCGCCAATGCGGGTAGCGGACGGGGAATCCTCCAAACGCGGCGAGCATCGACATCTCGTCGTAATCGACGACCTCGAAGTTCGTCTCGAAGAAGTCCAGCCCGTAGGAACGAGCCTTGGCCGACAGCACCTTCTGGACGTCGGCGAGTTCTTGAGGGAGCTCACGTTGAATGCTGATTGGCATGTTCGGTCCCCTTGGTTCCCTCCCAGAGACGTGCCTTCCATGACCGACGAACTATGCTGAGCAGGGCAAGCCCGTGACCGATGGACGCGACGAACCCTTCGATCCGCCATCGAGTTCCGATCACGCCGCTCCATCGGCAGTCAGTCGAGCGGGCAGTAACATAGCCACCCAACCGGTCTCGGCGAAGACCGATTTCGACACCGCAGCCTCTTGGAGCAACTCATGGCCGTAGAAATCAACGTCGTCTACGAAGGACAACTGCGCTGTGCGGCGACGCACGGCCCCTCTGGAGCCACCCTCGTGACTGATGCACCAGTGGATAACCACGGCAAGGGAGAGAGCTTCTCGCCCACCGATTTAGTGGCGACGGCACTCGGTACGTGCGTGATGACCATCATGGGAATCGTCGCTGAACGAAGTCAGATCGACCTGATTGGTACCCGCATCCACGTCACCAAGGAAATGATCCAGCAACCGATCCGCCGCATCGGCCGGCTGCCGGTCACCGTGACGATTCCCGCCGACAAGGCCGCCAAGGTCTCTGCTGCCGATCGCACGAAGATCGAAACAGCGGCGAGGCACTGCCCGGTCCATCAAAGCCTGCACCCGGACATCGACTCGCCGATTGATTTTGTCTGGCTGGACTGAATCAGATCGGCTTCGACAAAGCGTCATGCAGCCGGTTCGAGAGCGACACAAATGTCTCGACTTCCAGCGATTCGGCACGCACGTCTGGCTTAAGGCCGAGTTCCAGAAGGACGCCGTCGATGGTTTCTCGATCCAGCCGGCCTTTGAGGAATGATGCGAGCACGACTCGCAGATGCTTGCGACGCTGCGTGAAGATTCCCCGGACCAGATCGTGGAAGAACGCTCGATCGGTGATCAACGCTCGGCGGTCTCGGTCGGGGCGGATGCTGAGGATCGCTGAATCGACGTCCGGTCGAGGCCAGAAAACCTGCGGGCCGAGTTTCTTCAGCAACTTGATCTGGCACTGCGACTGCAACCAAATCGACAACGCTCCGAAATTGCTGCCCGCTTTCGGTTGAGCCGCCATGCGCTGAGCCAATTCAAGTTGAATGGTCACGACCATCGCCACCCACGGTAGCTCGCTGGCGACAAGATTCGAGATCACCGGCGTTGCCACGTCGTACGGCAGATTGGCAACCAACTTCAGCTTGCGATCCGGATCGACGCGCAGCTTTTCTTCGACGACGGCCAACACGTCCGGGTTGAGTTGATTCTTGCTTTTGAGCGCGTCGGCATTGATCAGCGTCACGTTCGGCAACCCGTCGAGCATCTGCTGCGCGAGTCCAAACACGTTCTGGTCGTATTCGACCGTCACGACATCTGCCGCCTCACGAGCCAGAAACGTCGTCAGCCCGCCCGTCCCCGTGCCGACCTCCAGCACAACGTCGTCCGGCCCGATGAAGGCTTGATCCGCGACGTACTGCACGATGTTGAGGTCGATCAAAAAATTCTGACCGAGATCGCCGCGTGGAAAGAACCCGTGCTGAGCAAACAGCTTAGTCAAATGCGTGCGAGTCTGCCGTTCGGCTGCGTTCATCGCGTGAGCTTCTCCACTTCGCAGGACGTCTGAGTTGGTCCAACAGGCGTTGCGAAGGCAAAACCGAGTGCAATCGCCAACACATTGGCGGCAAAGATGAGCCAGATCGCTTCCATTTCGAACAGAGGATTTTCCAGCAAGCGCATCTTGCGTTGCCACCAGCCAATCGAAGTGGATGGCCCCAAGATGGACGCTACAAATGAACCTAAACAGGAATAGATAACGACACGCCAGACTGACACCACTTGCCGACCCAGCACGCCCGCGGTAGTGACGAAGACAAAGCTGCTTGCCACACCTGCATTTGAGAATCCTGGGCTGAACCAGTTCATCGCCGTCAACGGGCCTCGAACCGCGAACACCCAAAGATAGGCAGCGAAAAAGGCAACTAAGCCGATGCCCGCTCCGAATCCACCGCAGATCAAGCCGCGACCAAACATTCGACACCGATCTCGAAATTCATTCATGGCGTGGCCCGAGCAGCTTCGCGACGTACTTCGCCAGTACGTCGGTTTCGATGTTGACCTCGTCGCCGATTTTTCGCCGGCCGAGCGTCGTGACTGCCAGCGTGTGCGGGATCAACATGACTTGAAAGCTCGTGGTGGTGACTCGCACCAAGGTCAGGCTGACGCCATCGATGGCGACCGAACCTTTCTCGACCATCTGCGCCGCGAGCGATTCGGGGACTTCGAACGTGTAATCGGCGAAGTCGGTGCGCGAGTTGATCGCTGCGACTCGGCCGACTCCATCAACATGTCCTTGCACGATGTGCCCGCCGAAGCGGCCGTCCGCCGGCATCGCTCGTTCGAGATTGACGCAATCACCGACCTTCAGGCGGCCGAGGTTTGTCTTCGCCAATGTTTCGTGTCCGGCCTGAAAGCTCCATACCTCGCCGTCGGCGGCAACGACCGTCAGACAGCAACCGTTGATTGCCACGCTGTCACCCAGCCGTTGGCTCGGGGAAGCACCTTCCAGAAACACCGGTGGGACTGCAACGACCAACCGCTTCGCATCCCCTTCTTCGGTGAGCGATCGCACAGTTCCCAGCGCCTCGACTAGTCCCGTAAACATCAGGCATCGTCCGTGTCGTTGGCGTGATCGGCGGAATCGATTGGCATCGGCCCCTCACTCTTCCAACCGGTCTCTGGCAAGGGTGTTCCACCAGCGATCGCCGGTCGCGGATGTATTCGCTGCCACCAGCGCATCACCGACTCGTTCCACAACGCCTTCACCGGCGCTCCGAACGCGAACCAGCAGCAAAACAGCGGCACGAACACCTGCGGCATTACGAATATCACGGCGATCGCGAAGACGATTTGAATCAGATGCTTCCGGGTTCGTCGGCCACGCACCAGTTGATTGAAGAGATGCGCGTAACGAATCCGCGAGACCATCAAACAGGCGACGGCCAGCGTGATGAACGGCAGCACGTTGGCGGTCCAGGTATCGAGCCACGTCGCTATCCGCTCCCAAAGCTTGTCATTGGCTGCGTCCTCCAAGTGACGAAATCCAAACGCCATGATCGGAAAGCTGGCGATCGTTCCTGCTGCCGCCGGTGACGGCAGGCCGCTGAAAGAATTGTGAGCATCGTCCTCGTCGGTTTCGACATTGAATCGAGCCAACCGCAAAACTGCACAAGCGACGTACAAAGCCGCGATCCACCACAAAAATCGCAGGTGCAGCAGATCCCGCGACTGCGAGAATTGCAGCATCAAGAAGGCCGGAGCCGCGCCGAAGCTAATCGCATCGCACAGCGAATCGAGCTGCGCCCCGAACTCGCTGGTCTGCTTGGTCAACCGAGCCGCGCTGCCATCAAGCGCGTCGAACGCCATCGCCAGAAAAATCAGACATGACGCGATGAACAACGATAGCGCGGGATCGCCGCCAGACCACTTGGCCGCGAAGGTGATCGCTCCGAACCCGCAGACTGCGTTGCCGAGCGTCAGCATCGTCGGCAGCACGGCGAAGACTTTTTCGCGTCGGTTCATGATTGAAACTCCGCCAGGATCGAAGTGCCGGCTTTCACTTTGTCGCCGAGTTGAATTCGCAACTTCAACGCCGCCTCGCGCGGCAGGACCAGTTCGGTTCGCGACCCCAATTTGATCATGCCGAATTGCTCGCCACGAGCCAACACGTCTCCCGGTTTCAGCCAGCAGACAATTCGCCGAGCGATCGCCCCCGTGATTTGCCGCACAATATACCGGCGAAACGGGAACTCCGTTTCTTGCATTCGCACGGCGAGTTGTTCGTTTTCACGCGCCGACTCAGGTCGCAACGCATTCAAATACTTCCCCGGCCGATACCGCAACCCGATCACCCGGCCTGCCACGTGAGCGCGATTGATGTGGACATTGAAGATCGAGAGGAAGATCCCGATCTGGACCGCCGGCCCACCGAGGAATTCGTCGTGCTCGATCTCGTCAATCGCGACGATTTTTCCGTCGGCTGGTGATACAACCAAACCCGGTGTCGATGGAATCACTCGCGGCGGGTTCCGAAAGAACCACACGATCAATAGGCCGATGACCGAGCAAGTCGCAACAGCCAACCAGGCGGCGATGCGAGCCGCAATCGGCAGCCAAGCGGAACAAGGACAGGTCAACCAGCAGATCAGTCCGATCGCCGGACCAAACGTGATCAGCGAGAACACGAACAGTTCGCACAGCCCTGATCGTGCAAACGGAATCTTGTCGCGCCAGCGGAATGGATCGTCGGCGGCGTCCCAGTAGTAGCCCCCTTGGTTGCGGAAGAATTTCACGTCGCGGGGGTCAAGCACGTCATGCGGGCAGCCGTTGAAGTCTCCTTTCCGAAGCTCCGCCATGCGGCGAACGTAGCCGCGACGAAATGTCCTCAGCCACCCGCGACGAACGTGTCCCCACCCCAGTTCGAGATGGCAAATGACTCCGCCCCCCGGCTGAATCCATTTCAGTTGCGGGTCCATCGGCTCCAGCGGAAGCGGCTCGGCGGGATGCGAGCGAGGCGATTGTTCGGAAAGTGAAGTCATGCGGCGGATTGTAGTTGTGCACCCGATGGCTCGCGACGCAGTTGCTATCGCGAAGTCAGCCTCTTCAGAACCGCCATCCGTTCGAGCCGACCGTTCCGATCCGGCAAATTCTCCGGCCGCTCATGGTGGCGAATGTGGGCTGAGTTCGACAAACTTCCGCCGATTTTGCTGCGTTGTGCGGCATCAGACAGATTCTTTTTCAGGACGAACGAACGATGAGTGTGGAAATTGCAGCCGTACGTGCTCGTGAGATTCTCGACAGCCGTGGCAACCCGACCGTGGAAGTGGACATTGAGACGGAAGACGGACATCGCGGCCGAGCGGCCGTGCCCAGCGGAGCCAGCACCGGTTCGCACGAGGCGGTCGAGCTTCGCGACTCGAACGACAAGCAGCGGTATCTCGGCAAGGGAGTGTTGCAAGCGGTCGAAAACGTCAACGTGAAGATCGCCAATGAATTGATTGGGCTCGACGTCTGCGATCAGGCGTTGATCGACCATGCGATGCTCGAACTCGACGGCACCGAGAACAAGAGCAAGCTCGGTGCGAACGCGATTCTGGCCTGCTCGTTGGCCGCAGCGGACGCGGCCGCTCAAGTCAGCTTCCTGCCGTTGTTCCGATACCTCGGCGGCGTTGGAGCGAACCGTCTGCCTGCCCCGATGATGAACATCATCAATGGCGGAGCACATGCCAATAACGGCATCGACTTCCAGGAGTTCATGATCTTTCCGCTCGGCTTCGACACGTTCAGCGATGGACTGAGAGCGGGTGTCGAAGTCTTCCATCACCTCAAGAAGGTCCTTCACGACA
This sequence comes from Planctomycetota bacterium, assembly GCA_016872645.1. Lineage (GTDB taxonomy): Bacteria > Planctomycetota > Planctomycetia > Planctomycetales > Planctomycetaceae > SXKJ01. The sequence goes on along the minus strand of VGZH01000017.1, from coordinate 46,745 downwards.
AGCACATGAGCACGGCCGTCGGCGATGAAGGGGGCTTTGCTCCGGACATCAAGTCATCGAAGGAGGCGCTCGACACGATCCTGACGGCCATTGAAAAGGCCGGCTACAAACCGGGCGAGGAGATCAAGATCGCCCTCGATTGTGCCGCGACCGAGTTCTACAAAAACGGCAAGTACGAAATCGAAGGGAAAACGCTCTCGTCGGCGGAAATGGTCGGCTTCTTGGCGGACCTCGTCGAAAACTATCCGATCTGCTCAATCGAAGATGGCTGTGCCGAGGACGATTGGGATGGCTGGAGGCAACTCACCGACAAGGTCGGGATGCGTTGCCAACTGGTCGGCGATGACCTGTTCGTCACCAACTCGAAGCGACTGGCTCGCGGCATCGAGAGCGGCGTTGCGAACAGCATCCTCGTGAAGGTCAACCAAATCGGCACGCTCACCGAAACCATCGAAGCAGTGCAACTCGCGCACGGCAGCGGTTACACGGCCGTAATGAGCCACCGTTCCGGAGAGACCGAGAACACGTTCATCGCCGATTTGGCGGTGGCTCTGGGCACCGGGCAAATTAAGACCGGATCGGCCAGCCGAACCGATCGAATCTGCAAATACAACCAACTCCTCCGGATCGAGGAAATCCTCGGCCCGGCCGCTCAATACGGCGGAACGATCTGATCGCGAAACTTGGTTGCGAAAGTCACGGAACTCAGGCCGGAGCCGCAAAAATCTCCGGCCTGTTTCGTTTCATCGGGCACACTCTGGAGCGCGGTGTATCGGCTTCGAATAGATCCCAAGCGGTGCTGATACACCGCACTCCAAAATGAACGACACGATCGAACAACCCGACTCCCATACCCCCTGGACCACCTCGCTGGCCTTCTGGCTGGCCTTGTTGGCGGCGATCGGTGCGTACTCGTTAGTCGCGCTCTCACCAAAATTGCTGAGCTACATCCAACTGCAGCGAGACTATCACGCGAGGCAGATGCGGCTCGTTGGCCTGGAACACGAAGTCGACGACCTGACTCTGGTCGTCGATTCGCTGGCCCGCGATCCGGACTTCGTTCGCAAGCTGGCCAGTGTTGATTTCGGAGCGCGCAGACCTGGCGAGGAACGCATTCCCGTCGATGAGCACTTGCAGCTTTCGATCCACGACAACGACCCGGCCTTGGAGATGCCCGCCGACTCGCTGCCGTGGTACGGCTCGGCGGTTTATCCATTCGCGGTCAACAACCGTTTGCGTGGGGCGATTCTGTTGGCCTCCGCGCTGACGTTGGTGTTCGCGTTCATGTTTTTACCGCCGACGGCAACACTTGCGACGGAGAAAGAGCCATCGACGGCACAGGTTCCTCCCAAAGGTCCGTTGTCTCGATATCGCCGTCCGGTGTGACCATTGCCGCTTTGCGAAACTCTGGCCGAACGCTACAGAGACTGACATGCCGACTCCCCTTTTGGACCGCGAGGAATACATCGAGCAGACGCACTTCTTCCGCGTCTTCGCCGAGCGGCTGCGCGAGAGCATTTCGTCGCAGGAGATTCTCACGACGATCCAAGAAGAGATTCTCAGCACGACCAAGTTGCCCATGGCGATTGATTTCTTGCGAAGCGAAATCCTGTTGCAAGGCCGAATCAGCGACGGGATGGCTCGGCTGGAGCATTACTTCGCTCCGTTCCAAGCCTTCATCATGCGGCAGGCGGAACAGGAAACAAAGTCGCGGTTCGACCAGTTCATGGCCCTCGAAATCCTGACCCGCGAGGCGGACTTCCGCGCGAACAATCCGACGCCACAGGGGTTGTTCATTTACCAGTTCGAATGTCTGTCACGAAACCGTCTGGGTTACGCCGATGGTCTGGTCGCAATCGGAGGCGATCCGTTGTACGACGATACCTGGCGCGAATGGTTTGCGGTCTTACGGCGAGAACTCGGCACATCCGAGTTTTCAGATTTGCTCTATTTCCGTTCCGAACAATTCGTCGCTGACCGTCGCCGAGCGAACCAAGACCCCGATTTCAGCGTGCCGTACCCGACGCTCTTCGGTCTCCGCGAAGGCCGAATCGCCAAAGCTCACCGCAAGAAGGATCCCCTCTACATGTTCGCCGCGCTGCAACGGCAGCTTGGCTACCCAGCTGTGCCGCGAATGAAACCGAAGTCCGACCAGCCGATGATCCATCCCGTGCTGGAACAACGCCTGCAACGCATCGAGCAATCGCTGAAGATCGTGCAGGCGGAGTTGAAAGGCGGCCTCGACCTGTCGCAGTTCTTCGTGAAACCGGAAGACCAACCGTAGAAGGACATCGACGTCCGTTCAAGCCGTTCGGAAAGGACAACCGAACTACTTCGGTTGCGACACCGCGTCGACCTTCTTCAGGAATTCGGTGAACTCTGGACGTTGGCGAATGGGGTTGAGGTCCGTATCGCTGCGGAGTTGCTTCACGAACGTCTGACCAAACTGTTCGCCGGCGGTGCGACGAGCAAGGTCGAGCAGTTCCACAGCGTTGGAAACGTACTGCTTCGTGAGTTCCTCGCGGCGTTCACCGGAGAGTTTTGGATCGACCAATGCTTTGGCATACGCCAGCGCGTAGGTCGTCGCAGGGTTGAAAAGGAGCGGCCATTCGCGTGGTCCGAATTGGCCGCCTGTCCCTTTGGCGGCGATACCGGTTTTCTCGACTTCGACGACTGCTCCTGCATAGTCGCCCAGCAAGACCATCGCGTGAGCCAGCCCCCACCGGCTGTCGGGATCGATCGGGTTGAGCCGCAGCGATTCTTCAAAATCCTCTTTCGCGAGCTGAGTCGCTTGCAGCAAGTACGCCTTGCCTCGTTGTTTCAGCATGTTTGGGGAGGGCTCGTATTGCAGAGACATCGTGTAGTCGTTGATCGCCTCGCGGTACTTCTCCATCTTGGCGAACGCCAGGCCACGAGCTCGATACACATCGCCGACCGGGCCTTCCTTTTCGAGGAATTCGGTGAACCCCGCCACCGCTTCTGCGAATCGGTTGAGCGACAAGAGCGTCTCGGCACGTTGGCGAATGACGTTGGTGTCTTGTGGGTTTTGAGTCCATGACTGATCAAAGGCAGAGAGGGCTTCGGGAAATCGTTTTGCCCGCTGGTGAATCAATCCAATTTCACGCAAACTGGCTGCTCGGAGACGGGGATTGGGAGATTGCCGGATCGCTCGTTGAAAATCGTCGATCGCCGCCGTCGCGTCGCTCAAGGCAACACGGATCATTCCGCGCGCGTGGTACAACGACGCCTGCTGAGGAGACAGCGAGATCGCTTTAGTCAACTCGGCGAGAGATGTTTGAAACTCGGCATTCGCCCGGATCACACCGTCGGGAGCGTCAGAGATCGCCAGCTCACGACCGAGGAGGCGGCTGAGATCCGCCAAGTTTTCGTGCGGGCCGGCCAAGTCTGGACGCAGTTCGCCGGCCTTGACGAAATCGGCTCGCGCTGCGGCGTAATCCTTTTTCTTCAGGAACACGACACCGCGATTCAAGAAGACATGATAAGACTGCGGTTCAAGTTCCAGCGCCTTGTCGAAATCACGTTGAGCTTTCTCGTACTGCTTCAACTCGCCGAAGGCATAGCCACGCACAACATACGGCCAGAACACCTTGGGGCGGCGAGCGATGCAAGCGGTGTAGGCAGCGGTCGCCGCCGCCGTGTCCTGCGAATACAGGTGACAATAACCAATCATGTTCAATGACCAGAAATCGTCGGGGGCGACTTGCAAAGCATCCTGATAGTGAGACAGCGCGGATTTGTAATCGTGTCGCAATCGATCCATTTCACCAAGGAAGAAGTGATCGAAGCGAGTGCGAGCTGGAATCGTTGCCATTTCCTTGAGCGCTGCCTGAGCCTCTTCGGTCTTGCCGAGACTCTCCAGCAATTGTGCTTTCAGCGCGGCGACCACTGGAGATGTGCGTCCCAGATGGTCGGCCTCTTGCAATCGGTCGAGACTGCGTTGGGCGGCTCTCTGAAACTCTGCCGGCTGATCCCTATTCGCGAGATTGATCTCGACTTGTGCGACCGTGAACAACAATTCGAACGCGCCGCTGCGCCACGTCTCGATGGCGTCGGGGCCAATGAGCGTGAGACGTGGATCAAGCTTCTCCGTCTGCTTGAAGTCGATGGCGAACAATTCCAATCCGGCGAGGCCCAGTTTACGGGCCTCGCGAAGGTCATCCGTCGAATCCTGGCCGGAGAGATTGCTGCCATGCACGCGAACTTGCTCGACCGTTGCCATGAACTTGGCAAGCTGTGCCTTCGCGGCATCGACCTCAGATTGCTCCGCGAGTGACTGGTTGACGTCGGCCAACAGCGATTGTGCTTGTCGATGCAGTTCGGCGAGCGAGGTTTCCTTCGCCAGGAGCGTGACCGCCTCGGTCAGCAGCGTGCGAGCATGGGCAAAATCCCTCGCGGTGTTGGTCGCTTGCTGGGCCTCTTCGAGAAGTCGAGACGTTTTTGTGCGCAACTCGGCGAGCCGGGCCTGTTCGGCGGCAGCTTGCAGACGGCCGACGTAATCCAGATTGCCTTGAATGGTCTCGCGAAATTGCGTCAGCTTCGATTCAGCTTGGACTTGGCCCAGTGCCTCCCTCAGCAGCGTCGTGGCCTTCGCAAGGTCCGAATCCTTGGCGGCGATGCCAGCGGCATCCACCTTCGATTGCGCGGCCAGTCGCAGACTTTCGACGCGGCTGGATTCCAGCCAAATCCACGCGATCGAACCGCACAGAACCACAACGGCTGCCACTGTCGAACCGAAGACCAGCGCGCGATGCCGTTTTCTCCAGCGACGAAATCGCTCGTGCCACGGCTCGGGGAAGACGGAAACCGGTTCGTCGGCCAGCCAGGACTCGACATCAGCGGCAAGATCCAGTGCCCTCTGGTAGCGATCGGCCTGCAGCAATGCCATGGCCTTGCGACAGATCGCCTCAAGCGGTGCCGGGATGGTCGAATCGATCTCGCGCGGTCGGACGATTTGCCCGCTGATGACTTTGGCAAGCACGTCTTGCGCTTTGCCTTTCGCCACCGGCGATTGGTTGGTGAGCAGCTTGTAGAGGATGCCTCCCAGCGAATAAATGTCGGTCCGCGCGTCGAGTTCGTTGATCAATCCACGCGCCTGTTCTGGCGGCATGTACGCCGGTGTTCCCATGATCTGGCCCATCATGGTTTGGCTGCCGGCGGTGCGAGCATCCGTCGTGACTTGGCGGCGAAAGAAGGTTCCCGGTTCGGTTCGTGCCGTCTGCGGGTCGGCGGCGGAAGTCGCCGCGGCGCGGGTTGCACCGATGTTTGAAGGGGCGGTCCCGGTGGCCCCAGCTTTCGTGGTGGCGACGTTTGTATCGGAGGTGGGTGATTCCGCCAGCGTGTGGTCATCGGCCGAAGGTTTGGCGTTGTCGAGTTGTCCGTCCGAGTCGGTCGCGATTTGGTGTTCGCCGAGCGCATCGACCACCTTGGCCAGACCCCAGTCGAGCACCATAGTCTCACCAAATTGGCCGATCATCACGTTGAGCGGTTTGAGGTCGCGGTGCAGCACCCCCTTTTCGTGCGCGAACCCCACCGCCTGGCAAACTGCGATGAACTGCCTCAATAGTCGCGTGAAGGCCAACTGCCGCTCGGTGCTTCCGCGCGGCAGGATGTGCAGCGTTTCGATCGCCTCTTCCATGTTGCCGCCCTTCAGCAGCTTCATGGCGTAGAATGGAGTCCCGTTTTCTTGGTAGCCGACGTCGTAGATGGGCACGATGCCGGGATGCTCAAGCTGTCCGGTGATTTGTGCCTCTTCAAGAAAGCGCTCGACGATGCGAGGGTTCTTCAACGCCTTCGGCAGCAGCTCTTTAAACGCGATTTCGCGATGGATGATGGAGTCTTTGGCCCGCCAAATATTGCCCAAGCCGCCGCGTGCAAAGTTGTCGAGCAGCTGATACCGATCCTCCAACTGCGGCCGTTGTGACGTCTGTGGTTTCTTCGCCACACTCGGCGATGGTTGCGGCCATGCGGCTTCGGTCGCTCCTTTGGTTGGTGCCCAATCTCTTGCTGCGGAACTCGAGTCGGCACTCGTCTGAAACTCGGGACTCGCGAGACACGCATCCTGAGCCTTTGGATCGATGACGGTCTGAACGGCGGACTCGGACTGCTGAAAAACCGGCGCCCCCTCCGTAATGGTTGCGTCTCGATCATCGGCCTCGTTCGATCCAGACCGCGCGGTGCCCGATCTGATTGACCGATCAACAATCGTCACTTCGTCTCGTTCGCTCTGCTCAGCCACCGTCTGGTTGGGAGTCGCGCCCGATGTTTTGGCGGGAGTGTCATCGACCAACGTCGCCTCCTTGGGAGATTCCGTTCTTTGATCGCCGGCACCAGAGAGGTGAGGCACGGACATGTCTGTCTCCTTGTGAATCACGCTTTCCTGGCTGATTCGATTTGGAATCGACATTTTTCGAAACACTCGGCACGGGCTGAAGTGCCTGCCCGACTATTCGCGATTTGTGAACGGGTTTTGCAACGCCTCGCCGGTGTTGAAGTGCAATCGAGTGGCACGAAGAATCTTCCAGTCTCCCTTTTCCCGCTGCCACGTCAGTTCCCAGCGAGTCGGATAGTGAACGCCATCCGAATCGCTTCCGGCTTTCACGGTAGCTGAAGCTCGAAACTGCGTGACTGCCCGCGAGTCACTGTTGCTCATCGTCGTTCGCACGTCTGAAATTCGGACCGCTTCAGGGAGATCGACGTAGCTCAACGCGGCTTCCGCCATTCGCTTGGTGCTATCCGCCGATGCCGAGATGTAACTCAGCGTGGCTGGCTCAGGCCCGGGGACCACTAAATTCACTAACCCTTTCCGCAGCGAGTCCTGCTGGAACGCCACCGCGAAATCCAGCAATCGCTGCTCGACCCGCTCACGCTCGGTGACAACCTGTTGCTCGACGAAAAACACAATCCCGCACAACGCGAGGCACAAAGCGACACCCGCCAGGAAACCCGTGTTCCGCTGTGACATCCATCCCAAAAACAGCAACACGCCCACAAAACACAGGCCAATAATCGGCGGCCAGGGGGTTTCTGTGAACCACATGATGGGACTTTCGATTTGAGATTCTTGATTGGCGATTGGGACTACTGCGAGTTCAACGGCTGACCGACTCGCAAGTAGGTGAACAGATTGCGGACCTGTTCGTCGGTCAGATTATTAAGTAGTCCTTCAGGCATCAGCGATTTCTTGAGCGGGACTGTTTCTTCGATGTCGTCGCGGTTGATCGAAATGTTCTGACCGTCAATGCCTCGGACAACCAAAACCCGGGCGTCTTGATCCGCGCGGAAGCCGGTGATTGTACGACCGTCGGTTGTGATGACGACGATTGCCTCGAAGCCTTCTCGAATCTCCGCGCTCGGGTTGATGACGTTGGTGAGGATGTGATTCACGTCGTTTCGTTTGAACGCGGTCAGGTCGGGACCGATGCGGCCTCCTTCTCCGAACAGCAGATGACACTTGCCGCAGGACTGCATGAAGATTTTCTTGCCCTCAAACGGCTCACCCCCTTCCGACTTGGCGACTGATGCGAACCGAGCAATCAGCTCTTGCATCTCCGCCGTGCTGGCACCCTCGAGCTTCGGCCAGTGCTTTTTGACCAGTGCGGCCAGCTTGTCCCCTTTGAGGAACGTCAGCTTTCGGACGACGTCGAGGGGCAGTACATCTGGCTTCAGCGCACCAGCGTCGATCGCCTCCAACAGTTGTGTGGCCCAGGCAGCACGGCTGGTGAGCAGCGTCAGCGCGACCGACTGTACATCGTCGTGTAAGCTGGAGAAGACGGTCAGCACTTCCGAGCCGATCACTTCGTCTTTGAAACCGAGCAATGCGGTAAGCGCGGCCGCACGAACATCGTTGTCCGCCGAAGACTTTGCAATCGCGACCAGGACGTTCACCGAACCGCTCGGCTGAACTTCACCAAGCGTTTGCACGAGTTCGATACGCCGCGTCTTGGCTTCTTCGGCGGCCGCTTTCTGTTTCGGATCGGGTGAGGACGCCGGTTCGACGGCAGCAAGTTTAAGCGCCTCCACGATAGCTGCCGCGTCTTTCTGGCGGACTCGCAACGCAAGCGACCCGCCGCCGGCTTCGGTAATTGCCTTGACGAGTTCATCGGGCAGACCGCTGAGCGGTCGACCCTTGAACGCCGCTTCGAATCCTTTCAGAAGCTCCTGCTTGTGTTCAATGGTCGGAGCATTCGCCAACAATTCCGCGCCGATGAGCAAATCGTTGCGCGTCCCAGACTGAGCAAATCGCTGCATCGTGCGCAAGGCCAGATGCTTTTCGACCAGCGTCCGCTTCCAGACTTCCGGTTTTTTGTACAGCCCGATGATCGCGGCCGAGCTTTTCGTGGCTTTCGATTCCAGCGCCCACCATAGCAGCAGCGGGATGTGAAGATCGTCAGCGTCTTCGTTGTGCGTGATCAGCGCGTCGATCAGCGGCAAAGCTTGATCGGCGGGCAGTCGTTTGGCGGTCGAAGCAAGTTGGCTGCGGACTCGGACGTAGGTTTCCGACTTGGCAACATCGACCAACTTGCGAGCCAGCGGGATCGACGTTCGCGTTTCGGCGAAGCGATGCCCCGTCAGGTGCGCGTCCTGAACTTCGCGCGGTCCCGGCACAGCGCGGCCGGTCGCATTCGCAGCGGCGGCGAGATCGAGCGGCAGATCAGCGGCGAATCGTACCGTCCATTCGCGAACAAGCGGCTCTTTGTGAGCCAGGCACTTCTGCGCAAATGCATCGTCAAGTCCTCCGAGCTGGTACGTCGCCCACAGACACTCCAACGCGAAGAGGCCCGTGCTCGATTCGATGTTCTTTTTCAGCAATGGCAGCACGGTTCGATCGCGGCGCTGACTGATGAGTCGCAGGGCCGATTGACGCTGCCACTTGTTCGGCTGCTGCAGATGCTCGACCAGTTCGGCCGTCGACTTCTTGCCGAGGTCCACCTGCTTCGACCGCGCGGAGTTCTTGGCCGACAGTCGGTAGATGCGGCCGTTGTCTTTGTCGATCAAGCCTTGGAAGTGTTGGCGATGCGCGATCTGCGGCTCGTACATATCGGCGACATAGATGGCTCCGTCGGGGCCGGCTTTGATTTCGACCGGGCGGAAGCGTGGATCGGTCGAGGTGATTGAGTAGCCCAAGTCTTTCGTCTTGAACGACGAGCGATCATTCGACAATTCCGCTTCGACGACGCGCCCTTGCAACGGCTCGACACCAAACAGGTGGCCGCGATGCGGTTCCGGCAACGCAGCTCCAGCGTCGATCACGAAGTTGTGCGTGAACCGCGGCACATTCGCGTGCCCCATCGCGTTGAAGTAGCCGTTGGCGTACGGGTTCGACAGCGGTCCGTGCTTGTTGAATCCCTTTTGGTAATAGCCCCCTTGAACGTAGTGGAAGCCGCGTGTGTCGCCACCATTGTGGCCGGAGAAGACTCGGCCTTCAGCGTCGATCTCGCAACCAAACGAGTTGCCGCCTCCCTCGGAATAAATCTCGAAGCGGCGCGTTGCCGGGTGATAGCGCCAGATGAGCTGTCCCATCGAATGAACCGGCAGCTTGTCGAGCCCCGGCCGCAGAACCGCGCTGCTGGTCGTGCTCCCTTGGCAGCCATAGAGCCAGCCGTCCGGCCCCCATCTCAGCGAGTTCGCGACCGAGTGCGTGTCTTCGAGGCCGAAGCCTTGGAGATGAACTTCCGGATCGCCGTCAGGCACGTCGTCGTGATTCTTGTCGGCATAGTACAGCAAGTACGGCGGGTTCATCACCCATACGCCGTCGCGGTCGAGAGCCAACGACGTCGCGATATTCAGACCATCCAAAAACGTCGAATGCTTATCGAGGTTGCCGTCACCGTCGGTATCTTCGTGAATCGTGATTTTGTCGAGTCCCGGCTCACCCTGCGGCGGCGGCGGTGGCACTTTGTCGTAGACGGCGCGCCAGAAGACGTCCTTGCTGACCATCTTCAGCCCGGCCGGATACGGATACTGCAAATACTGCACGACCCACAGCCGACCCCGCTCGTCCCAGGTCATGTGTAGCGGTTGCTTGACGTGTGGCTCGGCGAGCACCAGTTCCAGCTTGAGATCGTCCGGCACAGTGAATGTTTTCAACGCCTCATTCGGCGGAACGATCGGCGTGTAATCGGTCGGGGCCTTCCCGGCGGGAGCACTGTGCGGCGATGCGAGAATCTTGCTGAACGACGCCGGATCGCTGGGCAGCTTCGTGGCGTTCTTGTCGTCGACGCGAGCGGCAAAGACCGGATCATCACCGAGTCGAAAATTCCATTTCCCTTCCATGCGAATCGTCTGCCCACCGGCGCTGACGCTGGGAGCCGCTCCTTTGAAGCCTCCTTTGCCGTCATGGTCGTAAACCCGAATCGCGATGACGTTCGGCTCACCGTAGCGGATATGTTCCGAGGGAACGACGTATTTCTTGAGTTCCTTCAAACCGCTTTCGTACTTGGGAGGAAAGGCTCCCGCCCCACCCAGCTTCACGCCGTTGAAGTACGCCTCATGAGCGTTGTCGATCTGCTCGGTACCGAGCGTCACTTGGGTCGATTGCCACTCGGCCGGAATTTTGGCCTCGGCCCGATACCACGCGATCCCGTCGAATTTGGCGAGCACACCATTCGACTGATCGTCCCAAGTCCCCGGCACCGTCAACTTGTGCCAGGCCGATTTGTATTCGGCTTCCGTCGGCGTCGAATCCGCCGCTCGAACGACGATCCCCAAACCGATCACGACAAAAATCAACAACACAGCGGATCGCAACATCACGAACTCCTGAGCAGACAGAGGCGGGCAAAAACGCAGGCGAGACGGAAGATTAAGTCTCCCGGTCGGTGGCCACTTTATTGACCGCCGGAGCTAGTTGGAAACGTGATGGCTGCGGCGGCTACGTTGGCTCTTCCCATCGCCCTTGCTTTTCCTCATTCTTCCGCCTCGTTTCTGATCAACCCTGAACCTCAAACCATTTGCCTTTCACCATGCCCAAAGTTCGCATCGCCATCATCGGAGCCGGCGCGGTTTCTGATTATCACCATGTCCCCGGAATTCGGATCGACTCCCGCTGTGAGTTGGTCGCTGTCTGCGATCCGAATGAACAACTGCTTAATCAGCGGCAGAAGGACTGGGGACCGACGAAGAAGACGACTCAGTTCGAGGAAATCGCCAATGACCCAGACATCGATGCGGTCATTATTGCGACGCCGAACTTCACGCACAAACCGATCGCGCTGGCCTGCATCGCCGGCGGCAAGCATGTGATGTGCGAAAAGCCGCTGGGGCTGAACTTCTCCGAATCCGCCGAGATGTTTCGAGCGGCTCGCGACAAGAATCTGCGGCACATGACGGCGTTTACCTACCGGTTCGCTCCTTCGATGAGGTACGTGCGGCATCTCGTGAAAACCGGAGCACTCGGCACGCCTCGGCACTTCCGCAGTCAGCGGTTCCTCGATTGGCCGGAAACGAGTTGGGGCTGGCGTCAGTACAAGAAGCTGGCCGGGGCCGGCGATCTCTTTGACATGACGATTCACCGGATCGACTTCTCGATGGACCTGATGGGGCCGATCAAAACGATTTGCGGCGCGGTCGCTCAGTATGCGAAGCGCGACAAGACGAACGATGGCCAAGCGTGTGCTCCGTCGGAAGTCGATGACTGGTCGTCGTTGATCGGCCTGTTCGAAAGTGGAGCGACCGGCGTGTGGGAAGGGAGCACGCTGATGAAGGGGCATCACAACAATGGCTTCGGCTACGAGTGGGCCGAGGTCAACGGCAGCGACGGATCGGCCGCCTATCAGCTCACCGATCCGAACAACATCGTCATCGGCAAGCACGGCGGCACGATGCAGAAGCAAGCGGTGCCGCGCGAGTTCCTCGTCATTCCCGGCAGCCCGCGGAATCCCAACGACGGCGTGCCGAGCACTGTCTTCCGTTATGATTTAGTTTGGGAATTCGTCAGTGCGATCGTTGAAGGGCGCGACTGCGTGCCGGGCTTCGATCATGGAGCTTTGGCTCAAGCAGTCGCTGACGCGACGCTCGAATCATTTGAGAAGAGGACGTGGGTCAACATCGACGCGAAACTTTGATTTCCTTGGCGGCCGGGTTGAGATGCCCTCCACGCTCAAATCCCGCTTGACCCCGAACTGATGCGCAAAGGCCGCTTCAACGAAGTTTTCTTCGTGGACCTGCCGACATCCGAAGCGCGGACGAACATCCTCTCGATCCACCTGCTGCGGCGTGAACGCGATACGGTGAAGTTCGATCTCGACTAATTGGCCGAAGCTTTCGACGGCTTCAACGGGGCCGAGCTAGAGCAAGCAATCCTCAGCGCGATGTACGGTGCGTTCCAAGAGGGAGTCGAACTGCAGGATCGCCACATCTTCGAGAAGATGTCGAAGACGCGGCCGCTCTCGGTGCTGATGGCCGAACGAATTACCGAACTCCGCGATTGGGCGGCCGACCGTTGGGTGTCGGCCGATTGACCGATTTGTCGGACGGACACTCTTGCCCGTTCGGTGATTGTTCGTCAAAAAGATGGGCAGGAGTGCCCATCCTACAAACGAGGTTTCCGATGCGTTCGGCCTTGCTGGTGATGATCTCGCTTTCGATTTTCGGAAGCCGTTTTAGTTTGGCCCAGCCATCGGACTCTCTGCCGTATGCCGAAACGATCTTGCAGGATCAGCCCGTCGCCTATTGGCGATTGGAGGATCATCTGTTCGAGGTTCACCCAAAGTCGCTCGGCCACGGCATCATCAAGCCGGGCGTCGCATCGCGTTTGTTTGACGAGGACAACTTGAACGACGCCAGCGCGACGTCAAAGGGATTCGTCCGAGCTGATCAACTCGGCCCGAGGCCGCCGAAATTCTTGAACTTTGAAGCGGACAATCAGGCGGCAGCGTTTGAGTCTCCCGCGGTCATCAAGATCGCCGATCCGGGCGAGAAGAGTCCGCTCGATTTTGGACTCGGTGATTCGATCACGCTCGAAGCCTGGGTGTTGGTCAAGAAACTCGGGGACGGTCAGCAGATGTACGTCGTCGGCAAAGGCCGCACGAAAAACGCCGGCGTTGCCGAGGACAATCAGAACTACGCATTGCGACTCGCCGGCAACAAAGGGGACGCCTGCGTCACGTTTCTGTTCCGCAGCGAGGACAATCGGAAGGGGAATCAAAACGACTTCCATCGTTGGACATCGAAGGCTGGCTTTGACATCGAATCCGGTTGGCATCACGTTGCGACCAGCTACAGGTTCGGCAAGCCGGAGTCGATTCGTGGTTACATCGACGGCCAGCCGCTCGAAGGTGAATGGGACTATGGCGGTGCGACGACTGAAGCGCCCGTCGTCGATGATGATGAGGTCTGGATCGGCTCGGCCAGCGCGATCAACGCGGGCAACAGTTTTCACGGCTCGATTGACGAGGTCGCGATCTATCGCTCCGCGTTGCCTGCCGAACGAATCGCCGCGCGGTGGCGAGTGCTACAACCCAAGCCGTACGTCACGACGATCGAACCGCCGAAAGACGGCGTTCTCGTCGAAGTCCTGGAGGGCATTCCGGACAAGATGAATTGGGATTTCATCGCGCCCGAACCGACTGATCGCTACGTCGAGTCCGGTTTCGCGCTCGTCGAGATTGCTCACAAGTATTCGCCTCTGGGCGTGCGAGCCGATCGCTCGAACCCGTTTGTCGTGCGTGTAACCGGTGATCTGAAACTCCCCGCCGGCGACTGTCGTTTGCTGACGCGCAGCCGCAGTGCGTCCCGTTTGTTTGTCGATGGCAGGCTTGTCGTCGCGAATCCGTTCCCGAAGTTTCGCGGTGATGGCCACGAAGATGTCTGGGGGCTTGATCGGGTCCCTGCTCCCGGTCATCGAGCACTTCGTCCGGGCGATCAAGACGCGATCGCCACTTTCAAGTCCGACGGCGGTCGACATCGCCTAACGTGGGAGGTCTTCCTGGGGGGCAAGAGTATGCGACCGGAACTCGGCGAAACGCTCGTCGCACTGGCCGAACCCGATCGCGATACGTTTGTCGTGTTGCACCCAACGAAGCCGTTTCCGCTTACCGATGACGCTTGGATGGATTACGACGCTCGTCTTCGCGGCGAACTGGCGACGTTGAATCAGCAACGACGTCGCGAGGCCAGTCGCGAGTGGACGGCATTCTGGAATAAGCGGCATGAGTATGCGAGCAAAGTCGCCGAATCACTCCGTGACTCGAATTCGAGTCACGGCATGACCGGTCTACAGTCGGCCGATGATTGGTCTTTCCTGCGTCGCGTCGCGCTCGACACGGTCGGAACAATTCCGACTGCGGAGCACATCAAGTTCTTCTTCGCTCAGCCGGAAGCCACGCGAAGAGCAGCGATCATCGACAAGCTGTTGGCGGAGCCGGGCTATGCCGATCACTGGGTCAGCTATTGGCAAGACGTGCTCGCCGAGAACCCGAACATCCTGAATCCAACGCTTAACAACACCGGCCCGTTCCGCTGGTGGATTCACGAGAGCTTTCTCGACAATAAACCGTTCGACCAATTCGCGACCGAACTAATCCTGATGGAAGGAAGCATCCGCTACGGCGGCCCGGGTGGGTTCTCGGTTGCCAGTCAGAACGATGTGCCGATGGCCGCGAAGGCCCACATTGTCGGGCAAGCATTTCTCGGACTCGAAATGAAGTGTGCCCGCTGTCACGACGCGCCGTATCACGACTTCCTGCAACGCGATTTGTTCTCGCTCGCCGCTCTGCTGAAACGCGAACCGGAGAAAGTTCCGAAGACCAGCAGCCTGAACCTCGACGCCTTCGCCGTGCGCGGTCGCGAACCGCTCGTCAAAGTCACGCTTAAGCCGGGCGAGTCAGTCACGCCTGTCTGGCCGTTCGGGGAACTCGTGGCTGCTGTCCCCGACGAACTGTTGAGTAACCCTAAGGACTCGCGCGAGCGACTCGCCGCGTTCATCACGTCGCCAACGAATCGCCGCTTCGCCCAGGTCATCGTGAACCGAATCTGGGCGCGGCTCTTCGGCAAAGGGATCGTCGATCCGGTCGATGATTGGGAAAAGGTCAAGCCGTCCAACCCGGAATTACTGGAATCACTCGAACGGGAGTTTGTCTCTCACGGCTACGACGTGAAGCAACTGATGCGCGTGATCCTGAATTCGCGGGCGTATCAGGCCAAAGAAGTCCAGTTACTCCGTGACTCGAATTCCGGTCACCGAGTGACCGGTCCACATTCCCGCCGTCTGACTGCCGAGCAACTGATCGACTCGCTATTCGTCGCGGCCGACAAGCCGTTCAACGTGGAAGAGATCAACATCGACGTCGATGGCGCTCGTCGGCAAGACGTCTCCATCAGCCTCGGCCACGCGCGCCGCGCGTGGCAGTTTACGTCGATGTCCAACGAACGGGACCGGCCCAGCCTATCTCTCCCTGCCGCGCAGACGATCGTCGATCTCCTCGAATCGTTCGGATGGCGAGCTTCTCGTCCCGATCCGATCACAATTCGCTCGAACGAGACGACCGTTCTGCAACCGGCGATGATCGCCAACGGCGTCGTTGCCAAGCGAGTCTCACAACTTTCCGACGACAGTGCTTTCACCGAACTCGCGCTGGCCGCGCAGACGCCCGAAGACTTCATCGACTCAGTCACGCAACGCCTCCTCACACGCCCCGCGACTGCTGCCGAACAAAAGATTTTCGGCGACTTGTTGCGTGACGGATTCGCGTCCCGCATCGTCCCCGGCGAGCATCCGATCCGCCGCTCGCAGCCACCGAGGCAAACCGGCGTCTCTTGGTCCAACCACCTCAAACCCGAAGCCAACTTCCGTAAACAACAACTCGCCGAAGAAATCGCCTTTGGCGACCCCACGACGTCGCGACTCAACGCCGATTGGCGTGAGCGCGCCGAGGACATGATTTGGTCCCTGATCAACAGCCCGGAGTTTTTGATTGTTCCCTGAAACCGGTTTGATCGAGATACTGAAATGCTGACTCCGGAAAGGTGAAGCTCACCCAAAGGACAAACAAATGACGACTCGACGAACTTTTCTGTCTCAATCGGCCGCGATTACGACCGCCGCGCTGACAGTACCAGTGCTGCAAGCGGACGAATCGAAGATGTCACAACTGCCTCGCGGCAAAGCCGAGCATTGCGTGTTCGTCTGGCTCGGCGGCGGGCAGGGGCATCTCGATACTTGGGATCCGAAAGTCAAAGGCGATCCCAAAGAGAAGAAGCCGGGGTCGTACTACGACTCGATCGAGACGGCGATTTCAGGAACTCGCGTGTGCGAGCACTTGCCTCGTTGCGCGACAATTCTGGATCGGTTTAACATTCTGCGGACGGTCAACCACGACGTGATCGACGAGCACGCGGCGGCGACCAATCGGATGCACACTGGGCGGCCGACGAGCGGCACGGAACAGTATCCGTCGATCGGGTCGATCGTCGCTCAGCAGCGAGGGACGATCACCGACGGTGTGCCAGCGTACGTTTTGATGGGGTATCCGAACGTGACGCGGGGGCCGGGATTTCTCGGCCCGAAGTACGGCTACGTACATCTGACCGACACAAAGTCCGGGCCGCCGGCACTGAAGCGGTCGGTCGGGATCACGGATGAGCGACAGGCTCGGCGTGAGACATTGCTCAATGCGGTGCGCGACGATCTGCGATCGCGAAACGGCAGCGAGGGAATCGCGGCGGAATACGATGCGGCGATTGCCGCAGCTCAGAAATTGGCGGGACCGGAGTTCATGAGGCTGTTCGATCTCAACCGCGAGTCGGCGGACTTGCGTCACGACTTCGGTGGCGAATTCGGCCAGCGCTGCTTGCTGGCGCGACGGCTCATCGAAGGGGGCGTGCGATTCATCGAGGTCTCGCACAACCTCAACTTTCTCAACGGCACCGGCTGGGACGTGCATAACGAAGGCATCTTGAATCAGCACAAACTGATCGCGGAACTCGATCAAGCGCTGTCCGCGCTTGTGCGGGACCTCGAAAACAAGAAGTTGCTCGACAAGACGTTGATCGTCGTCGCAACCGAATTCGGCCGCCCCGCGCAATTCGATGGCGGCGGCGGGCGTGGGCATCACGGCAGGTGCTTTAGCGTCGTGCTGGCAGGCGGCGGCTTGAAAAACGGAATTACGATTGGCGAGACCGACGAACTCGGCATGAAGATCGTCTCGCGACCGGTATCCGTTCCCGATCTGCACGCGACGGTTCACTGCGCTCTCGGCATCAATCCGCGCGAGGAAATTTACTCCGGTACGCGGCCGGTTCCGATCACGGACGAAGGTGAGCCGGTGCGGGAATTATTTGCCTGACGAAAGTAGACCGGTCACTCAGTGACCGGAAAGCATACGATTCCGCTGCGGCCGGCTCGGCTACTTTGATGGGGCGCGCAGTCGAGCGGCAGCGTGCGCGATGTCTTCCGGCAATGGGGCTTCAAATGACAGCGGCTCCCAAGTGATTGGGTGGCGAAACTCCAAGCGATGCGCGTGCAGAGCGTGGCGGCCAACGAGCTGTTGGTCGTTCGGAAGTCCGTTCACGTCGTCATCGTCGTTCGGAAAAAAAGGATCACGTCCATCGGTTTTCGGCCTACGACTTTCGGCAGGGCAAGGGACCGGATTCCCGGCGGGGTCTTTCTTGATCCAGCTAAACGGGCCGTAGAACTCGTCATCGACGACCGGGTGGCCGATGTCGGCAAGATGCACTCGAATTTGGTGTTGTCGACCGGTGACTGGTTTCGCCTCGACCAGAGTATGGGCGGAGAACCGTTCAATGACTTGAAAGTGGGTCAGTGCCGGGCGTGAATCGCGGGCCTCGGGATGTGTAGTCATCAAACAGCTCGCCGGATCAACCGACTCGCCGATCGGCTTGTCGAGCACTCCCGAGTCGACCGCAATGACCCCCTCCACCAGCGCGAGGTAAGTCTTCTGAACCTTGCGACGCATGAACGCCTCGGTCAGCAGTGCGTGCGAGAGATGTTCCTTGGAAATGACCATGACACCGCTCGTCATGCGGTCGAGCCGATGCACGATGCCCGGTCTCAACAATCCTCGCCAACAAGTTTGCTGATCGAGGTGATGCTGGACGACGTTGGCCAGTGTGTTAGTTAAATAGGCTCCGGCGGGGTGAGCAATTTGTCCCGATGGCTTGACGACAATCAGCAGCCAGGGATCCTCGTAGAGGATGTGCAGCGGGCCGGGAGTGGGTAACAGCAGTTGGTCCGGCGGCTCGATCAGGCGGACGGAAACTCGCTGATCGCGATAGACTCGCGACTCGTTGTCAGCCGCGACGTCGTTGATGCGAACTTCGCCGGCCCGCACAATTCGTTGTAGCCGGTAGCTCGAATAGTTG
The DNA here is from genome assembly GCA_016872645.1 of Planctomycetota bacterium. GTDB lineage: Bacteria > Planctomycetota > Planctomycetia > Planctomycetales > Planctomycetaceae > SXKJ01. The sequence goes on along the minus strand of VGZH01000017.1, from coordinate 28,406 downwards.
CGGAAATGCCGCCCTAAAAATGTGTCGATCCGCTTACCGCTGAGGAACGGCTCGACAATCAACTCAGCGAAAAACGGTGCGGACATGGGGGGAGCATGAAGGATGTGGAGCCGCTCGGAAAGGGTGTTCGCCGGGGCGTGGCCGGTTGACCATCATCGTCCGGCCCGCTACAAGTTTCGCCCTGCTTTGGGGCAAAATCAATTTCGGTCAACGATTTCAGGGTGTGAGGTCACAAAGAATCATGGGACGATGTCAACGTGAGCGCGAATTGGCTCGGCGACGCAAGCGCGGGGAACAACTGAAGAAGTTCCGCGCAAAGTACGCCAAGGCCAAGACTCAGGGTGATAAGGAAGCGATTGAGCAAAAGGTCTTCCGTATCAGCCCGTTCACCGTCTTGGAAGCCGCGAAGTAGATTTTGCTGGCCCGATTCATTTATCACAGCCCGACAGCTTCTTAGCCGCCGGGCTGTTGCTGTTTGGTGAGACGGCTATTTGCTCTTCGGGGTCAGTCGCACCGTCTCGCCCTCGATCGTGACTTCGATGCCTCGTGGCTCGAAGATTTTGCGGAACAGCTTCTCGGCGTAAATGTCTTTTTCATCGATGTCGATTTTCTGATCGAGCGAAATGCCTCCGTTCGCAAATTGCTCTGGGTCGTACTCGATCTTGATTCCGTAAACGATAAATGTCTTGATGATCTCGCCGAGTGCGACATTCTTCTGCTGGAGTGTCTTGAAGTGTCGGTCGCGAAGCGGCTTGTCGGTGGGCTTGGTTGTCTTCTGGTTCCCCGTCCTCAACCAGGTGGCGATCTCCGCCTGCTGTTCGACGGTACCTCGCACGATCAGCTTGCCTTCCGCCTGTTCGAAGTCAACCTCGGAGAATCGCTGCCGGGCGGCATCATGACTTACAGGCGAGTTTGCCAAGACGCGATGCGACCGCTCGACGAAGACTCGTTCCGGAATCGGCACGATGCGGACTGCCGCTCGATTGGGAACGAACTCGAACGTCGAACCGAATTGCACGAGCAGCAACGAGAGTGCTTCGGTGGCTGTCACCTGCGGCAGCGACGTCGCGGCCCACAAGTCATGCGGTAGCTTGTCGAGTCCGTCGATCTCGATCTGAAACTTGTCGGCAACTTGCTGGAGCATGTCGCGCGGTCGATCAAGCTCTTGCCAGACGAATGTCTTTGGCTGCGTCAACGCGGCCGGTCGATTCCGCCCGGTCAGCCTGGTCCGGTCAGCGTTCCGAAGCTCAACCAGTGTGCGAAGTTTTTTTGCGGAGTCTGTTGGTCCCACGTAGATGACGTTGCCGACGATCGACGTTCCACAATCCACCTTACGCGCGAGCGTGGACACCATGTCTCGCAACGGAGTTGGTGGCAGTGTCAACTCAATCGACTGAGTCGGATCAATTCGTCGGTCCAGCACGATCGAGACTCGTTGTGAGTCGGCGAGTTGTCGCAAGACATTGCGCAGAATGTGGCCATCTTGACCGGTCCAAGATCGTCCAATCTTCTGATCCAACGCCGCTTCAAACGGCTTTCCGGCAAGCGGCTCTGCGGCGAACACGCTCACCGGGTGAAACAGCACAAGACATACCAACCCGCAACGCCAGCGAGGGCGAACGTCCAGCAGCGTTCGAAATCTTGTGAGCATCGGTCAGTCTTTAAGGGGGTTCGTCTCGCGGAACGACGCAGCTAGTTTGACAGCGGCGGCAATCCGACACGTGGACAGAATTTCAACAGCGGACACTCCGGGCAATTGGGTTTGCGAGCGTTGCAGATTCGGCGGCCATGGTGAATCAGGCGATGCGAAAAGTTGATCCATTCGGATTTCGGCAACAACATTGCCAAATCGTGCTCAATCTTCACCGGGTCGAGGTGTTTCGTCAGCCCCAAAAGTCGCGTGAGGCGCTTGACGTGCGTATCGACGACAACTCCGGTCGGCAAGCCAAAAGCCGTGCCAAGCACCACGTTTGCCGTCTTTCGTCCGACACCCGGCAGGGCGATCATCTCGTCGAGCGTCCTCGGCAACTCCCCACCAAACTGATCGACCAACGCCTGAGCCATGCCGCGCAGGTTTGCCGCCTTCGCTCGAAAAAACCCGGTCGACTGGACGATCTTCTCGATATCCGCCTGCTTCGAAGCGGCCAGAGCGGCGGGAGTCGGATACTTCGCGAACAACGCCGGCGTGACCATGTTGACCCGCTCGTCCGTGCATTGCGCCGAGAGGATGGTGGCTGCCAGCAACTGAAACGGGGTGTCGTGCTTCAACGCGCACTCGGCAGCGACGTAGGTGATCGCCAGTTGCCGCGCGATTTTGAGGGCACGTTGCTTTCGATCATCGCCGGATTCAGCACTCTTGGATTGCGGCATGTTGAACTTGTCGAAGTTGTAAAGTTGCTCGTGGACTGACGGTTTCGGGCCGCGCTAGAATCCCGCCCGCGAATGACGATTGCAAGGACCAATCACAAAGGACCCAAACCATGTCGGACGGATACGCAACGCAGTACCTGGAAGGTTTGCGATTATTCAACGAGGAGGCATTCTTCGAGGCTCACGATGTTTGGGAGGAATTGTGGTCCGAATCGGTCGGTGACGAAAAGAAGTTCTTGCAAGGGTTGATTCAGGCATCCGTTTCTCTGTTCCACTTCGGGAACGAGAACTTCGGCGGGGCGAGAAAACTCTACGACTCATGTCGGCAAAAGCTCGACCCCTACCGGCCCGGTTTCATGGGTATTGACCTCACCACGTTTTTGAACGACTACCAACGCTGCTTCCAAGAGTTACTCGATCACAAAGAAAAATATCCCACCGACATTCAACTTCGGGACGAATTGGTCCCGAAGATCGCTTTCCCTGAGGACGCGACCACATGAGCGAATCTTTTGACATTCGAGACGAACTGAAACTATTCACGGGAGAGGCTCCGTTGTTTCCGTTGCCCAACGTCGTCCAACTTCCGCACACATGGCAACCGCTGCACATCTTCGAACCCCGTTATCGAGCAATGATCGCCGATGCCCTGGACAGCAACCGCCTCATCGCGATGGCCTTGCTCCATCCCAAGCAAGAACTGGCCTACGAGACGAAGAACGCCAAGATTTACAACGTCGTCTGCCTGGGCCGTATCGCCGTCGAGGAGAAGCTCCCGGATGGCCGGTTCAACCTCGCCCTGCGCGGACTGTGCCGGGCACGCATTGAGTCGGAGATTGATACCAATCGGCCGTATCGCACCGCGGAGCTGACGTTGCTCAGCGACTTCTATTCGTCCGAACCAACAATTGACCGCCATCATCGCCAGCGAGAGTTACTGGCTGGAGCCACTGAGATACTCCCCGAGCTGCAATCGGATCCGTTGCTCCATCAATTGCTCGAAGCGGAACTTCCGCTGGGAGTACTCTGCGACGTACTCGGTCATTCGCTGGGACTGAGTACCATCGACGCCCAGTCTCTCCTGGAAGAACGGAACGTCGATATTCGCAGCGATCTCGTGTTGGCTCATCTTCGGCAGCGTCAACGAACTCTGGCAGCTGGTATCGCTTCGGGATTTCCGCCGGCCTTCAGTCGGAACTGACCGCCAAGAGTTTCATCGCGTTCCCGATGCGAATCTGTTGCAACACCGCCTCCGGCAAGCCGCTCTCGACCAGCTTCAACTCCGCCGACTCAAAATAGAACAGCGGTGAGTGCGAACCGAAAAGCACCCGCTCCGGCGAAACCTTTTCGATTAGCTTCGTAACTCCGGCCACACTTTCGAGCATCGCGATGTCGAACCAGACCTGCCCGGCCTTTGCGACCTCTCCGCATTGCAGTAACGACAACGAACGAAATGCATTCAACAGCACAAGCCGCAACTTCGGCAGCTTCGCGACGACTCCGGCCAAAGGCTTCGGATCGACGTGCGGCACGCGATGCAGAGCGTGCTGAGTCCGCTCGTCCTCCATTGCCAGCGCGAGTTGCACAATCAATCCGCGATCCGTCGCGAGCGACAACAGTTCGGCGAATCGTGGATCGTCGAGCGTGTAGCCATGGAAGTTTGGATGCAAACGCAGGCCCGGCATCTTGTGCACTTCGTGACAACGCCGCAGGTCTTCGTGCCAGTCGGGCAATACGGGATTGACCGTCCCGAACGGCCGCAACAAATCGGCGAACTGCCGGCAAGCATCTGCCAGCCGCTGATTCACAGCGGCGATGTCTCGATGCAACAGACCATCGAAACTGCCGGCCCATGCCTGCGTCACTCCGCTCGCCTTAAGCTTGGCGACGAGCTTGCTCGTCTCCTCGAGGCTCAATCGCCGAAACGGCCAGCGCTCGAGGTTGATGTTGGTGTCGATCGTCATCGCAGAAATCCCGGTTGTTGAAGACGAGATGAGAAGTGCCGATTGCCAACTCACCGTGTCACTCTTTCACCTTGTCTTCTTTAATTTCAACGGTTGCTCGATCAGCCGCCGAAGGTTTTCTGAAAAGATCATGCGCTTGGCTTCCTCGGAGATGTCCGCTCCGTAAACCTTTGCCAGTTGTGAGGCGAAGCTTCGCCCTGCGCTATCGCTGCCGTAGATGATGCGCTCGTGTCCGAGTTCGCGCACGGCCATTTCGGTGAAGCCGGCAGTCGGGTCGGAGCCGGCGAGTTCAATGGAAATGTTCTTGAAGGCTCGAATCGCACGGATGCCCATTTCCCATTGGCCGCCGGCGTGCCCGCAAATGAAATGCGTCTGCGGATGCCGTTTCGCCAGTTCGACTAAATCTAGCGGCGTCGATTCGCCGGGGTACTGCGTGCCGTCTTGTTTGAACCAAGTGTGCTGGAAGATGACCGCTTTGAGTTCACTCGCTTTGCGAATGATCGCGTCGAGGTCGCGTTCGTTCGCTCGCTTCGCGACCCACAGTTTGATGCCGACCATCGGCCCGTTTTGGATGCAACGATCCATCTCGGAGAGGCTGAAGTCGACATGCTCGCCGCTGACGTAGCAGAAGCCGTGTGTCCGATTGGCCCAGTGTGACATCGCTTGCATGATGAAGTCGTTGTCGGCCTTGAGTTCCTCTGGTGTCGGCGTCTTTGACCATGTGCGGCTGAAGAACAGACAAAGTCTCTCGATGCCGTGCCGATCAGCAATTTCCAGCAGGTTGGCCATCTTCTCTTCTGGTGTGCGACCGACGATGCCAAGCAGATGGCAGTGTAAATCCCAGACGCGGTATTGAAGCATGAAACAACTCCTGACGAATTGAACCTCGAAGGCACAAAGACACGAAGGGCCTCAACTTTGTGCCATTGTGTCCTCGTGGTCACCCAATTCGCGCTTGAAATTCGGACGTCTCGGCGACGACGATACGCTCCTTGCCTCGCTTTGCCCACCGACCTCCTGCCTTCCTTCAAGCCTGAGTGACTTCCCATGAACCGACTGATGCCATGTCTCTTGTGCGGTTTCATGCTGCTTGTTCCGACCGCCAGCCGGTCGCAGGACACACTACCCGATTTCAGCAAGACGGGAGTCCCGTTTCTCAAAAAGTACTGCCTTGAATGCCACAGCGGGGACAAGCCGAAGGCTGAACTATCGCTGGCGGCGTTCGTCGACAACGCCTCGGTTGTCAAGAAGCGGAAGACGTGGGAGTCGGTGCTGAAGATGGTCGAGGCGAGCGAGATGCCGCCGGACAACAAGCCGCAGCCAACCGCACAAGAAATCGAAGCGTTCGCCGGACTCGCGCGGGCTGTCTTCGAGCATCACGACAAGAACGCGAAACCCGATCCTGGCCGTGTCACGATGCGGCGGCTCAATCGCGTCGAGTATGCGAACACGGTGCGCGATCTCGTCGGCGCGGACTTCAATCCGGCTGCCGATTTTCCCACCGACGACATCGGCCACGGCTTTGACAACATCGGTGACGTGCTGACTCTCTCTCCGATTTTGATGGAACAATATCTTGCTGCCGCGGAGACGATCGCTCAACGAGTCATCCTGCCGAATCCGCCGTCGCCGGCGCGTCGCTACTTGGCGGGTCGGTTCCTGCAACCGAACAACGCACAGACACCGCAGGGACGATTCCGTCCGCTGAACCCGACGGCGGAAGCTCCGGTGGAATCAGGGCCGTTCACGGCGGACGGCGGGTATCTCAAATTCTCTGCGGATGCCGACCTGATTCTGCGAGCGAACATGTACGCCGAAACGAAAGGCTCCGCGCCGGTGAAGGTCGCGCTGTTTATCTCCGGCGGCAAGCTGACCGATCCGTCGCCGGATGCGGAAGTCGATCAACTGATGGGGGCGGCACTCAAGGGTTTCAAGCCGCTGCGAATTTTGAACGTGTTTGAGATCACCGCTCGCGACGCGAAGAGCGTTCAGCAGATTGAATTCCCGATCAAGCGTCGCGGCGACATTCAGCGAGCCGGCGTCGCCGTTGTGAAGCCGCCTGAAGGGGAGGAGCCGCCGCAGCTTTTCATCGAGCACATCTGGACCGAAGGGCCGCTCGAAACTCGTCCGGCGTCGCATCTGATGCTGCTCGCGTGTGCGAAGGATAAGCCGCAGGCCGAACAGACGCGCGAGGTCGTCACGCGGTTACTATCGCGAACGTACCGCCGTACCGCTTCGCCGCAGGAAACGGAGTCGATGTGCAAGATGGTTGATCAGCTTGTCGCCGGTGGCGAGAAGTGGGAGGCCGCAATGCAGTGGGTCGTGCAAGCGGTCCTCTGTTCGCCGAAGTTCCTGTTTCGAGTCGAACTCGACGACCGCCCCGACAGCCCGGAGCCGCGGCCCATCGACGAGTTTCATCTCGCCTCGCGACTATCCTACTTCCTGTGGAACACGATGCCCGACGACGAATTGTTTGACCTGGCTCGGCGCGGCGAGCTGTCGAAGAACCTCGAACCGCAAGTTCTTCGGATGTTGAAGGACCCGCGAGCCTCTACTTCGCTCGTCGATCAGTTTGCCATGCAGTGGCTGCAGCTCAAACGGCTCGACACGTTCGCCCCTGACGCGAAGCTGTTCCCTGATTTCAACGAGTCGCTTCGCCGAGCGATGCGCGACGAAACGCGGATGTTTCTTGAAACGATCGTGAAGGAAGATCGCAGCCTGCTCGACCTGTTGGCTTCGGACTTCACCTTCCTGAACGAACCGCTCGCAAAGCATTACGGCATCGCTGATACGAACGGCAACCTCGCCGGCCAGAAGCCGGCAAAAGACAAAGGTCAACCGATTCGCGGCCCCGAGTTTGTCCGAGTCAATGTGTCCGGAACCGCGCGTGGTGGATTGCTCACCCAAGCCAGCTTGCTCACAGTCACGTCGAACCCGACGCGGACTTCACCAGTCAAACGGGGGCGTTGGGTGCTCGAACAACTGCTCGGAACGCCGCCACCGCCGCCGCCGCCGAACGTTCCGGAGCTCGAACAAGGCGAGAAGCTGACCGGCTCGTTGCGGCAACGCATGGAACAACATCGAGCCAACCCCAGCTGTGCGAACTGTCATGCTCGCATGGACCCGCTCGGTTTCGCGTTCGAGAACTTCGACGCTATCGGCCGCTTTCGCGAAAAGGACGGCGAGTTTCCTATCGACCCGTCCGGCGAACTGCCGACCGGTGAGAAAATCGCGGGGCCAACTGAACTCAAGGAAATCTTGAAGACGCGGCAGAATCTGTTCACCCGGTGTATCGCCGAGAAGTTGCTCACGTATGCCCTCGGCCGCGGGCTGGAGTATTATGATCGGCCAGCCGTGGATCAGATCGCGACTGCTCTGGGGCAAAACGGCTATCGGTTCTCAACCCTTATCGTCGAAACAGTGAAGAGCCAACCGTTCCGAATGCGCCGCGGAAAGTTTACCGACGAATGATTGAAGACCATTCACCACAGAGGACACAGAAGACACAGAGAGAGACTTTGCTTTCCAAACTTTGTGGCCTCTGTATCTCTGTAGTAAAATCTGCCCTCCCTCCCACCGAAGGAATCGATCATGCCACTTGAACTCTCCCGCCGAACAGTGCTTCGAGGACTCGGAGCAGGAATTGCCCTTCCCTGGTTGGAAGCGATGGGGCCACTGACTGCCTGGGCCGATGGGGCCACGAAGCCGGAACAAGCCGCTCCGAATCGCATGGCGTTTTTGTACGTCCCCAACGGCAAGAACATGGCCGACTGGACGCCGGCCAGCGAAGGGACGAGCTATGAACTGCCACACATCTTGAAACCACTCGAAGCGGTACGGTCGAAGTTTTCGATACTGACTGGATTGACCGCCGACAAGGCGCGGGCGCATGGCGATGGAGGCGGAGATCACGCACGGGCGCTCGGAGCGTTTCTCACTGGTGCTCAGCCGCGCAAGACGGACGGCACGGACATCAAAACCGGCACGTCGGCCGATCAAGTCGCAGCGGCACGCATTGGCGACAAGACACGCTTGCCGTCTCTCGAAATCGGCACCGAAGCGGGCGCGATGGCCGGCAACTGCGATTCAGGGTACTCGTGCGTGTACTCGTCCACGATGTCATGGCGATCGGCAACGCAACCGCTGCCGAAAGAAGTCAATCCGAAGCTGGTCTTCGAGCGACTTTTCAGTTCAGTGCCTGACGCGGATCGCATCAAACGCGATGCTCGTCGCAAGAGCGTGCTTGACTTCGTGCGTGAAGACTCGAAAGACCTCAGCGGCAAGCTGGGAGTCAACGACGTGCGCAAGCTCGACGAGTATTTCAGTTCGGTGCGTGACATCGAACTGCGCATCGAACGGGCGGCGAAGCTGACCCCCGCCAAGACTCCCGAAAGCCCGAAGCCGACCGGCATTCCCGGCGACTTCCAAGAGCACATTCGCCTGATGTGCGACCTGCTGGTCTTGGCGTTTCAAACCGACAGCACGCGCGTCTGCACGTTCGTGCTGGCTAACGAAGGAAGCAACAAGCCGTACCCGTTCATCAACGTGCCGGAGGGACATCACGACCTCTCGCACCACGGCAACGACAAAGCCAAGATGGAAAAGATTCGCGACATCAACACGTTCCACACGACGCAGCTTGCATACCTTCTGCAAAAGCTGGACTCGATCAAAGAGGGAGACGGGACGCTGCTGGACCACAGCATGATCGCCTACGGCAGCGGCAACTCCGACGGCAATGCCCACAACCACGACAACCTCCCGATCGTTCTGGCCGGCGGCGGCTGCGGCACCTTCCAGCAAGGCCGCCACATCGTCTTTCCGAAGGAAACGCCACTCAACAACCTCTGGGTCTCGATGCTCAATCGCATGGAGGTCGACCTGGACCGCTTGGGTGACAGTACGGGCGTTTTGAGTCTGTCCTGATCACTTGGTGGGCAGCAAAAATGCTAGCAGGTCGGCCATCTCTTGCGGGGTGACTCGGTCTTCCAGGCCGGGAGGCATCAGGGATTGGCCGGTGGCGGCGATTTCTTCGATGTTGGAACGCAGGATTGTTTCGCGGGTCCCCGTAGCGCGAATGAGCGTGATGCTTGAGGCCGTGTCCTCGACGATCAGGCCAGTGAGGACTCGGCCGTCGTTGAGTTCCACGGCGTAGGCCACGAAGTTCGGACCGACTTCGCGGTTCGGGTCGAGGATGTGCAGCAGGACTTCTTCGGGAGCACGATGGCGGATCGTGGCGAGGCTAGGACCAATCTCAGTGCCGATATTGTTGACTCGGTGACAGGCTTGGCATTCGCGGCGGAAGATCGCCTCGCCCTTCGTAAAGTCAGACTTCAGATTCGGCAGTGCGTCACGATACTTGTCGACCACTTTCTGCCGCGACTCGATCAGCGATCGAAACTTTGCGACAGAGCGCTCCTTCACGGCGGCATTCGCGCTGCGGACCAAAGCGTTGCGGCGGACGTGCGGAATCTCGGACGGTTTGATCGTGTTCGCGTCGATGGCGTCCAGCAACGCGACATGCCAATCGGGTCGAGACAGCAACGCTTCGACCGCTTCGGCGCGCGCGGCTGCGCCAAGCTGCCGATAGGCCGACAACAAGATTTTGGGAACGGTCTCGTGCCGATGTTCGGCGAGAGCGCGGACTGCGGCGGCTTGCAACTCGGCCGGCTGTCGCGGCTGCAATAGGGCGATCAGCGTTTCACGAGCACGCTCGAAATCGAGGAACGCCAGCAGTGGCACGGCCGTTTGCCGATCGGTCAACGGCGTGTCGTTGCTCTTCAACGTCGCGAGCGAATTCTCCAGCCGCTTGAGCATTCGTCGCGCGCCGGCCGACTTCGAAGCCGACAGCTCGGCAGACAGTGCCTTTCCGGATCGTTTCAATCCCTCGCCGAGTCCCGACGTGACCTCCTCGACGAACGACGACTCCTTTCGAACGGATGTTGCCCAAGTTTCAACGGCGACGAAGAACGCCGAAAGTTCATCGGCTTGCGCGCGGCTGCCAATCATCACGCTGATCAGTCGAGCCAGTTGCCGCTGCGGCGCGGACTCGCCGAAGCGCGGCTGTCGAATCAATTCGGCGAACAAATGCGGCAAAATTTCGCCGCTCGAACTGAGCACGGCGGTTCGCAGCCAGTCGTCTGCGGCATCGCGATCGGCAATGCTCGCGAGGGCGGTCACGACCGGCTCTCGGACCCGGCCTTCGGAATCACGCACGACCGCGCCGAGCGAGAAAGCGACTTGCAAACGCACACGAATCGAATCGTCTTGGGCAGTCCTCAGGACTGTGTCGAGCAGTTCGGGTTGTGCGGCAAGTCGAGGTTCGGACAATCTGACCGCGTGTTCGAGAAGGCCCGGCGTACGGATTCCACGGTTCATGGCGCTGAGTACATCTGAATCTGACAAGGCATCCATCGACGAAAGCAAATTTAGTGCATGAAGCTGCTCTGTTCTTGGAAATCGATCTGGGCAAAACAACAATCCTCGCAACTCGTTTACGGCCTCCCGATCTTGCCGTTCGAGCAGTAAACGATGCGCGGTTTCTCGCCACCAACAGTTCGGATGCTTCAACATTCCGATGAGTTCGCGCGTCGTCGCATTGCTAATCTTCGGCGGAGCGGACGGCTTAGTGCCAACCGGTGCCAGCCGATAGATGCGGCCTCGGTCGCGGCCGCTTTCAAGGTCGAGCTGGGCTTTGATGTCGTCGGGGATCGACCACGGGTGCTCGATCGTCTCGCGGTACATGTCGATGACGTGCAGCGTGCCGTCGGGAGCGTTGACGAAGTTGACTGGGCGGAACCAGTTGTCGGTCGAGGTCAGAAATTCTTTACCTTCTTCGGATCGTGATGACTTGAACGTCACGCTGTCGGGTTTGAGCACTTGATGGTGGATCAAGTTGCCGGCGACTTCGCCGAGGAAGATCGTGCCGTACAGCTCTTTCGGATAGGCCGAGCCGCGATAGACGGTCAGTCCGGCGGCGGAAGTCATGTAGCCGGCCGCGACGCTTTCGCTGCGTGGCGAGGCCAGCGTGGCGTCGTTAGCCAGACGGCGAGCGTTCATCACGCGCCACGGCTCTGGCGGACTGCGGCGAAAGACAGGAACGGTGTCCCCCGATTCAGCGACGTCGTTGAGCGGTGAGCGCGACGCGAGATGCGGGTTGCGGGCGAGGTAATGTCTTGGCAGGACGACGTGCTGAATCGGATTGCGGATATTGCAGATGAAGCGGTTCCCCCAGTCGTCGAACGAATTGCCGAAACGTGCTCCGCCGGAGAGTAACTCGAACGATCCGGCCTCGTCGCGCGGGTCGAAGCGAAAGTCGGCGGTCGTCATCGCGATCGACTTCGCGTCGGGAGTGTCGCCGCGTCGAATCTGACCGCCATTGGAGGAACCCGCCCCATAGATTTTTCCGTCAAGTCCCCACTTCAAATTGTTGATGACCGCCTGCACGTTGAACTTGCGAAAGCCAGTCAGCACTTTGCGACGCTCGTCCGCCCTGCCGTCACCGTCGGTGTCTTTCAAGTACCACAAGTCTGGCGTCGCGACGACGTACACGCCTCCCTTCCACAATGCGAGGCCCGTCGGCCACGAGAGTCCCTCGGCGAAAATTGTGCTCTTGTCGAAGCGGCCATCGCCATCGGAGTCTTCGAGCAAACGGATGCGGCCCAGCGGTTCGTCCTTCGTACGTTCGACGAACGGTTTGTCGCTGGCCTTGTCGGTGTAGGGATAGTCGCGCATCTCGGCGACGTAGGCACGGCCGTTCTCGTCGTACTCCATCGCGACGGGCGAGGCGACAAGCGGTTCTGTAGCCAGCAACTGCATCTCGAAACCATCGCGAATGATGAACGACTTCAGAGCTTCGACCGGCTCTTTGGGCGGAATGCGCGGAAGTGGCTCGGCGGCGGAGAGCATTGAGAAGCCGAGCAACACCATCGCCACGAATGGCCACCGGAGACGAATCATGTTCGGACTCCTGGATGAAAAAAGCCCGGCCTTGAAGAAGACCGGGCTGCGTGATTTTTAGCGTCCGCGCCGCGTCCACCGGCTAGTCGCGGCTATTGAGTTTCGAGAGCAGCCGCAGAATTTCCAAGTACAGCCAGACCAGTGTGACCAACAGGCCGTAGCCGGCGTACCACTCCATGTATTTCGGGGCTCCATGCTTGACTCCTTCTTCGATAAAGTCGAAGTCGAGCACCAGGTTTAGCGCGGCGATGATGACGATCACTCCGCTGATACCGATCGAGAGCCAACTGGAGTTGTGGAGGAAACCAAGGCCGCCCACTCCGCAGAGCGACATGATCAAGTTAACGAGATACAGCAGCGCGACCGCGCCAGTGGCGGCGAAGAGGCCAAGTTTGAAGTTCTCGGTCGGCTTGATGAGACCGGTGCGGTACAGAGTCAGCAGACTGAACAGGGTACCAAACGTCAGGCACACAGCTTGAAAAACCAGGCCTTCGCCCGGAAACTGAATCTCGTAGGCGGCCGAGATCACACCCAACACCAAGCCTTCCGCAACGGCGTAAACGGGAGCGAGGATCGCTGCCCAAGCGCGTTTGAACCAGAGTGTGATGGCAGCAATCAGCGAGACCACCAAACCGCCAATAAAGTGCGGCATCACTGCTTGAATGCCACCCGCGCCTCGCAATTCGATCCACGAGTATCCAGCTGAAGCGGCGAGCAACACCAGCAACATGCCGGTCTTAGTTGCCGTGCCTTGCAGAGTCATCGTGGTTGACTGTCCGACCGAGAATGTGTCGAACGATTCAAATGTCGAAGAGTTCAAGGCGGGATTTGCAGTTCTCAACATGTCGGACTCCTTTTGGTTGCGCGGAACTTCAAAAATACCGGAGCAACTTGATAGAGATTTTCCCAGCACGTAGCCGGGTTGGAACAGTCGGGCGACGGAGGTTTTTAGCGGCTACTAGAGCTTCGGCAAGACCGGTGGCTTAGGAGGCGGAGTGCGCGGTGCCTGCTTCGTCGGTTCAGGGACGAACAGTGGACGTGGCTTGGCGGGCGCCGCCTGAGCCTTATTCTGCGCGGGTGGTGGCGGCGGCGGGATGAAGCGTTCCTCAACACGAATTCCCAAGGGATGCTGTAATTCGCGAGCAGCCATGATGGCCCACGGGGTGCCGGGAGCTTCGGTGACAACTCGGTTGAGCAAATCGACCGCGAGTTGCGCTCCCTTCTTGCTGGCGACACCGGAATTTTTCACGTCCGGCGAAGGATGGAAGATCCAGTGATTGGAGCGTGTGTTGATGTCCCCTTCCGACAAAGATGTTTTCATCAAAGCCAACAACGAGTTGTATTCCAAGTTCCGCGTGCGATTCGCGAGGAGTCGTCCGTAGTTCAAACAGAAGGCCATGCGCCAACGCAACGACGGTTCCCGCTCGAGTTGCTTTTCGATGCCGGGGGGGAATGCTTGCAGCATCGCGTCGAGCATGTACTGACTCTCGGCGACATCTTTCTGGGCTTCGGTCGCGGTTTGGCGAAAGTTGTTGGCGGCCACTCGAATGTCGAGTCGCGGTGCACCTTTGATCTTGAATCGTTGGCTCATCTGCGCCGCGTTGAGCACGCAAGCTCGAAGCGGATGTTTGCGAATATCCTTCGCGAACTCGTTAATCTCGCCGAAACTATAGTCGGGAGCGAACGTTCGCAGCGTGGCTTCGTCAAAACTGCCGATCGGGGCCAAGCCAGCCATCGTCGTCATGTTTGTCAAAAAATAAACGCCCCCGGTTTCGCTGACCAATCGAGCCAATCCAAACGGTGCGAATCCGGACGAGAGGTACTCGTACTGCGGGCCATTGAACCAGAACGGCAGGCTGACATTTTCCGCCATCGGGGCTTCCGGGCCGAGGTCGATGGGAATTTGGTACGTCCGGCCATTCTCCGGAGCGACGTACGGGACGAATCCGCGCCGCTGTCCGAACGGAGAGGTCGGGCCGATGACGTATGCCTTCGCCCCGTAGCGGCGGCAAATCGCAATGGCTTCGAGATGAGGCTTTCCGAAATCGTCACCCGCTTCGTCGGTGATCGTGATCAGCATGATGCGGCGATGCTGCTCGCTGCGATAACTGGACCACAGATTCACGGTCTGCTTGACCGCTGTGAAGACGTTTTCCACGCCGGAAGAATCTGTGGGCAAGTTGGCGATACCCTCTTGGACATCTTCGAACTTGTCGGTTGGTTTGACGACAAAGTTCGTCTTCTCACCAAACATCACGACGCTGGAGAGCAGTCCCTTTTCGTGCCGCGGAATTGTGCTGGTGTTGTCCAGGGCACCCAGTTCCCCGTAGATACGTCGCAGCCGTTTGGCGACCGCATCGCGCTGCGTCTTCAAGCTGCCGGACCCATCGAGTAACCAGACGACCAACAACTTGCTCTCTTGCAAGTTCTGAGCGATCTCCCAGGTGACGCGATCAAGTGCCGATTCGATCTGCACCATTTGCTCACCGGTTGAACCTTTGACGACGAGGCGGTCATCGAACTTTAAGCCTTCAGGCACGTCGTAGGCGGGCAGCCTGGCGAGATCGACGCGTGCTTCATCGAGCAACTGCTTCGCCGGGGCGGCAACCTTCGGGACGTTTTCCACAACGGCCAGACCCAGGCTCATCGCGTTCGTGACTTCGCGGACTTCGAGCTCGCGATCGTCGGGGTTCGCCAGTTCGAACGGGATCGCGTCCTCGATCTCTTGATGAATCACCTTTTCCGCAAATGTGGTTTCAAGCACCGGCTCGAGCGCTTCGACCGATTCGGGCAACAGCCAGCCACCGAGGTTCATCATCAGCCAGACATGCAGCAGCAGGCTGACCAAAAATCCTCCGAACACCGTTCGGGTACCGACCGTTCCGCTGGGGTCCGATTCGTCCACGAACTCCAACAGAATGACCTCGTCCGCAGGTAGACGCGGTGCGTCCAAATCGCGACGGACATCCGTCTCCGGCTCATCGAGCCGAGTTGCATTCTCGTGCAGGGGGTCTTGCAACACGACGCTCACGATGGGGTGCCTCTCCGAAAGGATTAACCGACCGGGGAAGTATAACCAACACCCGACAGATTGTATCCGTCAAATATTGCGGACTTCCGATTGCCCGGCAGGGCCTCCCAGCGACGGCAGAATCAAGGTTTGTCGTCGAGGATTGCCAGTGTTTCGAACTTCCTGCCTTCGAGGAGTTCGAGGCTCGCGCCGCCGCCGGTGCTCAAGTGCGTGACTTTGTCAGCGAAGCCCATTTGTTCGATGGCCGCCGCGCTGTCGCCCCCACCGATGATGCTGATCGCAGCGGAATCGGCAATCGCTTGAGCGACCGCCCGCGTGCCGGCGTCGAATGGCGGCAGTTCGAACGCCCCCATCGGCCCGTTCCAGATGACGGTCTTCGCGGACTTCACAATGCCGACATACCGCTGAATCGTCCCGGGCCCGATGTCGAGACCTTCAAAGCTGTCAGCCAGTTCGCCAAAGGGGAAGACTTTCGTTCGGCTGGGATCAGCCGTGTAGTTGTCCCACACAAAATTGTCGAAGGCGTTGTTATCGATCGGCAGCACGATCTTGGCGGCGCCTTCGGCCAACAGTTTTTGGGCGAGCGGCACGTCTTCGGACTTGGCGTAGCTCTTACCGATCTTCAGCCCTTTCGCGAGCGCGAACGTGTAGGCCATGGCTCCGCCAATCAGGATTTGATCGCACTTCGGCAGCAGATTTTGGATGACGCCGATCTTGTCGCTGACCTTCTTGCCACCGAGGATCGCCACGAACGGGCGAGCTGGATTCGCGATGGCCTCTTCGAGGTACTTCACTTCCTTCTCAACCAGGAAGCCCATGACCTTCGGCTTGCCGGTCATCGCTTTGGGAACGTTGTGCATCGAGGCATTTTCGGCTCGGTGACACGTTCCGAAGGCGTCATTGCAGTAGACGTCGCCGAACCGTGCGAGAGCATTGAAGTACTCGGGATCATTGGATTGGCCTGTCTTCTTTTTGAAGGACTTCTCGTCCTCGCCAGCATTGAAACGGACGTTTTCCAACAACAGCACACCGCCGTTGGCCAATGACATCACTTTCGCTTGAGCATCCGACCCGACAGTGTCGGTGGCGAACATGACCGGTCGGCCAAGCAATTCCGAGAGTCGCACAGCAACCGGCTTCAGGCTGAATACCGGCTCAGGGCCTTTGCCTTCTGGACGCCCCAGATGGCTCATCAGGATGGCTCGGCCGCCGCGGTCAAGCACCGACTGAATGGTCGGAATCGCCATACGGATGCGGAGATCGTCGGTAATTGTCTGGCCGTCGAGCGGGACGTTGAAATCAACCCGGGTAAGCACGGCTTTGTCGCGAACATCGATGTCGGCGATGGTCTTCTTCGGCATAATTGGAACTTTCCAGGGGATCGAATCTGCGAGTGCCACGCATCAATCCAAAGGGTCAGTCTGGGAGGAAATATGTTTGCGGTAGTTGAGCCTTGGGATTCTTGGGCCCAACAAGATTGGTGAAATTATTCCAAAAATTCCGGTTGTACGAGCGCTGCAATATGGCACAACCGGCAGAGCAACTCAACGCAGCATAATCGTCAAGCGGGACCGTACCACGAAGTCCTGATATTCCGGCTGTATGCTTTTCGACGATTACTCGCGCAGCAATTATCAATCGGAATGCAGCAGTCGCGGCGGTCCTGCCTCGCTTGCGAATCAAAGTGCCTGACGGCGAGCAATCGTGAGAAATCGGATTCCTCGGCACAACACGTCGTCAGCGTCACGAGCGTTGTGGTCGATCAACACGACACCCCTACTCTGTCTTGACGGTTGGAGACTCTTGCCGGACCAAGGACCAGCAAGCGTGCCCAGCCTGCGGACCGCGCCGCACCGACGAATCAAGGACGTTGGCGTGAGCGTTTTGGGGTGACAACTTCGATTGCCCAGTTCGTCGGCTTGAAAAGGCGGGCGAACTTCAGCCAACGGAAGCCCAGCCCCATGTCGCTTCAATCTTGGTTACGCTCACTTCGTGCGCGCTGCGTCCGACATTCCGCTCGCCGAGCCGCACCGGTTCCACAAGCACACCGCCTCGCCGAGTTGCTCGAACCTCGCTGTTTGCTGGCGGTCACTCCGTTGATCATCAACGACACCGAGCTTCTAGTACAGTTGGAGAGCAGCGACAACGTCACGATTCAAGCGGACGCTTCGGGGAATCTCGAAGTGCTGTCGAACGGCTCGCTGGTGATCGCAACTCCGACGATTGCGGTCAGCTCGCTGACATCGATCAGCGTCTTCGGTGGTGATGGGCCGAACCGAATCGATCTCACGAACGTCACGACGGCCGCCTTCGATGCGGCGTTGACTGTCACCGTCAACGGCGGCGATGGCAGCGACACGATCTTCGGCAGCGAATTCGCCGACAGCTTGATCGGGGGCAACGGAGCCGACTCAATCACGGGTGCGTTGGCGGGTGACACGCTGGAAGGTGGCAACGGCAACGACACGCTTTCCGGTCAGGAAGGCGACGACTCGGTGTTCGGTGGAGACGGCGCGGACTCGATTCACGGAGATGCGGGGAACGACACCGTCATCGCCGGGAACGGAGCCGATCGTGTCTTCGGCGATGCCGGCTTTGATTCGCTCAATGGCGGCGACGGCAGCGACACGCTCAACGGCGACGCGGACAACGACACACTCAGCGGCGACAACGGTAATGATTCGTTGCTGGGTGGCGCGGAAAACGATTCGATTCTCGGCGGGACTGGGAACGACACTGTCTCCGGCGGCGATGGCCTCGACACGATCAACGGCGGCGCCGGCAACGACTCGCTCAACGGCGACGACGGGGCGGACAGTTTGTTGGGCGAAACGGGTGATGATGCGATCGACGGCGGTGCAGACAACGACACGATCTCGGCCGGGGCGGGTAATGACACAGCCATCGGCGGCGCGGGGGGCGACTCGCTGCTCGGCAGCACGGGAAACGATCTGCTGTCGGGAGGGTTGGACGATGACACAGTTCTGGGACAAGCCGGCAACGACACGTTGTTCGGCGGTGGGGGCGTTGATTCGGTCGATGGTGGAGCCGGCAACGACCTCCTGCAGAGCCTTGGTTCCGCCGTGTCTATCGCCGCGTCAGCTTCGGTCACGGAAGGAGACACGGGGTCAACCATCGCCACACTGAATGTCACTTTGGCGGAAGCAAGTTTGCAGACGATTCGCGTGTCGTTTCGCACCGAGAACGGGACTGCGCTGGCAGACAGCGATTACGTCGCCAAGAGCGGTCAACTGACGTTCGCTCCGGGAGTGACCACGCAGTCGATCACTATTTCCATTTTGGGTGACACGCTGCTGGAGGGCACGAAAACCTTCCGCATCCTCCTGAGCAATCCACAAAATTCGCTGCTGGAAAACGCAGTTTGCGACGTCACGATTCTCGATAACGATGGCGCGTCGAGCGGAATCGCGTCAGCCCGTGATCTGGACCGGATACAAAAAGCTCGGTTCGTAGAGACGGCACGCCGTATCACGACCGAGGTCGCCGCCGACCCGCAAACCAAACCGAAGCAATGGATCGTGTCGCTCAATACTGGCGTTTCATCGCTCGCTTTCGCCAATTCGCTCGACATCTTGCCACTTGTGGCCACCGGACATATTGAGAACACCTATTTAGTGACACTGCCCGATGCCGAGAAGGCGACGCATCTCCGAGCGGAGTTGGAGAAACACAAGGACGTCGCGTTTTTTTATCCGCTGGTCGGCAGTGAGGTCTCGACGCGGGCAATTCCCAACGATCCGCTGTTCCCTGATCAGTGGCATCTTCGAAACACTGGCCAGACAGGAGGCACCGTCGGGGCGGACGCGAACGTGGTACAAGCGTGGGACAACTTCCTCGGCACGGGCGTCGTTATCGGCATCGTGGATGATGGTCTGCAGCACGCACACGAAGATCTGAATCCGAATTATGTTTCAGCCTTGAGTTTTGATTTCATCGGCAATGACTCTGATCCGACGCCGGTAGGTGGTGACAGTCACGGCACGGCTGTCGCTGGAGTTGCGGCCGCGAGAGGATTCAACTCACTGGGGGGCACAGGCTCGGCGCCAAGTGCGTCATTGGCTGGATTGCGGCTCGTGGCCTTTGGGCAAACCGATTTGCTTGAAGGCAACGCGCTCAGCTTCATGAATCAAGACATCGACATTTACAACAACAGCTGGGGACCACCTGACGATGGCCGGAGTTTAGACTTTCCCGGCCCGTTGGCATTGGCCGCACTTCAAAATGGTACGGCGAACGGACGCGGAGGCTTGGGGAGTGTCTTCACTTGGGCGGCCGGCAACGGTCTCGGTAACAATGACAACGTTAACTATGACGGTTACGCCAATTCGCGGTTCGTGATCGCTGTTGCTGCCGTGGATGACGATGGCGTTCAGGCATCCTACAGCGAGCCGGGCGCGCCGATTTTGGTCACCGCTTACTCGCGAGGCGTTCCAGGAACAAGTCCGGACGGGATCACGACAACCGATCTGATCGGTAATGCCGGTGCTGATCCAGGAGATTATCGCGATGACTTCGACGGCACCTCTTCCTCTACCCCGCTGGTCTCCGGCGTAATCGCGCTCATGCTTCAAGCCAATCCGAATCTGTCCTATCGAGATATCAAACACATCTTGGTGAACACCGCCGAACAGAATCACCCCACCGATTCGGATTGGGTTCTCAACGGTGCCGGACATTTGGTGAACCACAAATACGGCTTCGGAGCGATCGACGCCTTGGCTGCGGTCAATGCGGCGATCACACATGTCAACGTGGATGCCGAAATCACGGTTGTTTCGCCTACAATTGCCGTAAATTCAACAATTCCTGACAACAACCTGAGCGGCGTCTCATCTCCAGTGAACGTGACAGAGGACATCAGCGTCGAATGGGTTGAGGTCACGTTTAACACCACACACAGCGTCCGAGGCCAATTGGAAGTCATCCTCACGTCTCCCGACGGAACGCAGTCGGTCCTCGCCGAAGACCGCAATGACCCTAACGACGACTACAGGAATTGGTTATTCACCTCGGCACGCCACTGGGACGAATCCACGCTCGGCACCTGGACTCTGCAGGTTCGCGATTTAGCATCAGGGACGGTGGGCACGTTCGATTCCTGGCAGATCTCGTTCTACGGCACCCTGCCTCAAGTTGAACCTCCACCACCTCCACCGCCTCCACCGCCTACTATTCCCGGCGGCGGCGCGGCGGATTTGGAACGGGACACCCTGTTGGGCGGCAGCGGCAATGACACGCTCCTCGGAAGTATCGGCAATGATTTTCTCAACGGCATGGCCGGGAACGACTCGCTGCTCGGAGGAGCCGGCAATGATTCGATATTAGGTGGCGCAGGTGCTGACACGCTCGATGGTGAGCTTGGCGACGACACCGTAGATGGCCAGGGTGGCAACGATCTCGTGAAAGGTGGCGATGGCTCCGACACCTACGTCTGGAACGGAAACGGTGACGGCGTCGACACGTTGTCGAGTCTATCTGGCTACGATCGTGTCCGCGTGCAGGGGACGGCGGTGGCGAACAACTTTGTCGTGTCGCAGGCCAATGGGCAACTGCGAATCACGGATGGGTCGGCGGTGCTCAACGTCTCGCCGATCATTCAAGTGGTGGACATTTTGGCGGGCGACGGAGACGACACGATCACCATTAATGCGCTCGATCGAGTGCAGACGGCGACGTTGCTGACGATTGATGGTGGTGACGGCAACGACACGATCAACTCGAACGGCGCGAATATTGGCCTCATCCGCGTGTCGTTAGTCGGCGGACTCGGCGATGACTCGCTGACCGGCAGCGCCGGCATTGATTCGCTCAACGGCGGCGACGGCGACGATGTGCTGGATGGTCAAGGGGGCAACGATCTGATCTTCGGTGGACTGGGTGACGACACGATCCTGGGTGGGACCGGCAACGATCGCATCCTCGCCGGAGACGGTGCCGACAGTGTCAATGCCGGCGCGGGGGATGACTCTGTGACGGGAGATGTCGGTGCGGACACGATTAACGGCGAGGCAGGGAACGACTCGATCGATGCCGGTGACGGGACCGATGTCGTCGATGGCGGTGACGGTAACGACTCAATCCTCGGCGGCAATGAAGCAGACAGCCTCAATGGCAATCTCGGAAACGATACGGTTCGTGGAGGTGGCAGCGACGACACGATCACCGGCGAGAACGGCAATGACAAGCTCGACGGCGATGACGGCAATGACTCGATCGTCGGTCACGACGGCGACGATACGATCAGCGGCGGCGACGGCGATGACACGCTCGATGGCCTGAATGGCAACGATCTACTTGGGGGTGGCAACGGCGACGACGTCATAAATGGAGCTGCCGGCAACGACACGCTCACTGGCGGTGACGGCAACGACACGATGGCCGGTGGCGCCGGTCGGGACGTACTGCTCGGAGACGAAGGAGACGATTCCCTCAATGGCCAAGGCAGCTTCGACACCATCAACCCCGGTGAAGGGAGCGACACAGTCTTCGATCCGACCAACGAGATCGACACGACTTTTACGTTGTCGGCCGCGTTGCTGGCCGCACTGGCGTAGTCGAGGAATTAGGAGCTGGGGATGAGGAGCCAGGATCAAGGCAATTGCTTTGACCCCTAGCCCCTGACCCTTTGTCACTGTCGCGATATGCTGTCGCCTCTTCGTCACGCATCACCAGCACGAAAGGCGACCGCGCATGAGTTCTTCGACCGAGAGTCCCCGGCAGATCACCAAGGCGGGGCAGTATCTGGCGTTGACCGCCGCACTGCTGGGCTGGATGTTCGACGGCTTCGAGATGGGACTGTTCTCGATGGTCGGCCGGTCGGCCATCCAGGACTTGATGGGCTTCACGGGGAAACCGACGGAAGCTCAAGAGGCTCTGATCGGGTTTTATTTCGGCGTGGTGATCGCGGTCTTTTTGGTCGGTGCCGCGACCGGTGGAGTGGTGTTCGGCTGGCTGGGGGATCGCATTGGTCGCGTGCGTGCGATGTCGCTCTCCGTGGCGACGTACGCGATCTTCACCGGGTTGTGCGGTGTTGTCGCGTCGCCGTTGCAGATCGCCGTGATGCGGTTCATCGCCTCGTTGGGCATGGGTGGCGAGTGGGCTTTGGGTGTGGCACTGGTCATGGAGGTCTGGCCGAATCGCTCGCGAGCGTTAATGGCCGGTTTGATCGGAGCCGCGGCAAACGTCGGCTATCTGCTGGTCGGTGTGATCGGCATGGGACTGACGTCGATCCTGGGAAACATGGAGCAATGGCTCCTCACGCTCGGTTTGTCAGCGGAGACCTGCAAATCGCTCGTGGCCTTCAAGGGTTGGCGGCTGATGATGATTCTCGGCGCGACTCCCGCGCTGCTGACGTTTTTCTTTCGACTGTTCGTCCCCGAATCCCACAAATGGGAGCAAGAAAAGGGTCGCGGTTCGACGTCGCAGTGGGCGACTCGCGATCTGCTGGGGGTGTTTGTCGGAGCGGTGGGGCCGGCGGTGATCATCTACGTCTGGTCAAACGACGTTGGTCTCGCGGCACGAATTGTGGGGACGCTGATTGGACTGACGATTGCTACGGTCGGATATGTCTTCCCGGTGATGCAGTTTCTGAAACGAACATTTGCCCTCAGTGGAATCACCGCGGAAGCGGACATCTGGAAGCCAACTCTGCGGCGCATGCTGCTGGGAGCCTGCTTGAGCGGTGTTGCGCTGTTGGGGACCTGGGGTTCGACGCAGTGGGCTCCGGCCTGGGCGGGTAAACTGACGCAAGGCCGGACGGACGTGCCGTTCGCTCGCGAGCACACGCAGATTTGTCTGGCGATCGGAGCGATTATCGGGACGATCGCCGCTGCACTGATCGGTGACTGGCTCGGGCGGCGCATGACTTACTTCGGGATGTGCATCTGCTCGCTGGCCACGGCGCTGCTGTTCTTCCAGGGCAATACGGAGTACGGCACATTCTTTCTCGTCACCTGCTTCCTGGCCGGGACTTGCACGGCGGCGTTTTACGGTTGGCTGCCGTTGTACCTGCCGGAACTGTTCGCGACGAAAGTTCGAGCCACCGGGCAGGGATTCTCATTCAACTTCGGCCGCATCCTGGCGGCGATCGGCGCTCTGCAGGCTGGCCTGCTGACGAAAGTCCCCACGACCAACATCCTCGGACACGATTTTGCCGGAGGTTACCCATTGGCCTGCTCGGCCATGAGTTTCATCTACGTCATCGGAATGGGCATCATCTGGTTCGCGCCGGAGACAAAAGGCCAACCGCTGCCGGACTGATTGGGAGTGCGGCGCGTCAACGCCGGTTTGGATTTCTGCTTCGCCGTCCTCAAAGGGAATTCTCATGATCGCTCGCCTGCTGTTCGTCGCCGTGGCGTTCTGTGCCTCAGTCGCGGTTTCGGAGGACAAGCCACAGAAAATCGAGACGCTGAAGAAACTTGAACCGGCCAAATGTGGTTCGGTCAAACAATTGCACGCTTTCGATGACATTTTTCTCGCGGGTCAACCAACGGCCGAGGACTTTCAAGAATTCAAAAAACGAGGCGTGAAGTCCGTCCTCAATCTGCGAACTAAAGAGGAGATGGATTTCGATGAAGCGAAAATCCTCAAAGGGCTGAGCCTCGAATATCACCACGTCCCGATCGCCTCGCCCGATTCGCTGACGGACGAGAACTTTGACAAGCTCCGCAAGCTGCTCAACGAAAAACAGCAACGCCCAGAAAATCCTCAAAGGGCTGAGCCTCGAATATCACCACGTCCCGATCGCCTCGCCCGATTCGCTGACGGACGAGAACTTTGACAAGCTCCGCAAGCTGCTTAATGAAAAAGAGCAACGCCCACTGCTGCTGCACTGCGCATCGGCGAATCGCGTCGGAGCGGTGTGGCTGGCGCATCGGGTGCTCGATGGCGGCCTGACCTACGATGCCGCACTCGCCGAGGCGAAGACTGTCGGACTGAAGGCTCCCGCGATGGAAGCCAAGGCCAAGGTGTACATTGCCAAACAGAAGGCAAAGCAGCCGGCCGATTCCAAGAAGTAATCCCTTGGGCGTCTTGCCATGATTGAGACTCCCGGATTCTGGTCGATCCGTCTGACGATTTGGATCGCCGTGGCCGCCTGGTTGTTGCGAGTGCTCGTCGATGCGTCCGGCCGCTCATTCGGTTTGCGAGATCGAGTGATCCGCTGGAGTTGGCTGATCGGTGCATTGGCGTGTGTGGCACACGTCATCGTCGCGATGGGAATCGGACATTGCTGGAGCCTGGGCAACGCGATGCGGCACACGGCGATGGAAACTCGCCGAGTCTTCGGCGTGGAATGGCCGTGGACCGTCTTCGTCAACTTCGCCTTCGTCGCGTACTGGCTGAGCGATGCTTTCCGTGAATTTCGACGTCCTGAAATTCCGCCGCTGGGCGCTGCGCGTCACGGCATCTGGCTGGTGATGATGCTCAACGGGACGGTCGTATTCGGGCCCAAATACTGGACGCCAATCGCAGTCGCTTGCGCCATCGCGATTGCGATTTTCAGGTCGCGTTCGCGTTCGCCTGCGGATGCAGATAAATGAACGACTTGCCGAGCCGGCCGCCGTAATTGCCGGCGGTAATCTTCACCAGACCGGGTGTCGTGCGGGCGGCAGCGATGGCGGCTTGGGTCGCGACCGAAATCGTTTCGAGGTCGCGGCCGTTCATCACGATTTCCATGATCGAGTTGACGTTCGGAGGCAAACGGCATTCGGCTCCGAGCTTCTCGCGCAGTGTCGGGCAGTATTGTTGATACGTGCTGGCGATCAGGAATGAGTATTTACTACCGGCTTTCGATGCGCTTTGAGCGATTCCTCCAGGGAAGGTCATGATGACGCCAGGGACTTTCTCGACGGCGGTGACACCCCGTTCGGTGGCTTCGATGGCGGAGTCGATCGACTCGCCCATGAACCAGAGGTTGCCACCCATGATGCCGTCCCGAAAACCGAAGCGGCGATCGAGCACGAACTCGCCGCCGAGAATCGGGATCGCCCACATCTTGCGGCCGTAACGAGTGACTCGTGTTTGATAGCCATCGCCGAAGAAGGCGATTTTGCGGCCGAGCTTGAAGTACGACTCGGTATCAAGCAGGTTGAAGCAGGCCGTGGTCGGACAGGTCAGAACGTTCTGGCTGACGCGCGTCAGCAGAGAACGTTCGAGGGCCGGCTCGCGATCTTTGCGGAACCGCGGAACGTGCATCTGAATGATCGCTCCCGGCCGACCGTCCGGCGTCGCGAACGACTGATCGCCGCCCGGCCCGACAAAGCGATCGACGCCCGCTTCGCAGTCGCAAAAGATCGTGCTGCTGGCGTGGCCGGTTGCCTTATCGACCGCGTGTTGCAGCCACTTGCGATCGCGCGCGGTCACGAGAATCTCGGCGTAGATGCTGCGGAACGCTTCGGCGTAGGTGTCTTCGATCTCGCAGCCATGTGCGGAAAGTGTGCTCATGTGGCTCAGTGATCTTGGTCGAGGAAATGATGAGACTGAAAATACCAAGTGAAAAATGCTAACCATTCTGCCGGTGGTCACTTTGCACTTTGCAGTCGTCACTCTGCACTTTGCACTGCGTCCGCCCTAGCGCGGCTTCGACGGCGCGGACGACTCTGCATCGCCACGACGGCCCAGCCCCACGTAGACAGCGGCCTCGGTCACGACCTTGTCCATGAAGATGTCGTGCGACTGCATTGGGATTTCGGGAAAGAGCTGGCACTCGAAGGCCAGCGCGATCAGCGGCGTGTCGGCACGAGCGTGTTCCAGCAGCTTGTCGTAGTAACCTTTGCCATGACCGGTGCGACCGCCTCGCCGATCGAAGGCGACGCCAGGAACCATGATCAGGTCAAGTTCTTCGACTTCGACTCGTTTTGTGGGGACGCCACGCAACTCGGCGCGTGGTTCGAGGATGCGGTACATGCCCAATTCGAGTTCATCCATCGACTCCAGATGGAACAGCTCAAGTTCGCCATCGACGCAGTACGGCACGACGATCTTCTTGCCCGTTTGCAGAGCGGCTTCGAGATCATGGCGAGTCCTGACCTCGGAGCGGACATCGACGTAAAACATCACAACACGTGCAGCGGCGTACTCCGATTGAGCCATAAAGGACGCAACGATACGGCGACTGATCTCATCCTTGTCGAGTTGTGCGTTGCGATTGGCGTGGGCTTGTCCACGAATAAGTTGCTTGCGGGAATTCAGGTCGGTGGCGGGTGTCGTGACAGCCTCAGTGCTCATGGGGTGCGTCCATTCGTGTTGAGTTGTGAAAGATGCAATGCAGGCGAACCGCCTGTGCCAGAAATTACCGGCGGATATCGTAGCAAAGAAGGGTCTCTTGGTCTCGCAACAGCAGGTGTCCGTTGGCGACGACCGGATAGGCCCAGGATTGGCGGCGACTGCGGTTGGGTTGGTCGAAGTTTCCCTTCTCGACGTAGCGTTGCGAATTGGCTTCGATCAGCGTGACGGGGCCTTGTTCGTTACGGATGATCAGCATGTCGTCTGCGAATGTGATCGAGCCTTTTCCGGGCGAGCGTTCCTTCCACATGACCTTGCCGGAAAGCAGATCGAGGCAGGTCAGGATGTTCTCGTCGCAGCCGTAGAGAAAACCGTTCACGACGACCATGCCACCGTGATGGTTCTTCATGTCTTTGGTTTTATAGAGTTCTTCGACGCGCGTGGTATTGCCGTTGGATTCGAGCCGCAGACACGATCCGCCCGTGCCGTAGCCGGAACCGTAGAAGACGTGGTTCTCGTGAAACACGGGAGCGGAACAGTTGGCGGTCCCGTTTGCCGAGGTGCTGTTTTGCCAGAGGAACTCACCGTCGTTGGCTCGGACGCCGACCAGGCCGCGAGCGGTGAAGTTGACGTATTGCCGCACTCCACCCACATCGACGGCAATGGCCGAGGCGTAGCCGGCTTTCGGATCGCCAGGGGCTCGCGACTTCCAAATCACGTTGCCGTTGGCCTTGTTGAGCGCGACCATCGTGGCTCCACGACCGCCGGGTGTGACGATGACTTTCTCGCCGTCGATCAGTGGAGACTCGCAAATGCCCCATTGGATGTTGGCGCCATCGAACTCACGGAGAATGTTTTTGTGCCAGCGTCTTTGACCGTTGCGTGCTTCCAAGCAAACCAGATCCCCGTTGGCTCCCAAGGCATAGACCCGGTCGCCATCGACGGTTGGCGTGCAGCGTGGCCCATCACCGGTGCCATTCCGATAGGCGTCGCCACCTGTCGATACGGACCAAGCAGGGCGGCCGTCACGCTCGTTGAGTGCGAACACTTTCTCGTCGTTGCCGACCAAGCCCATCGTGAAGACTCGGCCATTGGCGACGGAGACGGCGGCAAAGCCCGCGCCAAGTCCGCCTGCTGACCAAGCTGGTTTGGGTCCAGAAGACGGCCAACGATTGGCAATGTTGCTGCCGTTGGCGGAGTGACCATCACGGCGCGGGCCGCGAAATTGTGGCGAGTCCCCTGGCTTGCCGCCGCCGCTTTCGTCACTGGAAGTTTCAGCGGCTGGCTCAGTCTTCTTGGGCTTGGGTATCGTCTTTGGAGTTGGCGGGGCGTCTGTCTTTTCTTTTTCGTTGCGAACGATGACGCTCGTGACCATGTCGCTGCTGTTGGTGAAGACGGAGATCTGCTGCCCGACCTTCAGATCGCTCAGTTTGGCCGCTTTCCCGTCGATGGTCAGCTTGACGCTATCGGCAATCGAAAACACTCGCTTGGGTTTGTCACCACTGGGTTGGACCGTGATCTTCTTGCCATTCGCGGCGACAGAATCAATTGTGCCGCTGGTGCCGGCGGCCCAGGCGGTGGAAGCGATGATCCAACCACAGAGCAAGCCAACCAGTCCCAAAACGATCCGTCGATTCAACATGGCACATACTCCTGATAGACGAATAAGCCCGTGCTTCAGACAATGGCACAGCCTCAGTCGAATCTCAAGAGATCGTCGGTCTGAGCATCGTTGGAGGCGGAGGATTCTCACCCTCATTCGAGCAGGGCGTCGGCGAAGTCCGAGCCGGTTATCGCAGGGCTGTGTTTGGGAAATTCAGCCAGGCAGTGGCATTGGT
>VGZH01000016.1 GCA_016872645.1 Planctomycetota bacterium | reverse complement strand
ATACGGCATTATGTCGATCTCCCCAAATCCTCATCCGTGGCACGCACGATACCAGAATCCCTGGCAAGATCAGGAGTCTCATTCCGCCGCTCCCGAGAGGTCTCGCGATTGTCGCGTTCGAAGACTTTCCGCGTGACTCCTTTTGGGTCGAATGATGGGCATTCGTCAGGCTTTTCCGGAGGCCAGGGATTAACTGACGGACAACCGATCCGGCGATAGGCATCGTACATTTACAAATCAGTTATCACAGCAAGGGCCTCAGCATCACCTTGACATTCATCACGAACGAAGATCAACTGTCGAATCACATCTCATTGCGGTATCAACGCGATTTTTCGTTTCCGATTGTTCTCGACTGGGTCGCTGCAATATTCGTATCTGGCGACTGTCAACGCGTGGGGAGATCCCCGCAATACAGACCTTTGGGAGGTGTGCTATGTCCTTCCGTCGCTCGTCCGTGTCTTCTCGTGGTTTTACGTTGATCGAACTTCTGGTCGTCATCGCGATCATCGCCGTCCTGATCGCGTTGTTGCTACCCGCCGTTCAACAAGCTCGTGAAGCTGCACGGCGATCTCAGTGCAGGAACAACCTCAAACAGCTTGGGCTCGCATTCCACAACTACCATGAAACCGCGCGGAGATTTCCGTTTGGTTATTACGCCTTGCCAGCATCGGCCGCTGCCGTTGCCCCGGGCGGCCTCAATGCCGCAACCTGGGGGCTGATGCTCTTGCCTTACGTGGATCAAGGTCCGCTCTTCAAGCAGTACAATTCGGCTTCGCCGGCATTGAACCCGCCACAGGCGCCACACAATGCGGCTACACTAGCGGCAAACGTGGGAGTGATTTCGACGCCATTGGCTGTTTTTCAATGCCCATCGAGTCCGACGAGACCGAGCACATACAATGTGTCAGTTCCTGCCAACGCATTCGCGGTGACGATCAATGGAACAACTTTCCCGTTTCCCGCCATGTCATGGATCTCCGCAAATTCCGATTACGGTGCCGCGAGCGGCGTTCTGGGGATCTTCGCGAATCAAGCCTACGCCAACTTTCCCGGTGGCGCGAGCAGTAACCGCGAAGGAGTTTTGGGCGGCTTCAGCAACACAAGCACTGCCGACCTACGAGACGGCACGGCAAACACGTTTCTACTCGGCGAGCGCACTGGAGGGGCGGAAATCTACAATGCGGGTGGGTTGCCAGCGAATTTGTCGCCGATGTCCGCGGCGCAGCAAGCATTGACGAAAGCCACTAACGGCGGCGGATGGGGTGACGTCTTGAACGCCGAACATTGGGTGGGCGGGTCATTGTCAAGCGGCGTGACAGGGACCATGGCACAAGGGTCGTGTGCGATTAATTGCACGAACGCTCGCGGGCGGGGCTTCTTTTGCTTCCATGCTGGCGGCGCACATTTCGTGATGGCCGATGGCGCCGTGCGTTTTGTCAGTCAGAATGTCACGCAATTCACATTCGCTGGGCTCGTTACTCGCAAGAAAGGGGAGAACATCGGTGAATTCTAACCGTTTCAAACCTCCCGGCGGTGTCTTTGGCTTTTTCGGATTGCTTGGGTTTTTGTACCTGAGTGGCGGCGGATGCGGATCACAAGCACCTCTCGGTCCGCCCCGCAAGCCTACCGTTGCGGTGCAAGGAATCGTGCATGTTGACGGCAAGCCGGTCGAAATGTTGGAAATCTCTTGCCATGACGCGACGCGACTAGATCTTGCGGAATCACTGGTCGTCACGTCATACACTGATTCCGAAGGTAAATTCAGCCTGTCCACGTACGAACCCGGAGACGGTGTGCATGAAGGGGACTATGTCCTCACATTTTTGGCCGGAGAATTCAATATCGTGAGCCGAAATTACGGCGGGCCTGACAAGCTCAACAATCGCTACAGAGCGCCGAAGGAATCGACCGTGAAGTTCACCGCGAAAAAGGGGATGCCGGTCGACCTGGGGACAACTCAATTGACGACTAAAACAAAATGAGGTCTGGCAGAGTGTTCCTGAGGCCCTGAGGTGCGTCACGTTTTTCGATCTGGCCACACAGAAATGACGTACCACGCGAAGCGCCGGTCGATTAGTGGATTAGCGCGACGCCGCAGCGGTGTTTGGTAATGCGTCTCCGACTTGGGGAAGTCGCAACGACGTTGGCTTCAAAAGTTGTTCTAGCGCGGAGTGGCGAACTGCCGCAGCGGTTATTTTCGTTTTCGCGTTTTGCGACGTTGAATTCGCAAGAAATTCTGAAATCTGTGGTAACATCGATGGGCCGTGAACTGCGGATTCGACCGTCCAGAGCTGCGGGCGTTGCATGCTGTGAACCAACCGTTCCGCGGCGTGCCGATACCCAATCGGTGCCTTTGACGAAAGTTTCATCATGAGAAGTGTGTCCCTCTGGTTTCTTGCTCTTGCCGTCTGGGGATGTTCCGCCATTGGCAGCGCAGCACATGCCGACGAAGCTTCGATCCCGAACGCTTTGCAAACCTACGTCAGCCAACCGGACGATTCGTTTGCCTGGAAGATTCACGGGCAAACGGAACAGGCGCTCGGCCGCATTTACGATGTCGAACTGACCTCGCAGACCTGGCAAGGGATCGTCTGGAAGCATGTGATGATGGTCTACGAGCCCAAGGCCATGAGGCATCGCGAACAGGCCTTGTTGTTTATCACCGGCGGCGGGCATCTCAACAAGCCGAGGGCCGAGGAGCAGCAGATGGGGTTGATGCTGGCAACACTGGCGGGAGCTCGCGTGGCGATGCTGCATCAGGTCCCAAATCAACCGCTGTTCGACAATCGAGTCGAGGATGATCTCATTACCGAGACGCTGCTGAAATATCTCGCCACCGGCGACAAAAGCTGGCCGTTGCTGTTTCCGATGGTAAAGAGCGCCGTGCGCGGCATGGACGCGGTCGAGCAACTTGGTCGCGATCAAAAATGGAACGTGCCAATCACTTCGTTCGTTGTCACGGGAGCCTCGAAGCGAGGCTGGACGACTTGGCTTTCCGCTGTTGCGGACAAGCGAGTCGTCGGCATCGCACCGATGGTCATCGACACGCTCAATTTTCAAAAACAGATGGACTACCAACTCGAAACCTGGGGCAAGTACAGCGAGCAGATCGTCGACTATGAAAGCAAAGGGCTGATCCAAAAGATGCGTGACGATCGCACCGCCCCGCTGTGGAGTTGGCTGGATCCGCACACGTACCGCTCACAACTGACGTTGCCGAAGCTGATCATCAACGGCACCAACGACCGTTATTGGACAGTCGATGCGCTCAACAATTATTGGGATGATCTTAGCGGGCCGAAGTTCATTCATTACGTGACGAACGCCGGGCACAACCTGAAGAACTCGCAGGGGGGCCGTGAAGCGGCGCTGGCGACGCTGGCGGTTTTCTTCGAACACGTCGTTGCCAAACAACCGCTGCCGACGCTCGCCTGGACGCACGCGGACGG
Source organism: Planctomycetota bacterium (assembly GCA_016872645.1). Lineage (GTDB taxonomy): Bacteria > Planctomycetota > Planctomycetia > Planctomycetales > Planctomycetaceae > SXKJ01. The sequence continues at coordinate 68,543 of VGZH01000016.1, read as the reverse complement.
TGACGGTGTCTGCCGCCTGACGATCACCTCGAAACCGGAACCGATCTCTGTCCGCTTATGGACGGCGGGTTCCAGCACGAAAGACTTTCGCGAATCGAAATGGGAGTCGAAGATGCTGACCGCGAAGTCCAACGGCGAATTCATCGGCGAGGCCGCCAAACCAGCCGGCAGCCACATCGCCTTGTTCGGAGAAGTTCAGTTCGCAACACCGACGGGAACCATTTTCAAATTCAGCACGCAAATGCGTCGCGAGTGAGCTACGGTGCGGCAGCCAACGTTTTCTTCCAATCGGTGTACAGGCTGCTTTCGCGATAGCGACTGAACGCGCGGCCCGCTCCGACGATCAGGAATTGCATCCCCGTCTTTGTACCGGAGAGAGCCAATTCGGACCGAGAACCGAGGGCGAATTCAGTGGCACGCATGCGATGGCTCGACGCTTTGTTCTGGCGTTGCCCTTCAAAAACGATCTTTTTGGCTGATGAGGTTGTATCGTCGATTCCCCAGAATTTCGCGAAGCTCTTGGGATCAGTGATGCTGGCAACTGGGCGACCACTGGCACCCAACCACTTGCTGACCGCGTAAATGTTGTCGCTGCTCGACCAGGAACGATTTTTATTGGAGTTATCTGCCGCCAGAAATGCCTGCCCGACTCCATCGGTCTTGATCAGGCAGCCTGCGGCGGTGACGGCAATCGGTGTCGCGACAGACGGAGCGTGAACGACATTCGTCCCCTGCAGTGTGCAGTTTCGCAGCGTCAACTTCGTGTCCGCCTCTTTCGCCGAAGCGTGCTTCAGAACCGAGAGACACTGATCGCTGAACAGCAGCGAGTTCTCGACGCTGACCTCTTGAGTGCCGTTCGCCGCGATCTCGATGGCGGCTCGGCCACCTCCCACCAGACAATTCGTCAAGTGGACCTGCGCTGCGGCGGTGACTTCGATGAGTGCGGCACCCTTGCGACCCTCTTCGGTGATCGAGCAGTTCAGCATCCGCACCGAGCCACCGGCGACTCGCAGCAAGGTCCACGCCACAGTCGAGCCGATCTCGGGCGGATCGAATTCCAACTTCAATCCTTCGAGCGTCACGACCGCTCCGGATGTCTTCAACATGTACCGAGCCTCCGGATCTTTGTCTGGCCGAGATCGGACGCCACGCGAATCAAACCCGACGTCGTAAACGAAGGTCGGCAAGTAGCCGTGCCCGGCTTCGATCGCCAGATTTTTGTCAAGCACGACGTGCGGCATCTTGAACGGGCCGTCCCCTTCGACTCGCAAAGTCTCGCCGGGCATTGCGGCCTTGATCGCCTCTTCGAGCGTAGCAAAGCGAGGCTTGTTGGAACGGCCACTGAGGACGAACGCTTTTTCGGGTTCCCCCTCCAACAATCGAGAAATATCGCTACCGAGGTTCGCCTTTCGCAAAAACAGAATTGAGAACGCCGTCTGGGAGAGCCCCTTGTCGTTGTGCTCGGCGGGCCAAGAGCCATCGGCCTGTTGCGACTTGACGAGGATGTCGGCTCCCTTCGCGTACCAATCGACGCCGCCGATTTTCTCCAGACCGAGCAATACGCCAAGCCGCTCGATCGTCCACAGGAAGTACCGAGCTTGGTCACCCCCATTCACGAATTCACCCGCCTTCGCCAGTCCCTTCGAGAAGATCGGGTCTTTCAACAATGTGGACGCTTCATCCGTTTTCTCGCTGGGCTCCGCAGCAGCTTCTTTCTTCTCGTCCGATTTGTCCTGTTCCTTCGGCTCGCTCTTCTTGGCCGACCCCGTCGTTACTTTCTTGGAGCCGCTTGTTCCTGGTTTGTTCTTGTCATCACCGCCAAGTTCCCGCTGTTCGAGTTCTTTGCGGAGCTTGTTGGCTCGTGCGACCGTCAGCGAAAACAGTCCCGCAAATGTCATCGCTGAGCCAGACGGATTCATCGCCGATTTGTTTTCGGCCGAGTTGGCGACCGCCGACGTGTACGGCCAGCCACCATCGCTATTTTGAGTGGTCTTGAATCGCCGAGCCACCGCTGCCATCGGCTGATCGATGTCCATGCCCGTCCGCGAAGCAGTCCACAATCCCAACACCGCGAACTGCGTGCAACTGTTGTCGCCAACTCCTTCCGGAGCCTTGGGCCGAGAATCGGGATTCGTCAGGATCAGCGACGTCACCTTTGGCGGGCACGTGTAGCCCCAACCGCCGCCGACGTTTTGCCCCGCGATCAACCGCGCGCCGAGATCACGAATCATCTGTTTGTTGCCATACTCGTCTAATCGCGACAACAGGACGATCGCCAACGCGATGTCGTAGGTTGACCCAAGCTCCTTTGTGTTCCGTTTGACGTATCGATGCCCCTTCTCGATCAGCGGATCCGACTGCGGCACACCGTTCTCCAGCAACGCCAAGGTACAAAGCGAGGTAATCCCCACTTCGTGGCCGGCGAATTCCCAAGTCCCGTCGTCGAGCTGTTTCGACTTAAGGAACTCCACCCCCTTCAGCCTTGCCTGAGCGACCTGCGATTCGTTCACCGCAGGAACCTGCGACCAACCGAGCGACGGCAACAGCGAGACGATCAAGCCGATAGAACCAACGATTCGCATCACCATATTGAGTCCTTTTTTCGCAACGAAGAAGTCCATCAATACCTAGGCAGGCTCGGATCAATCTCGACCGCCCACTGGTCGATCCCACCCGTCATACTTTGAGCCTTGGCGAAACCTTGCTGCCGCAGCCAATTGGCGACTCGCAAGCTGCGACCGCCGTGATGACAATGAATGACGATGTCGTCTCCGCGATGCGACTCCAATTCCGCAAGCCGGTTTTGAATCTCGCTCATTGGCAGCAGCGTCGCTTGCTGGATGGCAACGGTCCGATGTTCGTTCGGCTCGCGGCAATCGAGAAAGACAAACCTGTCCCCCGCTGACAATCGAGCCTTCACTTGAGCACACGTCACTTCGACCAGAACAGAAGTTTGCGGAACTGACATGCTGACAACAACACCTTTCGGATTCGCGGTTGAGTCACATCCCACGGCGGAAAGTCGCGATCGAGTGTACAAAGTCTGAACCATTTCAGGGAACGACACGGCGGAATTGGATAAACTCGTGCGGATTGCTTGAATCTCCCCAGCCAGCCGTTACCGTTGCGGCAATTTGCGCGCGACATTTCGCGCCCAAGAGAGTTTTAACGTTCGCCCGACAAACTGAGGACGTCTCCGTGCCGCGACGAAACGACATTCACAAGATTCTGATCATTGGCTCTGGCCCGATCGTCATCGGACAGGCTTGCGAATTTGATTATTCGGGGACACAGGCGTGCAAGGCTTTGCGGGAAGAGGGTTATGAGGTCGTGCTGGTCAACTCGAACCCGGCCACCATCATGACGGATCCAGAGACGGCCGACCGGACCTACGTTGAGCCGATCACGCCGGAATACGTCGCGAAGATCATCGAGAAGGAACGCCCGGATGCCGTGCTGCCGACGCTCGGCGGGCAAACGGGACTGAACACGGCGATGGCGTTGCATCGCGACGGCACGCTGGACAAATACGGCTGCGAGCTGATCGGGGCTAAGGCGGACGTCATCAAGAAGGCCGAAGAGCGGGATGCATTCAAGCAGGCGATGATCAAGATCGGTCTCGACGTGCCGCAGTCAGCGGTCGTCCACAACATGGACGAAGCTCGCGAGGCCCTCAAGCTCGTCGGTCTGCCGGCCATCATCCGAGCCAGCTTCACGCTCGGCGGAACCGGCGGAGGTATCGCGTACAACCGCGACGAATTTGAGGATAAAGTCCGCAAGGGACTCGCGCTCTCGCCCGTCACCGAAGTGCTCATCGAAGAATCGGTCATCGGCTGGAAAGAGTACGAGATGGAAGTGATGCGCGACGTGGCCGACAACGTCGTCATCATTTGCTCAATTGAGAACTTCGATCCGATGGGAGTCCACACCGGTGATTCGATCACGGTCGCTCCGGCGCAGACGCTGACCGACAAGGAATACCAGCGGATGCGCGACGCGACAATCGCCTGTATGCGCGAGATCGGCGTCGAGACCGGCGGCTCGAACGTGCAGTTCGCGATCAACCCCCAGACCGGCCGCATGATCATCATCGAGATGAACCCGCGCGTCTCGCGATCGTCGGCGCTCGCCTCCAAGGCGACGGGCTTCCCCATCGCCAAGATCGCCGCCAAGCTGGCCGTCGGCTATCGGCTCGACGAAATCCAAAACGACATCACTCGCGAGACTCTGGCCTGCTTCGAGCCGACGATCGACTACGTCGTCACCAAAATCCCGCGCTGGGCGTTTGAGAAGTTCCCAGATGCCGATCCAACTCTGACGGTCCAAATGAAGTCGGTCGGCGAGACGATGGCCATCGGCCGCACGTTCAAGGAGTCGTTCCAAAAAGCCTTGCGCGGGTTGGAGACTGGCCACTTCGGACTCGGTGGCGGCAAGAAGGACTTGTGGGGTACGGCCGAGCAGCCGTTACTCGATGTCATCGAATCAAAACTCTCCGTTCCGAACGCCGACCGAGTGCAATACCTGCGATATGCCCTCAAAGCCGGGATGTCGATCGACCACATCTTCGAGCTGACCAATATCGACCGCTGGTTCCTCAATCACCTGCGCGAGATCGTGGAACTCGAACACGAAATCCGGGGGGTCTCGCATCTTGAAGCAGCCGACAGCGCCATGCTCTGGCGGTTCAAACAGGCTGGCTTCTCGGATCAGCAACTTGCCTACTGGTGGGACGTCACGGAAATGGACGTCCGCCGCTATCGCAAGAAGCTCGGGATCGAAGCGACCTTCAAGCAGGTTGACACCTGCGCCGCCGAGTTTCCCGCGTTCACACCGTATTATTACTCGACTTACGAGTCCGAAGACGAAACCCCCCAGAAGCAGCCCGGCAAAAAGCGAGTCATGATTCTCGGCGGCGGACCGAACCGCATTGGCCAGGGAATTGAGTTTGACTACTGCTGCTGTCACGCCAGCTTCGCGCTGCGGGAACTCGGCATCGAGTCGATCATGGTCAACTCGAACCCGGAGACCGTCAGCACCGACTACGACACCTCGGACCTGCTGTTCTTCGAACCGCTGACAACCGAAGACGTCCTTAACATCTGCGACCGGATGCAACCCGACGGAGTCATCGTGCAGTTCGGCGGACAAACGCCGCTTAATCTGGCGAAGGGACTCGAAGCAGCCGGCGCGAAGATCATCGGAACGACACCCGACATGATCGACGCGGCTGAAGACCGCAAGAGGTTCCAAGTCATCCTCGATCAACTCGGCCTGCATCAACCGCCAAATGACACTGCGACTGACATCACCGGCGCACGTCATGCCGCCGAGCGGATCGGCTATCCGGTCCTGATCCGGCCGAGCTTCGTGCTCGGTGGCCGCGCAATGGAGATCTGCTACGACGAAGCGCAGCTCGTGAAGTTCACCAGCGCCGCTGTCGAAGCCTCGCAAGGCCGACCAGTCCTGATCGACAAGTTTTTGGAAGACGCGACCGAGGTCGATGTGGATGCGCTTGCCGATGCGAATGACGTGATCGTCGGAGGTATCATGGAACACGTCGAAGAGGCGGGGGTCCATTCCGGTGACTCGGCCTGCGCGTTGCCGCCGAACTCACTTCCGAACACGGTCATCGAGGAAATCCGCGAAGCGACTCACAAGCTCGCACGGGCATTGCAAGTTCGCGGGCTCATGAATATTCAGTTCGCCGTCAAAGAAGAGGACGGACATCACCGGGTCTACGTGCTGGAAGTCAATCCGCGAGCCAGCCGCACGTCGCCGTTCGTCAGCAAGGCGACCGGCCGACCGCTGGCGAAGATCGCCGCAAAAGTCATGGTCGGCGTCAGACTTCGCGACCAAGGTGTCACCGAGGAAATCTGGCCGACTTACACGGCTGTGAAGGAAGCGGTCTTTCCCTTCAATCGCTTCCAAGGGGTCGACATCATTCTTGGCCCGGAGATGCGCAGCACCGGCGAGGTCATGGGAGTCGACTACGATTTTTCGATGGCGTTCGCCAAGAGCCAGATCGGCGCGGGAGCAAAGCTCCCCAAGAGCGGCACAGTTTTCATCAGCATGGCAGGCCGCCACAAGCAACTGATGATCGAGCCGATTCGGCGCCTGCGACAACTCGGCTTCAAACTCCTCGCAACCAGCGGCACGGCGCGAGTCCTGACGGATGCCGGTTTGGAAGTCACGCCCGTCAAAAAGCTGCAAGACGGCCGGCCGAATCTGCTCGACTTCATGGCGAACGACGACGTGCAATTGATTTTCAACACGCCGTCCGGGAAAGGCGCCCGCACCGACGAGGGAAAAATTCGAGCGGCCGCTGTGATGCACGGTATTTCCTGCGTCACCACCGTTCCGGGTTGCCTGGCCGTCGTACAAGCGATCGAGGCACTCGCCCAAAACCCCACGGTTCAAGTCCGATCGCTGCAAGAGTGGCTGGCTCCGGCAGACGCTCCGTTGGTCCCGGCCAAGACCTGAAGACTTCCGCAAGCGACCGTTCGACCCCAAATGCCACTCGATCATTTCCAACGGTTGCTGCGCTGCCTGGAATTCGAAGCGGAGGCGGACGCCGCCGAAATCGTGAATCACTCGCAATTGGCGACCGGCAAAACGGCCGAGCGAGCCGGTCTTTGCCTGATCGGGCTGACAATTCGCGAAGAGGAAACGGGATTCGGTGGGCGCGCGGTGCTGAAGATGGGGAAACGCGATCGCCGCGCGGAGTTGCCTTGGACGAAATTGAATTCCGGTTGTCCGATCGTGTTGTCCGAAGAGCAGGTGTCCGAAAGTGGTGCCTGGCGCGGTGTCGTGACGGAGCGCGATCGTGAGACGATCACCGTCGTGCTGGCCCAATCGCCGGAGCCAATTGGCGATCGGCCGTCGTATCGGCTCGACCTGTCGTCGGACGAAATCTCGCGTGAGCGACAGCGGGCGGCAATCAAACAAGTCGCGGCGGCGGACAGCGGGCGGCTTGCGGCCTTGAAACGCACGCTGCTCGGCGAAGAGTCGCCAGAATTCACAACGGCCAGCGAATTACTCACCGATGATCGTGGTACAAATGCGCCGCTCGATGAATCGCAGCGAGCGGCGGTCGCACATGCTTTGTCCGCCAAAGAGATCGCGATCATTCATGGCCCGCCGGGGACGGGCAAGACCACCGCCGTTGTCGAACTCATTCGGCAAGCCGTTCGGCGCGGCGAGCGAGTGCTGGCTTGTGCTCCCAGCAATCTGGCGGTCGACAACTTGTTGGAGCGATTGCTGGAGGCGGGCGAACGTGCGATCCGAATTGGACATCCCGCTCGCGTGTTGCCCGAACTGCGGGAGCACACGCTCGACCTGCAGGTCGCCGCGCATTCTGATTTGAAGTTGGCTCGCGAATGGACCAAGCAGGCGTGGGCGCTGCGGCGGCAGGTGAGCAAGTTCACTCGCAACGCTCCCGAACGCGGGGCGCGGAATGAACAACGTGCGGAAGCGAAACGGCTGCTGGCCGATGCTCGAAAGATGGAAGAGCGGCTCGTCGCGCACTTGCTCGATTCGGCGACAGTTGTGTGCGCGACACTGACGGGACTGGACGACGAGTTGCTCGGCAATTTGCAGTTCGACTTGGCGGTGATCGACGAGGCGGCTCAAACGACCGAGCCGGCTTGTTGGATTCCGCTGCTGCGAGCCAAACGACTCGTGCTGGCGGGCGATCATTGTCAGTTGCCCCCGACAATCCTGTCGCCAGAGGCGAGCAAGCTGGGCTTCGACCTCAGCTTGATGCAACGACTGGTCAAGCAATGGGGAAAAGTGATTTCGCGGCAACTCACGACACAGTACCGGATGCACGAGCAGATCATGCGATTCTCTTCGTCGGAATTTTACGATTCCTCACTGATCGCCGCTGAAAACGTGCGTGAGCACCTGCTGGCTGACTTGCCGCATGTCTCCTCGATTCCACTGACTCAAACGGCGATGCAGTTCATCGATACGGCCGGCTCAGACTGCCTCGAAATGGCGGAGTCCGAAGGCTCCAGCCGCAGCAATCCTGGCGAAGCGGAAGTCGTTGCTCGGCAAGTCGCCGACCTGCTCGCTGCGGGAGTCGCTCCGTCGGAGATCGCGGTGATCACGCCGTATGCCGCGCAGGCTCGGCTGCTGCGAATGCTGATCGGCAACGGAGCGATGGAGATCGATACGGTCGATGGCTTCCAAGGTCGCGAGAAAGACGCGATCGTCATTTCGCTCGTGCGATCCAACACGACCGGCGAAGTCGGCTTCCTATCGGACACGCGCCGAATGAACGTCGCGCTCACCAGAGCTCGCCGCAAACTGATCGTCATCGGAGACAGCAGCACGCTCGCCAACCACGAGTTTTATCGCCGAATGCTCGACCACTTTGAACGCGAGGGTGCCTACGGAACGGTGTGGGATTGTCCGGTGTCATAGCCCACAAGCACGATGCGCCAGCGACTGGTCAACCACAGCAACAGGAATCGCTCGCTCGCGCGTCGTGCTGATCTGCGGTGAAACTCACATCGCCGCCCAACTGGGAAACCACTTGAACAGCGCGATGGCCAGTGCCGTGCCGGCGGCCGGCAGCAGCACGGTCGTCACGAAGATCGGCCCGTAGGCCCGAGCGTGCGTCTCGCCACAGATGTTGCGAATCAGCATGACGAGATACCCGTTTGCCGGCAACGAGTCCAAACTGCCAGACGCGATTGAGACCACGCGATGCAACGCTCGCGGTGCGACGTCGAGTTGGTCGATGTAGATCGGCTTGAGAATCGGCAGCGCGATCCCCTGCCCTCCCGATGCCGAACCGGCAATCCCGGCGATGACTGCCACCGCAATCGCGGCACTGACCAGCGGATTCTCGAACGGCAAATGAGTCACCCAAGTGACCACCGTTTGAAAGGCCGGCAGATCTTTGACCGCAGAGCCGAAACCAACCACAGCACTCGTGGAACCGACCGCCAACAAACCATTGATGAAACCGTCGCCGAAGCACTGCCACACATCCGCCAACTGACGACGCATCAAGCAAACACCCGCCAACACGCCCAGCAGGATCGACAACGTCCCATCTTCAGGGAACTTGCTGAGCACGGCATGAATTGTTGGGCTGCTCGCCGCCGAAACAAAGTGCGCCAACTGATGACAAGCAAATGGCAAAAGATTCAACGCCAACAGCGTGACGACCAGCGGCGTGATCGCCACGATAAACGACGGTCGGCGTGAATCCGCTTGAGTCGCGACGTGGTCACCGTCGCGAGGCTCAAATCGCTCACCGTCGGCGACGGCTCGGCGAAGAACTCGTTCCAGATACCACTGGCCGACGGCGAACATGCCGACCGCGACAATGATGCTCACCGGCCAGCCGGCACGAGCGTCGGTCAACGGCTGCTTAGTGGCCTCGTCGATCAGGTACTGGATCGGAATCAGATTTTGAATCTCTGGCGATCCGGCCGAAGTCATCGTGAAGGTGATCGAACCAAAAGCAATCGCTCCCGGAATAAAACGCCTCGGCAAACTCGCCGCTCGGAATAACTGCACAGCCAAGGGATAGACCGAAAATCCCACGACAAACAGCGACACCCCGCCATACGTTAACAATGCACAGGCCAGCACGACCGCCAAACATGCCCGCTCTTTGCCGAGCAACTTGCCAACCGTGTTTGCGACCGTGATCGCCGCTCCAGAATCTTCCATCAGCTTTCCGAAGACTGCTCCAAGCGCGAAAATCAGATAAAATTTCTTCACGTAGTCCGCGAAGCCCTCCATGTAGGCTCCGTTCATCTTCGCCACCGGGTCTTCGCCGCTGAGCGTCACAGCCAGCAACGCACACAGAGGCGCGACGACGAAAATGCTCTTGCCGCGGATTACCAAGCACATCAACAGGGCGAGGCTGCCCAAAAGCACCAGCAGTTGACAGAGGCTATTCATGGATTTCCCGGAAGGGCGACATAATCAGGGAACACAAAATCATGAAGCACAGACTTTCCCGTCGTCATGATTCTGTGCTCCATGATTCTGCCAACCTGATTGATGTTTGCGAGGAATCGGGGAATACTCAATGAGGGGGCCAGAATGATGGATGTGCCTGTGCTGTTCGGTGAGTGTTGGGTCACACCGCAGGTTTCCGGCTGGAGTCCGGTTTTCAATCCGTCGCGCGGCGAAGAAATCGCTCGCGTGCCGATGTGTGGAGCGGCCGAAGTCGAGGCCGCCATCCAAGCTGCGTCGGCGGCGTTCGTGACTTGGTCGAAGACACCGGCGCCGGCGCGAGCCGCCAGGATGTTCGCGTTCAAGGCGAAGCTCGAAACGCACTTCGAGGAACTCGCCGCGCTGATCACCCGCGAGAACGGCAAGACGCTGGAGGAAGCTCGCGGTGACATCCGGCGCGGAATCGAGGTTGTCGATTTCGCCTGCGGCATTTCGCACCTGAACAAAGGGGAACACCTGCCGCAGGTCGCCGAGGGAATCGACGGCGTGACGATGCGTGAGCCAATCGGAGTATGCGCGGGCATCACTCCGTTCAATTTTCCGGCGATGGTCCCGCTGTGGATGTTTCCGATCGCGGTCGCGTGTGGCAACACGTTCATTCTCAAGCCAAGCGAGAAGGTGCCGCTAACGGCCGTGCGTCTCGCGGAATTGGCCCTCGAAGCAGGTTGGCCGCCGGGCGTACTGAACATCGTGCATGGTGGCCGCGAGGCAGTCGATGCGTTGCTCGAACATCCAGAGATTGCGGCGATCAGCTTCGTTGGTTCCACGCGTGTCGCCGAGCATGTTTATGTCACTGGCTGCCGGCACGGGAAACGAGTGCAAGCGGCTGGCGGAGCGAAGAACGTGATGATCGTCATGCCCGATGCCGAACCGGACGCGACGACGCGAGCGATCATGGGAGCGGCCTTCGGTTGCGCGGGACAGCGATGCATGGCTGGCTCGATCTTGATGGCGGTCGGCAACGCCGCCTCGCAAACTCGCGAACAGATTGCCGCCGCAATCGACAACTTGGTGGTTGGCGACACCTCTGCGAACCCCAAAGCGGACATGGGACCTGTCATCGACTCCGCCTCGCGTGAGCGAATCCTGCGATCCATTGAATGGGGGGTTGCCGAAAGAGCCGTTCTGGTCCGTGGTGGCAAACACGAGAGTCAAAGCCGTGGCTTTTTCGTTTCGCCGACCCTGTTCGACGAGGCCCGCCCCGACATGCACATCGCTCGCGAGGAACTCTTCGGGCCGGTGCTGACAATGCTGCGACCGCGTGACCTCGACGAGGCCATCACTTGGACGAATCGGAATCCGTACGGAAACGGCGCGGTGATCTTCACCAACAGCGGCGGTGCGGCTCGGCAGTTCGCTCGCGAAGTTTCGTGCGGCATGGTGGGAGTCAACGTCGGCGTGCCGGCACCGATGGCGGCATTTGCGTTCTCCGGTTGGAATCGCTCGTTCTTCGGTGATCTGCATGTGCAAGGCGTTGAGGGAGTGATGTTCTACACGCGGCAAAAGATCGTGCTTTCCCGCTGGGACAACGCGTATCGCAGGACGCAAGGCTGGTAGCCTCGTTCGCCAGATCGTGGTTACGATTCCTTCAGAAACTTTGCGACGAGGCGAATCTGATGCTGACAGCATTCGGTGCATTCCATGTTCCTCCGACAATCCTCGTTGGCGGCGGAGTGCGGCGCGAGGTGGTTGCTCAACTGCAAAAGTATTTGATTCAGCGAGTCCTGCTGGTCACGGACGTTGGCATGATGCAACTTGGACCGGCGCGGGAGATCGCGGCGCTGCTCGATGATGCAGGAGTGTCGGTCACGATCTATGACGGAGTGCAACCAGACCCGACTGATCAAAATGTTGCGCACGGGTTGGATCTGTTTCGTTCGAATGATTGCCAGGCGATCGTCGCGGTCGGCGGCGGATCGCCGATCGATGCCGCGAAGGCCATCAGCGTGTTGACCACGAACTCCTCGCCGCTCAGCCAGTACGCCGGCTATCACAAAATTCCGAGAGCGGGTGCTCCGCTGATCGCCATTCCGACGACAGCAGGCACTGGCAGCGAAGCCACCAAGGTCGCGGTCATCACAGATACCACGCAGGACGTGAAGAGTATGATCTTGAGCGTCCACTTGGTCCCGACCGCCGCGCTGGTAGATTACGAGCTGACGCTTTCAATGCCCCCTGACCTCACGGCGGCCGTCGGCGTTGATACGCTGACACATGGAATCGAAGCGTATGTTTCGCGCAAGGCCAACGGCATGACTGATCCGCTGGCACTCTCTTGCATCGAACTCGTCGCGAAGCATCTCCGTAAGGCGTATCGCGAGCCGAACAACCACGACGCTCGCGCGGGGATGATGCTGGCGGCGTGTCAGGGAGGGATGGCGTTCGCCAACAGCAGCGTCTGTTTGGTCCACGGCATGAGCCGTCCGATCGGGGCGATCTTTCATGTGCCGCACGGTTTGTCGAATGCGGTCTTGTTGCCGACGGTCACGCAGTTCTCGTGGCGGGCCAGCATCACACGGTACGCGACCGTGGCAAGGCTGCTGAACTGCTGTCCATTTCATACGCCGGACGAGCCAGCAGCTGAGTCATTGGTCAAGGGCCTGCAGCAACTCAACACAGATCTCAATGTGCCTCGATTGCGGGATTGCCGCGGGGTTGACGAAGCTCGATTCCGATCGTTGTTGTCGAAGATGGCCGCCGATGCGCTCACCTCCGGCAGTCCGCAAAACAACCCGCGAGTGCCGACAGCCGAAGAGATCGTGGCCTTGTACGAATCGGCTTGGTCGTTGGGAGGTTGAGGCAGGTGCACAGCCTTTGGAGGACTTTGGGAGTTGGCCGTTCGGTCACCAGCCGCTTGAAATCTGATACGAACCGGCTCGTTTGTCTGTTCGCAAGACACTTCTCCCAACTCATGGTATTCTGCTGCGGACAGTTTCAATCACCTCTACAAAACGGAATCGAGTTTCCATGTTTCCGACCTGTCCCGCGTGCAAACAATCGGTCCTGGATGACGATGTCGAGAACTGTCCGTTCTGCGGCGCCAACATGAAAACCGGCAAAGGAGGCCATCCAAACCCTGGTCAAAAGACCGCGCAGAAACCTGTCGCTAAAGAGCGGCCCAGTGCGCCCACAACCGCCCCCCCGGCGGCCAAGTCCGTTCCGGTCAAGTCCGCGCCCTCCGCGAGCAAAGATAACGACGATGATCCGTTCGGAGTCGATGCTGCGTCGAACAGCCGAGCGATTCCGCTTTCGCCGCGGCCTGCCAAGGGCAAGACCGTGCGATTGATTTGTCCGATGTGCGAAACTCCAGGCTTCGCGCCCAACGATGTGGCAGGCAAAGAAGTGAAGTGCTGCAACGAAAAATGCGCGCTCCCTATTTTCACGGCACCGAAAAACAGCGGTGCGGACGCTGCCTCTGACCCTCGAACTCAGTCGACTCCGACCGCGACGGCCACTCCGACCACAGCGAAAAAAACGTCACCGGCGATCATTCTGACGGTCGTCAGCACATTGGTCTTGGCCGGCGGCAGTCTGTGGTACTTCGTGTTCAGTGAGCCGGGAGGGATCAAGCCTCCGGCTGCACCCGCGCAGACCGGCGGCCAATCGCCGGCCGCGAACACCATCAGCACAGGTACGGAGAAAGGAGAAGAAACGAAAGAAGTGGCCAAGGCCAAACCGGGTGGCGAACAATTGCGAGCAGCCATTCTGCCGTACATCGTGGAAGTCGCTCGCGTGACTGACAAAAACCGGAGCAAGCATTTCTGCCGACGTCTGGCTGCGGAAGCCTACGTTGAGGCCGGCGACCTCAAAGCCGCACGCGAGAACATTGATCAGTTGCTGAATCTCGCCCCGAAGCTGCCTTATCACCAGGTTTCGCCGCTGACTCAGATCGCCTGGCGTGAATTGGCGCTGGGCAATTCCGACGAGGCCAAGGCCGCGCTCGAAGCCGCCTGGAAGGCCACGCCAGAATTACCCATAGGCCGACACACTTTCGATGCGACGACCGACTTGGCAGCAGTGCTCTTCGTCAGTGGACGTACCGCGGACGCACAAAGCCAAATGAAACGGGAAAACATGCTGCCGTCGGGATCAAGTGGATCATTGGCCGCCATCTCCCGCCGAGCACGCTTGACTCGCTCGTTCAATTTGGAGGAAGCCGCGTCATCACTGCCAATCATCCCTTGGAAATCGCCGCAGTGGGTTGTGACGACAATCACGTTGGTCCTGCGGGGGCACGCGGACAAGGGCGTAGAATGGCTGAAACTCGCACCCGACGCTGAGACCAAAGCGGAATGCTGGGCGGCCTGGGGAGATGCCGTGGTCGCCTCGCCGAAGTCGGCCGGCGCGAACAATGACGAGATGATCGCCGCCGCGGTCGTTGGCGAATCTCCCGCCACTCAGGCTCATGTTTGGGCGCGCGTCGCTGCAGGCCGTTTGACGGTCAAACAAAATGAAGCTGCGAATCGCGCGATTGCGAATGCGGCGACAGCGATGACCTCGATCCCAATTCCACAAAGTTTCGTGATTCCAGAAATGAAGGAGATCTTGAAATTAGACCTCGCCGATCCCGTCTCATCCAAATTGAACGCGCTCGCAGCGGCTGAAGTCGCCCGAGCACAAACACTTCTCGGCCAGACACAGCCGGCGACACAATCGCTGGCCGCCGCAATGCAACATCTGCGAGGCCGCGCCCCCAGCCCATTCGTGGCGACCCAGCTGTTCGAGGCGACTTCTCGCGACGCCAATGCGGTCAAAGCTCAGTTGAAAACCGCTCTGAACTTGAAGACCGACGACAGGGTCGTGCAAACCTTGACGACGTACCGCGCGAAGTGCCGGTTGATGTTGGATGCCGCGAACGCGCGGTTCGCTCTGCAAACGGAATTCCTGAAGGCGGCGCTGGATTGGCCGCTGCTCGATGCGGTCTGGACCGAAGCCACCGCCAACGCCAAAGACAGCACTCCCCCGGAAAATCGCGAGGATTTTCTCAAGACCAACTTGTCCGTGCGTCTCGGCCAGCGACTTCGCGCGGCGGGCGAGATCGAACAGGCTCGGCAGTGCGAGAATGCCGTCACGACCGGCGAACTGACAGATGCTCGCGATGCACTGCAACGCGAGATCGCTGACGCGGCCGAAAAGAAAGACGTGAATGTGAGCACTCTCGCTCGAAAGCTCGAAACCTATCAACCGGCAAAAGCCGAAGGTGAGAAATCTTCGACCGAAGATACCGACTGGCTGTTACTCTCGGGATTGCGGTTGGCATGTCGGTTGGCCAAGGCGGGACAAACCGAACAGGCGTTCGATCTCGTTAGCAGCTTCAAAAAAGAAATGCTGTGGCGCGAAGAAGGGTTTGAAATGCTTGCGGCAATGGTTGCGAAAGACCCCGCCGTCGCCGAATCGCTCTGGAAGAAGTACCGTCCCAGCTTGATGTCGCCCACCGAAAAGATCGCCATCTTCCGCGGCCTTTGCGCCGGGCTGTCAACGTCGTTGATCACTCGGCCGTAGGCTGCACCAACCAGTGGTTTCACGGCTTCGGCTTCTGCCAGTACTCCGGTGGCGTGAAAATGTCGGCCACGGCGATGCGAAAGTCAGGCAGAATCAGCTGAGCTGTCGTCTTGTGCCGCCACGACACACTCCCGCTGAGCGTCTCGTGTTCGCGAACCGCCTGGTTCGCGTAGCCGGGACGAATCGTATGCACGGCTTTGTCGTCGGGATCGACAATCCACAAGACTTCGACACCCCAGTTCGTGTACTCAAATATGCGATCATTCAGTGACCCGCGGCGGTCATTCGAGGACATGACTTCAACAACTAGAGCGGGCCGCGTGTCCGTGATGACCTTGTCGGTCTCGGCGAACAAGTCGCCACCGAGAAAATAGCTGATGGCGGGAAATCGAACCGTGTCGGGATCGCGGCTGACGATCAGGCCCAAATCGAAGCACGGATAGCCTTCGCGATGCTCATTCAAATAGTCGGCCAATGCCTTCGACAAATTCAGGACCGCGACTCGATGCTCCTCCTCTGGGGGACTCAGAATTTCGACGCGGCCACGTACTAACTCGACCCATTGCCCGCAATCGGGGAGGTCATAGCGCGCGTCGTCAAAGGATTCTGCAGTCAAACAGGCAACATCGATCATGGCAAGGCGGTGGCTCGTAGTCCGTGGCTGCGATTCAACAGGCGAGAATGATACGCTGTGTCGTTCCGCAGACAACGGACAACGCAACAAACCACACTATGCTCATCCGCCCCTTCCACCCTGACGACTTGCCAACTCTGAAACGGATCACCGTTGCGGCGTTCGACGGCGTGTCGATTGACCAAGGGATGCAGAAACTCTTCGGACCAATCCACGGCCACGACTGGCAATGGCGAAAGGCTCGACATTTGGACGAGGACGCCGCTCGCGAGCCGAACGGCATCTTCGTAGCCGAAATCGACGGCCGGATCATCGGCTGCATCACAACCTGGCAAGATCGCGAGGCGGGGATCGGCCACATTCCCAACCTCGCGCTGGAAGCCGACTGCCGAGGCCAAGGTTTGGGACGCAAGCTGATCGAATTCGCCTTACAGCACTTTCGCGAAAGCGGCCTGACCCACGCCAAAATAGAAACGCTGGCACAAAACGCCGTCGGCGAGCACCTCTACACATCGCTCGGCTTCCGCGAGGTCGCTCGGCAAATTCATTTTGTGGCCGAATTGTAATTTAGACGCCCCATCCGATCCGCTCGAACGAGGCGTTCAAGCCACGAATTCATCGGTCATGGCTTCGGTGAATACTCCGTCGCCTTCATGTAAACCGCTTCAACCTTGGCCACGATCTTGCCGTCCTTCTCAGATTCATCGCGCGCCTTGTGCCATTCCGGATCGTTGCGAAAACCGTCCCAGGACTTCTTTGCCGCTTCGGGACTGGCGTGCCACAGGACGTAGATGAGTGTGTTGTTCGCTGTCTTCTCGTCGGTCGGAGTCCAGTACATGACGTTCTTCATGCCATGCTTTTCGAACAGCTTCATCGTGTGATTTTTGAACCGAGCGTTCAGATTCGGCAGGCGGCCCTCGAGCGTCGTGTAGGTTCGCAATTCATAGACTCCTGTCATCTTTTGCTCCTGGCCGTTGGTGGCGTTGGAACGCAGGGCAACGACGGCCAGCAACACGCTCAGCACGATTCCCCACGCGGACAATTGGTTCAACTTCATGATGCGGATCTCCTGAGAAAAAGAAAACTTGCCTCGGCACACTCAACGGCCGAACAGAGGCAGCATATGCTGCCTGCCAGTCTCCTGAAACTCAGCGTATCACCAAGGACTAAGCCAGGCTGACATTCACGCGAGGAGGATCATGGAGGCGACCAAACGGAGGAAGGCCAGAAAGTTGCGGGCGGTTTTGTCGTAGCGGTGGGCGATGCGGCGGCATTGTTTCGGACGTGCAAACAGACGTTCGCTGTGGTTGCGATCGCGGTACAGTTCTCGATCGTAAGGTCGCTGGACTTTGCGGTGGCTCTTGGAAGAAATCACGGCTTGGCTCCCCTGAGCATGGATCTTCTCCAGCACACGATCGCCATCATTGCCCTTGTCGTCGATGACGTGTTCTGCCGACAGACTTTCCAAGAATCACGCGGCTTGCGTGATGTCGTGTGTCTGGCCCGGCGTCAGCAAAAACTTTATCGGGTTGCCGGGATCGTCACAGGCCGCGTGAATCTTCGTTCCGAATCCGCCGCACGACCGGCCGAGTTCCCGGTTCCTGTTTTTATGCGGGCGTCCGCCGCGTGAACGTGAGCCCACACGACCGTCGCGCCGAGCAGCCATCCCAGATCCGAGTCTTGCGAGGCGTCGAAGACTCGCTGTCAAATGCCCTTCTTTGCCCAACGATTGAACCGCTGAAAGACACCGTTCGACTCGCCGCTCCGCCCCGGATCGCCCGGCTTTCCGACAAAACACACTTCACCCGTTCCCATTGCTCATCCGACGATTCAAACCGACGCAGGATCTCGTCTTCCTTGAGGCCAATTGCTCACAGGCGGCCTACCGCGTCTCCCCCGCTTAGACGGCTGGAATGTCAACACGACCTAGTTTGCCGAAGCGCGGCGCGGCTTCTACGATCCGCACCCAATCGTCCAGCGCTTGTAAGCTGCGGCGGATTTGAAAGCTGACTCTTGAAAGGAAACTCCCGTGGGATTGTCTGGACCGAATCGCCGAGCCGAAGTGGACGCCGCTTTGAAGGATGTGGATCACTCAAAAAACACCTATCAGGTCGAGTTTGAAACGACGATGGGAAAAATTTTGCTCGACGTGTATCCCGACGTGGCTCCCGGTCACGCCAACAATTTGATCGGCCTGACGAAGATTGGCTATTACAACGGTATCATCTTCCACCGAGTCATCTCCGGCTTCGTGATCCAAGTCGGCTGTCCGTTGGGGAACGGCACTGGCGGGCCCGGCTACACGATCAAGCAAGAGTTCAACGCCAAGTTGCACGAGGCGGGCGTCCTCTCGATGGCCCGCACGAACGATCCGAATTCGGCCGGCTCGCAGTTCTTCGTCTGCCTCGGCCGAGTGCCGCATCTCGACCGCCAATACACCGTCTTCGGCAAGACCGCGGATCAAGCGAGTCTCGATGTGGTGCTCAAAATCGGCAGCGTTCCGACAGGCTCCGGCGACCGCCCGAAGCAGGACGTGAAGATCACCAGTAGCCGAGTGATCGTTACGCCGAAGTAATCCATACATTCGGAAACACTGGAAACCACCAAAACACGAAGGCATTAAGGAATTCTGTCCTTGGTGTCTTTGTGCCTGGGAGGTTTCAATCATTCGGCGGTTTTACAGATCGTGCTGCACGACTCGATTCGATAATATCCTCCGCTATCTGAGTAGTTCCTTCGTCCGGGTTTAGGATGGAGAAGTTCAATGGGTTTGCGGATTCCTGATGCTGGCTCGCTGGATCGCCGGGCGTTTCTGGTGGCAGGTGGTGCGGGCTTTTGCGGAGTTAATGCGGCGCGAGCGGATCGCGGTCCGTCATCGAGCAATGCAGCGCGTGGCAAGCAGCCCGCGAAGTCCTGCATCATGATCTGGCTGAGCGGCGGTGTTTCGCATATCGACACCACGGACTTGAAGCCCGATGCTCCGCTGGAGTATCGCGGTGAATTCAATCCTGTCGCGACGAGCGCTCCCGGCCTGGAACTGTGCGAGCACCTGCCGTTCACGGCGAAGCAAGCGCATCACATTGCCGTCGTGCGGTCGCTGGGAGACTTCGGTCGAGGGACCGGCGACCATCATCACGGCTACTACTACAACCTGACCGGCCACGCGGGCGATCCGTCGTTTCGGCAGTTGCTGAATGCTCGCACGCCGTACCCGACCGATTGGCCGTCAATGGCTTCGACCGTCGCCTACAAGCGGCCGCCGCATCCTTACCTGCCGTCGGTGATCTCGCTGCCGCAGAAGGAAGGGGCTCCCGAATACACACGGCCGGGACAGTTTGGTGCGCGACTCGGCTTGGAGTTTGATCCAGTCTTCGTGGATGGCTCGCGTGCGAAGCCGATGACGTTTACCGCGCCGGCCTTGCAGCTTCACGGCGACATTGGGCTTGGCCGCTTGCAGTCGCGGCGAGACTTGCTGTCGTCGCTCGATGGGACAACTCGATTGGTGGAGCATTCGCTCTCCGCTGGCGGTTACTCGAAGCAGCAGGAGAAAGCGTTTTCCCTGCTGACCGCACCGCAGACGAAAGCCGCTTTCGATCTCTCGGCCGAATCGGAATCGATTCGCAATCAGTACGGCAACACCATCACCGCAACCAGCTTCTTGATGGCTCGGCGACTGGTTGAAGCGGGCGTGCCGTTCGTCACGGTGTTCTGGAAAGGGAGCGACATCGTCAGCGAACTCTGCAAGAGCGGCGGCGGCTGGGACACGCACGGCAACAATTTCGGTTGCCTGCGCGACCACCTGCTGCCGGAGTTCGATCGCCCCTTCGCCGCACTGCTGGCTGACCTGCATGAGCGAGGGATGCTCGATACGACACTGGTCCTCGTGAGCAGTGAGATGGGGCGCAAACCAAAGATCGGCGACCCACGCTCCGGCGGCGTCAGCGGAGCCGGTCGCGATCACTGGACCGCGTGCCAATCCATTCTGCTGGCCGGCGGCGGCATCCAAGGAGGCCAAGCCTACGGCACGACCGACAAGGTCGCCGAATATCCCGCCGATAATCCGGTTGGAGCCGAAGACATCGCTCACACCGTGTACCGCGCGATGGGCATCGACGACTTGAACGCCATCGACGCCGAAGGCCGCCCCTTCCGATTGATGGAGGAGGGTCAGCCGATCGCCGCGCTGTTTTGATTTGGAGTCATCATGCTCGAGATTTTCGGAAGACCTCAACGAGTGTGCGACGGATTCGCTCGCCGCAACTTGCTGCAAGCCTGTGGTGCAGGATTGCTCGGTGCGACGCTGCCAAAACTCTTCGCGGCGGAAGAAGCCGGTGGGCTGTTGCCCGCGCGCGCGAAGTCTGTCCTGTTCCTATACCTCTACGGTGGTCCAAGTCAGCATGAGACGTGGGACATGAAGCCGGAGGCTCCGGAAAACATTCGCGGGACGTTTTCGCCCATCGACTCGCGCACGCCGGACCTGCGGATCTGCGAACACATGCCGCGCATGGCGGCGATGTCGGACAAGTTCGCGGTCGTCAGGACCGTCCATCACACGCACAACAATCATCACGCTTGCCACTGGATGCAGACCGGCCGGCCGTGGCACTTGCCGGAGACGATCCTCAACGCCACACCCGACAAAGATTGGCCGGCGATGGGTTCGATCGTTGAATACCTCGACCAGCGAGCCGCGGCCGGACGCTTCCGCGACATGCCCAGCTACGTCTATGTGCCAGCTCCGCTGGGGCACTTGCAAGGCTACGACTATCCGGGGCAGTACGCCGGTTGGCTGGGCCGGTCGTACAATGCGCTGGCGACGAACTTTCGCCGCCGCGATGCGAAGGACAATCCGTTCTTCCGCGAAGTCACCGATCAAGAGATGGACCTGCGAATTCAAGGACTCGATGAGCAACCAACGCTGACGCTCGACCGGCTGAACCGCCGCAAGACGCTGCTCGAACAATTCGACATCGCGTGCGAGTCGATCGAACGGACCCGCCCGATCGAAACCTACTCGCGCTTCCAGCAACGAGCGTTCGAGCTGGCAAATTCGGCTCCAATTCGTAACGCACTCGACATCCGCCAAGAGAAACCCACCACCCGAGACCGCTACGGCCGGCACCTGTTCGGCCAGGCTGCGTTGCTGGGCCGGCGATTACTCGAAGCTGGAGCACGCTTCGTCACCGTCCAGTGGGAATGCCCCGACGGCTACAGCTGGGACTCGCACATTCAGAACAACGACATCAAGAACATCCTGCTGCCGGGCCTCGACCAAACCTATACGGCGATCCTCGAAGACTTGTCGACTCGCGGCCTGCTGGACGAAACGCTGGTCGTGCTCACGAGCGAAATGGGCCGCACCCCCGGTGTCACTCCGCAAGGTGGCCGAGGCCACTGGTGCCACTGCTTTCCCATGCTCTTCGCCGGAGCCGGCATCCGTGGCGGCACTGCCTACGGCAAGTCCGACAAACACGCCGGCTACCCCGCCGACAAACCGGTCACCCCCGCCGACCTCTCCGCCACGATCTTCCGCTCACTCGGCATCGATCCCAACCTCCGCATCCCCGACCCCGAAGGCCGACCGACGCCAATCACCGAAGGCGGTCGCGTGCTGGGAGAGCTTTTCGGATAACCATGTTGCGCGGAAGTGCTCCATCGGCGGCGTCCGCCTGAGTTCCTAAACCGGAACCCTCGCGGCCTCTTGCCGGCGGCGGTCGGCGAGTTGGCTGAGGACGGTTGCGAGTGCGTCAGCGACGGGGACTTTGGCGGGGGCTGAGTCGGTGCGCCATTTCAGTTCGATGAGGCCTTCTTGCAGGCCCTTGCCGCCGATGACGACTCGCAGCGGGAAGCCGATCAGGTCGGCGTCTTTGAATTTCACGCCAGCTCGCTGAGCGCGGTCGTCGAGCAGCACATCGACGCCGGATTTTTGAAGCTGAGAGTAAATCGACCCGGCGGCTTCAACGACGGCCGGTTCTTCTTGAAGCGGGATCACAACGACTTCGTAGGGAGCGACGGCGAGGGGCCAGATCAGACCGTTTTCGTCGTTTTTCGTCTCGGCGAGCGCGGCGATGATGCGGTTCACGCCGATGCCGTAGCAGCCCATGATGAGCGGATGCCGCGTTTCCTTCTCGTCGGAGAAGTACGCCTCCAGCGAGACCGAGTACTTCGTGCCGAGCTTGAAGACATGTCCGATCTCGATGCCGTGAACGAGTTCGAGCGTCCCTTCACCGCGAGGACTCGGATCGCCGGCGGCAGCGTTGCGGAGGTCGTGTGTCGTCGTCAGCGAGTAGTCGCGGCCGACGTTGACGTTGACGATGTGGTGATCCCCTTCGTTCGCTCCGGTGATCGCGTTGACGATGAGCGGGACGTCGTGATCGGCGAAGATCGGGCACTTGATGCCGACCGGGCCGGCGAAGCCGACGGGGGCGCCGGTCACTTGCAGGATGACTTCGGGCGTCGCCATTTCGAGCTTTGTCGCACCAAGCGCACGGCGGACTTTGCCTTCGTTAGCTTCGTGGTCGCCGCGAATCAGAACCGCGACCGGTTTGTCGTCGGCTGAGTAGATCAGCGTCTTGACCATCCTCTCGGGTTTGCATTTCAAGAATTTGCAGACCGCTTCAATCGAGCCGACGTTGGGCGTGTGCAGTTTCGTGAGCGGCTTCGCTTCGGGTGAGGTGGCGATGGTCGGTGGTTTGCGGCCGGTGTCGGCGCGTTCGAGGTTCGCGGCGTAGCCGGTTGTGCGGCAGTGGACGATGCGGTCCTCGCCGTTGTTGGCCGGACACATGAACTCATGCGAAGCATCACCGCCAATCGGGCCGCTCTCGGCTTCGACCGGCAGGTATTCGAGTCCGCAGCGAGCGAAGATACGGCAGTACGCTCGGTACATCGCCTGATAGGTTTCATTCAACGATTCAAGAGTCGCGTGGAAGCTGTAAGCGTCCTTCATCAGGAATTCGCTGGTGCGAAGGACTCCGAACCGCGGCCGCTCTTCGTTGCGGAATTTTGTCTGGATCTGAAACAAGTTCAGCGGCAGTTGGCGGTAGCTACTGACGTGCTTCGAGACGAGATCGGTGACGACTTCTTCGTGCGTCGGGCCGAGCGCGAAGTGGACCTCGCTGTTGCCTCGACGTTGCTTCCAGTTGAACAGCACGTTGCCGAAGGCCTCCTTGCGTCCGGTGCGGAGGAAGAGGTCGATCGGTTGCAGCGCGGGCATGTGGATTTCGATCGCTCCGGCGGCTTCCATTTCCTCGCGGACGATCGCTTCGGCTTTGCGAAGCGCCTTCCAGCCGAGCGGCAGGTAGGTGTAGCTGCCGGCCATGAGTTGTCGGATCAGGCCGGCCCGCAACATGAGTTGATGGCTGGGGACTTCTGCGTCCGCCGGGACTTCCTTCATCGTCGGGATCAAAGCCTTGGACCAGCGCACGTCATCCTCCTGGAAATCGAAAGCGGACTTGAAATTCACAGCGGAATTCTAGCGGGACTGGAAACCGCGGACAGGGCACAGGTTTCTTTCAGTTGACCGAGAAGATGCAAGCCCGTTCGTTGTGCCACATCTTCTCGTACTTGTAAGGGCTGGAGAGCACCTACGACGGCATTTATCTGGTCGATTCGATTTGAGATTCCGCCTCTGGAACACCGGTATGGAACGTCCTCTGGGCCGCGACACCTCGAAGACGCTCGACCAGAATTGGACCAGCCGCCAAATCGCATTCGCGGAGAAGATCGGGCGGCCGTTGGCCAATGAAGTTCGGCCCTTCTGGTCACCCAAAAGCAAGGAGTAAGGGAGCGGACCTATCTACCAAGTGAAAATCAAACCGCGCGGCTGGCCTCCTGACACCACCAGATTTCAAAGTTGCACCCGGCACGACTTCCGCTTGCTGAAGTCCTACTTGGTCGCGGACTGAGAAGCAGATCAGGCTTTCCAGCTGGACCCCAATTGGCAATACCGCGTTGTTGATAGATCCATTCAGCTAAGAAAGGCTGACCTACGGCAGTTCACGAATCCGCAGGCCTTTGAATTCGACGGGCGAGCCTTCTGATTCGAGGCAGAGGAATCCTTTGTTCGGTTCGCAGTCCTTGCCGCCGTTGACCTTCTCGCCGTTGACCCACAGTTCGACCTCGCCGTTGACCGCGCGGACGTAGTAGTCGTTCCATTCGCCGACCGGTTTGGTGATTCGCTTCGTCGGAAAGCTGCGGCTGCTGTCGGGCTTGCCCACCACATAGGTCGAACCATCATCGCGCGTGTAGGTGATCTGGGGCGTAATCGCCTTCATCTTGGAACCGCCGACCGGAAACACGTCTCCGTGGCTGGTGAACCAGTCCGATGGTTTCCCTTTGGACTTCTCCCAGTTCGTCTCGTAGCCGATGTCCAACACTTGCACTTCAATGCCGACCTTCGGCAAAGCGTTCGGCTTCAAGTCTTTCATTCCTTCCTCAGTCGCCCACAGAAAGATGCCGGAGTTCCCGGCCGGCTTCAGATGCCGCCACTGCGCAACGAGTTCCAAATTCGTAAACTCTTTCTTGGTGCGTATCACACCCACGGGCGTACCCGTGCATTGAATGAGCCCGTCCTTCCAGGTCCAAGTGTCGGGATTGCAATTCACGTTCACGAAGTCCGCCTCCGTGAGGTCTCGCCACCCCGGCCCCTGCCCTTTGAGGGTCTCTTTCGAGGGTGTGGCCGATTCGTCAGCGACAAGCAATGACGCGGCAAAAGTGAATCCGCAAACCAGCATCGACAACACAGTAGTTTTCAGGAAGAGTTTCATCGGTAAAATCCTTTTGGCAAGAAGTGATTCAGGACGGCCAGAAGTAGAACGCCGCGCCGATCGAAAACACAAGGCGAGTGAGGGATGTCACTTCCCCGAGACATGAAATGGATTCAAAACGAATTTGGCGGACTGTCTTCCCCCGGCCGCCGAAGCGAGTGCTTGGCACATCGCCGCTCGATCCGCGCAATCGCCTGCCGTAATTCACGCCGCAACGGACCGGTCGCCGTTGGGAGTGCCGCTGCGAGGATGTCTCGCGCATGCACATCACCGACCTTGCCGAGTGGATGCACGGCCGCCAAAGGGGCCTCGTAAAAGACTTCAAGCAGCACCGGGATCGCTCGTTCGGACGGCAACATCTTCGCGACGGCTGCCGCTAATTGATTGCGAGCGGTTCCCGACCGCCGGTCTCGAACCGCTGCGAGCAGCCACTCGCCGAGGTTCCTCGGCCGAGTCTGATGGATGACCGCTGCGAGCGCGTGCTTCAAATCGTCGCTCGACGCGGCGTCAAACAACTCGCTGAGCTTGGCTCCATCCAACGTCCCCTTCCGAGCCGCTAACAACGCCCACGCCACCGACTCCTGCAACGGCCCCTCCTCCAGCCGAGGAATCCATTCGAGCAACAACTCCGCGAGCGCGATTGGCAACGGCTGGAATCGCTCGCGAATCGCCGCGACCGACGGAACCGGAAAGCCAGCGTCGGCCATAGCGGCGAGGAATCGAGCTTCACTCGATGGGCGGGCGGGATCTAGACGATCGGCGTCGGATGTGCGAATTTCAGAATTTGCGGTCACAGTGGATTCTACTTCTCACAACGATCTCCGCAATTTCTGAAATTCGCAGACCCGACCAATTCCTCCATCACGCGATCAGCTCGTGCACGACTTTGCCATGCACGTCGGTCAGGCGGAAGTCGCGGCCCGCGTAGCGGTAGGTGAAGCGTTCGTGGTCGAAGCCGAGGAGTTTCAGTAGCGTGGCGTGCAGGTCGTGGACGTGAACCGGTTGCTCGACCGCTTTGAAGCCGAATTCGTCGGTGGCTCCGTGGACGTAGCCGCCGCGCACGCCGCCGCCAGCCAGCCACATCGTGAAACCGTGATGGTTGTGGTCGCGGCCGTTGATCTTGCCGGCATTCGAGCCGGTCTTCGGGAGTTCCACGGTCGGCGTGCGGCCGAACTCGCCGCCCCAGATGACCAACGTCTCGTCGAGCAACCCGCTTTGCTTGAGGTCGGTCAGCAACGCGCCGATCGCTTGATCGCACTGCTTGGCAAGTCGGCGGTGATTGGCTTCGATATCGTCGTGGTTGTCCCACGGCTGGCCTTCGCCGTGCCAGACTTGGACGAATCGCACTCCGCGCTCGATCAATCGCCGAGCAATCAGAATCTGCCGAGCCTGCGTACCGGGGCCATAAGCGTCGAGCACATGCTTCGGCTCGCGGCTGACATCAAACGCATCTTCGGCGTCGCGTTGCATGCGGAACGACAGCTCGAACGATTGAATGCGGGCTTCAAGCTGCGCGTCCCCCGGCCGCTGCTGCTGATGCCGACGATTCAGCTCTTGCAACAAATTCAGCTGTCGCCGCTGCTGCGTCACGCTGAGATGAGGGTTGCGGATGTTCTCGATCAGCTTGTCGATCTCGGTCGATTTCGTGTCGATGTATGTCCCTTGATAGACGCCGGGCAGGAAACCTGCCTGCCAGTTCTGCGACTCCTGAATCGGATAGCCGCCGGGACACATCGCGATGAATCCGGGCAGGTCTTGGTTCTCACTGCCGAGGCCGTAGGTCATCCACGATCCGAAACTGGGCCGAATCTGCCGAGGCTCGCCGCAGTTCATGAGCAACAGCGACGGCTCGTGATTCGGCACGTCCGCCTGCATCGAACGAATCACCGCGATGTCGTCGATGTGCTTCGCCGTGTGATCGAACAGTTCGCTGACTTCGATCCCCGATTCGCCGTACTTCCGGAACCGAAACGGCGAACGAAACGCAGCCCCGGTTTTTCGCTCGGTTGGCAAGTTGAACGGCAACTCCTGTCCATGGTACTTGTCGAGCGATGGCTTCGGGTCGAATGTGTCGACGTGCGACGGCCCACCATTCATGAACAGATGAATGACTCGCTTGGCCTTCGCCGGAAAATGGGGATGCCTAGGTGCCAGCGGATTGAGAGCAACCCCGCCCGCCTCGCTTGCGACCGTTGGCTGCAAGAGTCCAGTCTGTTGCAAAACGCTCGCCAGCCCGATCGCTCCGAAACCGAGACCTGAACGAGAAAGCATTTCGCGACGTGAATACGGCATGGCGGAATTCATCGAACTTCGTGATCCTGAGTCGCAAGGACAAGATCGCTTCTGACCAGCGGAGTGTAATTAAGCCGACCAGCGATTTCCTCGCCACAGTCCTAGGACCGTTTCAGTCGTCGCGAGTTCACTTGAGACCAATGTCATGCCCACTCGCCTCCTTCGCGGCTGCGTGATCTTCAATCCGGCGGCGGGTCGGGGCCGAGCGAAGCAGCGACTGGAACATCTTGTGACAAATTGGCCAGGCGAAACGGAACTCTGGCCGACGGAGCGGAGCGGCCATGGACGTGAGCTGGCTCAAAAGGCGGCAGAGTATGGATTCGACTTCGTCGGAGCCGCCGGCGGTGACGGAACGGTTCATGAAGTTGCGAATGGAATTCTCGCAGTTGCCAATTCGTCCGTGATATTGCGAATCGTGCCGATCGGATCTGCGAACGATCTCGCGGCGAGTTTGCGTCACCAGTTCGGAGCAACTTTGGCAGCGGAGGAAGGGGTGGCGATCGACGTCGGTCGAGTGGTCAGCGAGCACGGACGGTCTGAGTATTTTGTCTGCGGCTTGGGAATCGGCCTCAACGGGCAAGTGACTTTGGAAGCTCGACGAATCCCTTGGCTGCAAGGACTGCCGTTGTATGCCTGGGCTTCGCTGCGAGCCGTGCTCCGCATGTCATCTGCTCCCTCCTGGACAATTCAGTTCGATAACGAGGCCGTGATCGAATCTCGCACGCGAATGCTGAGCGTGCTGCTGGCTCGTCGCGAAGGGAACTTCACACTTGCTCCGGAAGCGACCCATGACGACGGGTTGTTCGACATTCTGCACGTCGGTGCGATGTCCCGTTTTGCGATGCTGCACTGGCTGCCCCGTGTCGCGTGGAGCGGTCCCCCCAATAATCATCCACTCGTTCACAGCCGCCGAACCAAACATATTCGAGTCGTCAGCGCTTCTCCTCTGACCGCGCACGTCGATGGTGAGATGTTCTGCGTCCCCACCGATGACGTGCGTGAACTGACAGCCGAATTGCTACCCACGCGCCTGCGCGTGCAGATTCTCGATTCGTAGCTACGCTCGCCAAGAGCGTGGGAAGTTCAAGAAATACCCACATCCTGGCGAGTGTGGCTACGCCGACCCAGGCGGATCGGTCGGCGGGGTCGTCGTTGCGTCCGGGTCGCGACGTCGGCGGAACGGATCCAGGAATGGCATCGTGAACCACGGCGGCATCTTCTCGCCACTCGATAAGCCGTAGCGTGTCGGCCAACGATTCTCCGGCAAGAAGTAAGTGCCGAACAGCCGGTCGTTCAGCGGAATCTGGACGGCGAACTTCTTGTCGATCCCCTCACGATCAGAATCACGATTGGCGTCACTGCCGCGACGTCAGGTTTGACTTCTTGGTGTCCGAAGCGTAAGCCGTACCACCAATGGCGGCGTCCAGCCGGCCTTCCATCCTCCTTCTGTTCTCGGAGACCTGCCATGCCACGCTCACCCTCCTCGTGCCCGGATTGCGAATCGTTCGATCGTCGTTCGTTCTTGAAGACCGCCGGTGCGGCGACTCTGGCGGGAGTTGCGATGCCGATGCTCGCGGGACAGGCCGGGCTGTTTGCGGCTCCCACAGCGAAGAGTTCCGCCGAGACCGCTGTCGGTCGCTTCTTTGCGTCGCTCTCAGACGAGCAAAAGAAAACGCTCTGTTTCCCGTTTGAGCATGAATTGCGGACGAAGATCAACGCCAACTGGCACATCACGAAGCCGAAAGTCGGCAGCGACTTCTTCAACAAGGACCAGCAAACGGTCATCAGCGAGATCCTCCGCGGTGTGACTTCCGAAGAAGGTTACGAGCGGCTCAAGAAACAGATGGACGAAGATGCCGGCGGACTCGATGAGTTCAGCGTGGCGATGTTCGGTGAACCGGGCGGCAAGTTCGAGTGGGAGTTGACCGGTCGGCACCTCACGCTGCGAGCCGATGGCAACAGCGTCGACAAGGCTGCGTTTGGTGGCCCGATCATCTACGGTCACGGCGAAGAAACTCCGAAGGACAACATCTATCACTATCAGACCAAGCAAGTGAACGAGGTCTTCAAGGCTCTCGACGCCAATCAGGCGAAGGTGGCTCTGGTCGAGAAAGCTCCCGGCGAGGCGGCCGTCCAACTGCAAGGAGAGAACGGCAAGTTCCCCGGCATTGGAGTCGGGCAACTCAGCGCGGATCAGAAGCAACTCGTCACAAAGACGATCCAGATGCTGCTGGCTCCCTACCGTCAGGAAGATGTCGATGAGGCGATGCAAATCGTCAAAGCGGCCGGCGGTCTCGACAAGCTGCACATGGCCTTCTACCAGCAAGGCGATTTGGGGAACGACAAGGTCTGGGACATCTGGCGTGTCGAAGGACCGTCGTTCGTGTGGCACTTCCGTGGTGCTCCGCACGTTCATGCCTACATCAACATTGGCATGGCGAGCAAAGGTTGATTCCGACTGACGCATCCGTCACGAACAAAGCCCGACTTCTTTCCAGAAGCCGGGCTTTGTTCTTTCGCCTCCACGCTAATTTAATTTGCGGCAGCAATCGCACCTGGCACGACGAGCATCTGGCGACCGATTTCGCTTGGGCTTGCGCAGCACCGGCACGTTGCTACGTCACCGTTTGCTGCTGTGCTACGGCTTGTTGTTGCTCCGGAGTTGGAATTCGTACGACCGAGATCACAGTGACGTTTTGCTCTTGGCCCCGCTGCCACCAATGCCCCCTTGATTGTGACATGCGATGCACGAGGAATCATTGCCGACCAGTTCCAAACCATCACCGCCATGACTGCGCAGATCATTGGGGATCACTCGCGAAGACAAATCTTGCGACCCGCAATCGCTTGAGGTTTCGATCGCGAAGCCGGTGCATCGTCCGCCACGACTGACGCGATCCAAAAGGCACTGCCCCAACCGAACAATAGAACACGTCCGAAATATTGCTGAACCTTCATGGCGAACTCCTCAGAGGAGACTTGTTGGATTTTGGCCGCGAACGCCGCCATGAATCGCACAACACGTTACCATCGCCTGCCGAAATGAGCGGACAAGTTTGCGAAAGCGAACCGACCGGCTTAACTTGCTCGAGACGATTAAGATGATAAGGGACCTTCGATGACCAGACGGGCAGAATGGCACTCGACGACAATTTTGTGCGTGCGGCACAACGGCCAATGTGCGATGGGCGGCGACGGACAGGTGACGCACGGCACAACGATTCTCAAAGCGGACACGAAAAAAATTCGCTGGTTGCTGGAGAAAAAGGTGCTCGTCGGTTTCGCCGGCTCGACCGCCGATGCGTTCGCGCTGATGGAACGATTCGAGACGAAGCTCAAGGACTACCCGAACAACGTGCCGCGGGCGGCGACAGAATTGGCTCGCGACTGGCGCACCGATCGAATGTTGCGGCGACTGGAGGCGATGCTGATCGTTGCTAACGACGAACATTCGCTGCTGATCACCGGAGTCGGCGATGTCATTCAGCCGACCGACGGAGTGCTCGGCATCGGCAGCGGCTCTCCGTACGCCATCGCAGCGGCACGGGCGCTGGCTCGGAATTCGAAGCTCTCGGCCGGAGGAATCGTCACCGAAGCCATGCGGATCGCCGCCGAACTCGACATCTACACGAACAACAACTTGGTTCTCGAAGAGTTCCCGTGCAAGAAATGATGGTAGGATTCACCGCAGAACTACCGAGAGCACCGAGTCACAATGCCGTCATATTGGCCTCTGTGGTGCGTCCTACCGTTGAGAATGTTTTCAATCTGGAGTGACCGCTGTGCAATCACTGACCCCGCGTCAAATCGTCGCGGAACTCGATAAGTACATCATCGGCCAAGACCCGGCCAAACGTGCAGTCGCGATCGCGCTGCGCAATCGCTGGCGCTGGCAACAGCTTCCCGATGACGTTCGTCGTGACATCACGCCCAAGAACATCATCATGATCGGACCGACCGGCGTTGGCAAAACCGAAATCTCGCGCCGACTCGCCAAACTATCCGACGCTCCGTTCATCAAGATCGAAGCGACGAAATACACCGAGGTCGGTTACTACGGCCGCGACGTCGAAAGCATGGTTCGCGATCTCGTCGAGGCGGCCATCGCGATGGTCCGCGAAAAAAAGCGGAGCACCATACAGGAGGAAGCCCAACGCCGAGTCGAAGAACGGCTGCTGGATCTACTGATTCCCGCGTCTACCACTTCGCGAAAAAAGAACTCGCCGAAGATGGAGCCACTCGAACTGCTCATCAAGGCCGCCACAGGCGAACGCTCAGGCAACGACGGCGACGACATCACCGAGGCCGAACAGGAACATGCCGCCGATCGCAGCAGTCGCACTCGCGAACGATTTCGGGAGAAATTGAAAGCGGGCGAACTCGAAGACAAGCAAGTCGAACTGCGGATCGAGTCGCGACTGACGCCAGTCCACGTCATGTCCAACATCGGCGGCATGGAGCAGATGGAAATGGATCTGCAGAACCTGTTCGACAAGATCGGTCCGAAGCAAACATCGCATCGGTCCGTGCCCGTTCGTAAGGCTCGAGAGATTCTGCTCGAACAGGAACTCGAATCGCTGATGGACAAAGACGCAATCAACGAAGAGGCGGTGCGACTGGCCGAAACGCACGGTGTCATCTTCATCGACGAACTCGACAAGATCTGTGGTGGAGAAGAATCTCGCGGCCCAGATGTCAGCCGGCAGGGCGTGCAACGCGACCTGCTGCCGATTATCGAAGGGACGACCGTCCAAACCAAATACGGCTACGTGAAGACTGACCAAGTGCTGTTCATCGCAGCTGGAGCCTTTCACCGCTCGCGTCCCGCCGATCTCATGCCCGAACTGCAAGGCCGTTTTCCAATCCGCGTAGAACTGCAACCTCTGACACGCGACGATTTCATCCGCATCCTCACGGAGCCAAAGACGTCGCTGACGCGCCAGTATCAAGACTTGCTCGCAGCCGACACCATCAAGTTGAAGTTCAGTAAAGACGGCATCGAAGCGATCGCAGACATCGCTCATCACGTCAATCAGACCACGCAGAACATCGGCGCTCGCCGCCTGCACACGATCCTCGAACGCCTGCTGGAAGACATCAGTTTTGACGCTCCCGATGTGAAGAAAAAAGCGTTGGCCATCGACGGCGACTACGTCCGCAAGAAACTGCAAGACATCCTGAAGAACGAGGACTTGAGCAAGTTTATTCTCTGATAACATGGGCCGCGGAGCATTTGTGATGAGCAGTATCGACCCGCAAACCCGATGCCTCGAACACCAGTTGCCGGAAGATCACGTCAGCCCGCATGGCTTGATCTGCCGTGAGTGCTATGCTCGATTGCGAGACGACCCTCCAACAGGTGCTTGTCGCGGCTTTTGGGAAAGCCAGCCAGTCCTCAGCAACGGTGAACCGTGCGCGGTCTTCGCTCTGGTTTGGAACAATTTTCAAATTCGGTCGTTGCACCCGTCAACAGCATTGAACGAACTCGAACGAACGGCACGCGAAGTCCTCGACCCGACTCTCCGCGTCAGGACGTAGGGTGGAACCAGCGGCGTTTCGACGCGCCAACCCACGTAAAGAAGTTGAACGAAGTCGGTGGGCCTGCGCTCGATGCGAGCTTTTCCCAGCCTAAATGGCCCCTACGTCAGCCGACGGCTATCTCTTCGTCGCGAACGTCGGTCACGAACATGCAGCCGGGGCTGTGCGTGATGACGAGCGGCGGTTTCGCAGCCATGATTGCCGCCTGAGGCGTTACGCCACAGGCCCAAAACACCGGCACCTCGCCCGCATGAATTGGCACTGCATCGCCAAAGTCCGGTTTCAAAATGTCCGCAATGCCGATTGCCGACGGATCGCCAATGTGAACCGGGGCACCATGCACCGACGGGTAACGCGAGGTGATCTGCACCGCTCGCACCGCATCGCTCGGCGTCAGCGGACGCATCGAAACGACGAGCGGACCGTGAAACACTCCGGCGGAGCGACATGCGATGTTCGTCTGAAACATCGGCACGTTGACGCCGAGTTCACTGTGTCTGACCGGCAGCCCCGCTCGCAACATCGCGGACTCAAATGTGAACGAGCAGCCGATGACGAAGCTCACGAAGTCGTCTTGCCAGTATCGGTCGATGTCGGTCGGCTCATCGACCAATTCCCCATTTCGCCAAACTCGGTACCGCGGCAGATCGGTTCGCAAGTCGGCATCGGGTGCGACGTGATGCGGCACCGGATCGCCTGGCTCGGTCACATCGAGCAGCGGACACGGCTTGGGATTCCGCTGGCAGAACAACAAGAAGTCGAACGCCAGCGCCTTTGGCAGCACGACAAGATTTGCCTGTGCGAACCCGTCGGCAAGTCCACAGGTCGGTTTCGTCCAAGATTCAGAGCGGCACGCCTCGCGAACACAGGCTCCCGATGTGAGTTGTCGCTTGTCCGTGGTCCGTTGTCCGTCGTGGGAGGTCATGAGCAATGTCGCCAGTACTATCTTAGTTGCAGTCAGACCAATCAACGGCGACGATTGTGACGCGGAGTTTACCAGCTGACCACTGACCAGGGACCACGGACTAATGGCAATTGCTCGCGTCGAATGGATCGGCATCAGCCCCGGTCATCGTCAGCCAATTGAAACGCGCGACGAAGTCGCCGTCGCGGTCGGCACGGGCATTGACGGCGACTATCACTCGAAAAAGAAGCCGGGGGGTGATCGACAAGTCACGCTGATACAGGCGGAGCACTTCGCCGTGATCGCGGCCAACACCTGCCTTGACTCCGTCAGCCCGGATCAATTCCGTCGCAACATCGTCGTACGCGGCATCGAACTGAACTCGCTGATTGGCCACCGATTCCGCATCGGTGAAGCATTGCTCGAAGGGACCGGCTCCTGCACGCCCTGCCTCCGCATGGACGAGAATCTCGGCGCGGGAGGAAGACTCGCGATGAAAGGCCTCGGCGGCCTGACCGCCAAGGTCATCCAACCGGGACGAATTCGCCTGGGAGATGCACTGATTGCCGAGACGTAAAGTCGAACGACATCGAAGAGCGGTATTTCAGCCAACCTTCCCCAAGAAGCAGTGCTTCGATCCGACTCGACTGGCCGTCGACTGACCACGTTCTTGGCGGCTTGGCACGATAATTAGAACGACTGACGTCGTGATCCCAAGAAAACCTGCTGATGCACAAAATGTCGAGTTGACACGAACACGAACCCTAATCGGCTGATTCTCCGCCCCGGATTCAGTAGTTCGTCGGTCCGAGTTTTCAGTGCCAAGGCAGTGTCAGCCGTGACTTGCTAGACGTTTGCGAATCCAAAGAAATTTCAGCGAGTCTCGTTCGACAAGACGTGAAGGCGGAAAGATGCTTCTTTCGTGGCTGAAGTATTTTCACACTTTGAGGCGGCAATCCCGAGGACGGCGGAGTCATCCGCCACTCGGAATCGCATCGCCGCATTCCTGCGGCGCTCGTTAGACGCATTGGACCGTTGGAAGACCGCACATTGCTCAGCACTCTGCCACGTGTTTCGGTGCCGGTCAGTCTCTCAAGCGTGTCCGAAGAGATGGGACCACGAACGCGACTTTTCGGTTCACACGCACCGCTCCGATTACCGACACGCTTGTCGTAAACTTCACGATCGAAGGAGATGCCACTTTCAACGAGGACTATGTCGCCTCTGGCACTGAGTTCATTGTCAACGCGTTCGGCGTTCGTTACGGCACGGTGACGTTTCAGATAGGATCCGTGACGACCACATTCGCCATCTTTGCATTCGACGATTCGGACGGAGAAGAGGATGAGACGGTCGTTTTCACCATCACCGAGGGATTCGACTACTTGGTTGGTGCCCCTACCGCTGCGACCGTCTCCATCATCAGCGACGATCTGATGGACGCAATGCCTTAGTTGTCTCACCCTTCCCATTTGCGTTGAGGAGCCTGACCCGGGGCGTCATCCACGGCGATGCCGTCTCGGCGACTGCAGCCACGACGAGCGGTGCGACTTACCGGCTGCGATTAGCATACGGCCACCGATCTCAAGAAGATCAGCGTCTGAAAGTGAGTTGGCCACAGCTCTCGCTCGAGCAGCCGACGCGGACCGAACCGAGTCATATCTCCCACAATTTCCCCAAACAAGTCGCCGTTTTCTCTGAGAAGCCGACTCCGCTCAGTAGCGACGCCCACGCGCAACAAGTAGCCTGCGAATTCTTCGGGAGTGTACGCGGCTCTGGTGACCGCCCTGGGCTTCAAACCCAGTGTGGCGTCTGAAAAGACGCCAGGTGGGTTCGATTCCCATCCACTCCCGCTTGTTAAAAACGGCGGACCGTTTGCGGGAACTCGATACGGCAAGAATTGGCACTCGATCTCGCGATAAGGTAGCTATACTTTGCCCCGCCTGGGTGCCGTCGAACTGTCCTTCAGGAGCGTGTCATGCGTTGGCGAATCCTGTTATTGTCGCTGAGCCTAAGTGTGGCGTGCGGATTGATTGGCATGACGATTCGTTCGCTGAAGGCGGACGAACCGAAGGAAGCACAGAAACCTGCCAAGGAAGCGGATCAGGCTGAGAAGCCGAAGGAAGCAGCCAAACCGCCGGCAGTGAATCCGTTGCAGGATTTGTTTCAGAAGTTGATGCCGCGTCAAAATCCGCAACAAATCGGGCAACCGCCGCGCGCGAATGTCAATCCGCGAGTCGCAGTTCCAAGAGTTCAATCGCTCGACCCAGATGCGCGAGATCAAATTGATGCTCGCGCCGCGAAAGATCGCAAACAGGTGGAACTGCTGCGCAAGGCGAACGCCTCGGCACAAGCTAAAGACTGGCAAGCGGCGTTGGAATTGACGCAGACGCTGCTGGCGCAAGAAGAGGACTCGGTCAGCCGAGTCGACAACGGATGGATTTCGGCTCGTGAGCAGGCCATGCGTTTGATGTTGACGATTCCGGAAGAAGTGTTGCGCGGATTTCGCCAGCGAATTGGAACGGAAGCGGAGCGGCGACTGAGCGAGGCGGAACAATCCGGTCGGATTGATCGGCTGGCCCAGGTGGCGATGCGTTTCTTGGTGCTCGAACCGGGGCAGTTGGCGGCTCAGCAGTTGGCAGTCCGGCATTTGGATCGAGGCGAGTTCGCGTTGGCGACACGTTGGTTTCGTTGGCTCGATGAGGCGAAGGCCGCGATCACGAAGGATCGGCACTGGCAGTTACAGGCGGCGATCGCAGCGAAGCAAGCCGGAGACAAGGACTTGGCCGAGAAGTGGCTGAAAAAGTATTCGCCAAACATCGATACCGGATCGGCGAACCGTCCGCCTGTCGGAGAAGAGCAGATCGAGATGGGTGGGACGAAAGTCCGCATCAGCGATTGGTGGTCGGCGTTGCCTGGCCGTGTCGTTGCGCAAGCCGTTCCGGCAGAGTGGCCGATGTTTTTCGGAGCTCCGAATCGCGCGGCGCTCAGTCGCGGCGGCGAGCCGTTGTTGATGCCCCGTTGGCGACAACCGCTCACGCAGATGCAACCTCTGCAACGGCAGATTGAGATGCTCGTCGAGGACATGCACGACCAGAATCGAGCAACGATCTCCGTCTGTCAGCCTCTGCTGGTCAACGGATGCGTGGTGCTCCGGACGTTGGGAGGCGTGCAGGTCATTGATGTCGACACCGGTCGACCGTTGTGGTCCACGGCGGAGCGTTTCAAAGCAGACGATTTGATCGGTTCCGGCAACGCGCAGCCGACTTTCTCCGGGGCCAATCGAGTGATCCGCGTGGTCAATGGTGTGCAGCAGTTTGACTTGAACAACACCAATTGGGAACAGCATCCGTTGACGCAATTGTTGTTTGGCAACGGCAACTTCGGAGTGCTGAGCAGCGACGGTCGGCAATTGTTTTCGGTCGAAGACGACACCTTTGTGATGCAGCAGTTTCAGGCGTACTGGGGAAACAGCGATTTATCCAAACAGGACGCGCTGCGGCGGAATTGGAGCAGCAACAAGCTGGTGTCCTATGACCTGCGGAATGGCCGGCCGTTGTGGACTGTCGGGGGCATCGAATCGGACGAGCCGTTTCAAGCGGAGTTGCCAGGCGTGTTTTTCTTCGGCGCACCGGTAACCGACGGACACGAGTTGTTCGTGATTGGCGAACGAGATGGGGAAGTCCGATTGTTTTGTCTGCAAGCTGAAACGGGAAAGCTGTTGTGGACCCAGTTGCTGGCAACGGCGGAAGCGGTGATCTCGCGTGATGTGGCACGACGCCAATTTGTCGCGCAGCCCTCAATCGCGGACGGCTTGGTGATCTGTCCGACGACGGTGGGATGGTTGGTCGCGGTCGATCGCGCATCGCGACAATTGCATTGGGTGCATCGGTACGCCGCACCGCAAACCAACAATCCGCGTCGCGGCATGGTGGGGCAACCGGTCACGCAGATGTTACCGTGGGGACAGCGTTGGTTGCCGTCAGCTCCGGTGATTGTCGGCGACGCAGTCGTTTATACGCCGCAAGAATTTTTCGACGAACAGCAAACGCGCACGACCAACATTTTGTGTCTCGGCTTGCACGACGGCGTGCGGCGTTGGCTGAAACCGAAAGAGAACTGGCTGGCGCTGAACGGAGTCGCGGATGGCAAAGTGCTGCTGCTTGGCCAGAGCAGCGTTGGTGCGATGTCGTTGTCGAACGGCGCACCGGCCTGGACCCAAGCGATTCCGAATTCGGATGGCGTACCGAGTGGCCTGGGCGTGATGACTGGCGATCGCTGGCATGTGCCGTTGACCAGCGGACAGATTTGGACGATCTCACTCAAAGATGGGTCGAAGGCGGGACAACAGTGGGCCAGCGCGGGGACGCGATTGGGGAATTTGGCGCTGTATCGAGGCGCAGTTGTCTCCGCGCATCCGGCGGGACTTTGCTGTTTCGAGCAACGTGAATCGATCGCGGAACAGATTCGGCAACGCAAGGAACGCGATCCGGCCGACACGTTGGCCTTGCTGACGGAAGCTTCGATGCTGCAGCTCGAACACAAGTCGAGCGATGCCTGGAGTGTCTTGCAGCGTGTGAAAGTGGAGTCTGTCTCTGCCGAGATGCGGCCACGATATTTGGACGCGTTGCGGGAGGTGCTGACCGACGTGATTCAGCAGAACTCGACCGAGCGGGCATCCGAATTGGCGACGTTCGAGAGGCTGCTGACCGAGCCTGACGATCAATTGCAGGCGAAGCGATTGCGAGTCGAGCATCTACGGCTCAAAGGGGAACAAACCGCCGCGCTGGAACTGCTGCTGGAAATGTCACGCGGTGAAGGCGAAAAGGTACTGGTCTTAAATGGGCCACCTACCACCGCGATCCGACTGGATGCGTGGGTTGGTGGACAACTCGCGGAGATGTGGAATTCGCTTCCTGCGGAGAAGCGAACCGAACTGGATAGCCGCATCGCCGCAGAACTTCGGATACTCGGCGACGCGTCCCCCGCGGCGCGTCAACGCGGACTGGAGCTCTTCGCGTTTCATCCGGCGACACGCGAACCGCGCTGGCAACAGATCGAACTCGCGATCACCGAACGTGATTTCTCCCGGGCGGAACTTGCGTTACTGCGATTGGTCGAAGGGCAGGATTCCGTCGAAGCGGCTCGTGCGTGGCGGCGATTGGTTGAGCTGTACCGAACCCTGGACTTGAAGGACGACGCAGCGACAGCCGGTCAGCGACTGCATCGATTGGGAGACGTCGCGCTTGCCGACGGAACGACCGCGAAACAGTGGGTTGAAAAAGAGATTTCAGCGGGAAGTCTCGCGCGAACTACGACGTCGCACTCGGCCGACTGGAGTTCGCTCGAATTCAAAATGCAACGGTCGGTCGGCTATCAGGGGAACGCTGAACAGGTGCAAGAATGCCTGTTGCCTGATGCCCGCTGGCCGTTCTTCTCGGCTCAAAGATTTCAATATCAGATGTTGAACAGCCCCGTCTCGATGCAGCGCCTGGCGATGTCGCGAACGGGCGAGAGTCAGTTGGACTGGTCGTTGCCGCTCCGTACCAAGTCGAACAGCCACCTCGGTAACGGTGCGGCGATTCGCACGGTTGGCCACCAAATGCTGGTCTATCATCGCGAGGTGTTGCACATGCTCTCGCCTGTGGATCATCGCGTCATGTGGACGCGCCCGGTGGAATCGCGCGGCGCGACCGCCATCGATCCGATGCAGGCCGCTCGCCGACAAACACTGCCAATGCTCAGCAGTGTGGAGTTTCAAACTCGGCCGATGGACCCAACCGACGATATGACACGAAACTCCTTGCTGACACTCTGCACTCCCGAATTCGTCGGATATCGCGGTCGCCGAGTGCTGAAGGTGACCGACGCCGCGACGGGTCAATGGCGTTGGGAGTTGCGTGAACTTCCCAATGACGCTCGCGTGCAGGCGACCAACGATTTCGTTTTCGTGGCGTCGGCGTCACGCTGGCCAAACGGCTTGTTGCTGCGTGCTCACGATGGCCGTTCCGTGCCGTTTGTTGGCACACAACGCGATCGATTCCAGTCCGCCAAGATGTCGCTCGGATCTGATTTGCTGACCGTGTCGAAAGCCGACGGAAACCTGGTGGCCGTGGAACGCTGGAACGCGATGACTCAACAGACGGTGTGGCGTGAGACCTTTCCGTCAACCAATCAGTTCTCGTGGTTGGACGCGCGCACGGTGGCAACGCTTGCCGCGGACGGATCGCTGACGACGCTGGACCTCGACAACCCTGTAAAACAGAATTTGGGAACCGTCAAGCCGGCGGACTTATCGGGAGTCAATCAGCGTCGTTACTTGGTGGCCGACCACGACCGGTTGTTTCTGATCGTCTCCGGTGACCGAACAAATTTTTACGGCGACGAGTTCGCGACCGTCCCCGTCAACGGGACAATCTTTGCCTTCGACCGTCGAGCGGGGGGAGAACTCTGGCGGCAGAAAGTGGACAACCAAGGATTGATCCTGAATCACTTCATCGCGTCGCCAGTGCTGCTGTTCTCGACACGCCGTTTCGAGCAACGTGGACGAATTCACATGCAAGTTCAGAAACTGCTGATGCTTGACAAGAAGACCGGCCGCAAACAATTCGAAGAGGAATTCACGAACCAATTCAGCGGCTACCGCGGCCTGAACCTCAACCTCGCGGAACGGCACATCGAACTGCTGACTTACAACGATCGGCTGCGGCTGATCGGAAGCGAACCATCAAAGGCCGAGCAGTAGCCCAGACGCTTTTGGCCTGAAGGATTCCTCCCACAAATTGGAATCAACCGACCCACAAGCGGTCGGACGACGAAAATTTTGGGAACCGATTCAGGGAGCGTCCCCTCTAACGGCGGTCCTGAAGCTGGCCTGAAAGAGATCTGTGAACGGCGGGAATATCGACCGCCGCCTGTCGCTCTGGATGGCCACACATCCAATCGCACCTCGCGGTATGCGCGAGCGCGAACACATCTGGTTGTCGCTGAGTTCCAGCGATCGTTTTTCTAAACCACGTCTTTGACGAAGGGGTCATCATGCGCCGATTGCTCTGTGCATTGTTGTTGAGTGCCGGAATGGGTGCCGGAATCATCGGCTGTGGCGAACAGGCCACTGAGCCTGTTGCAGGCGGGATTCCCCAAAACAGGAGCCACAAATTGTTTTCCAAATCTCCCGGAGAAATGGCTTCGGCAACGGCTCCGGCCGGAGGACAACAGTTCGGCGCACGGATGCCTGGAATGGCGCGAGTCGCCGATTTTGGCGCAGCGATCATCGTCGATTTGCCACCGGACGCATCGGAAAGCAATCGCGAGGGATTCCATACTGAAGCCTACGACCATCAAGTCGAGAACCCGTTCGTCGCGGTCAACCAGCATCCGCTCTCGACCTTCTCGATCGACGTCGACACGGCGTCGTATGCCAACGTGCGGCGAATGCTGACCAGCGGTCAGTTGCCGCCGAAGGGAGCCGTACGCATCGAGGAGATGCTCAATTATTTCAGCTACGACTACTCACAGCCGACAGGGGATGTCCCGTTCTCGACGAACATTGAGATCGCCGAGTGCCCGTGGAAGCCGGAGCATCGACTCGCGCGGATCGGGCTGAAGGGAAAAGAGATCGCGACCGACAAACGGCCGGTCAGCAACCTCGTCTTCTTGATCGATGTCTCTGGCTCGATGCAATGTGAAAATAAGCTGCCGCTCGTTGTTCAGGGTTTGACACTTCTGGTCAATCAACTGACAGAAAACGATCGCGTGGCCATCGTTGTCTATGCCGGTGCGACGGGCACGGTGCTCGATTCAACGACCGGCGATCACAGGCCGGCGATCCTCGCTGCGCTCGATCGTTTGCAAGCGGGCGGCTCGACAAACGGAGCCGGCGGCATTCGACAAGCGTACGACGTCGCCCAGAAACACTTCATCAAGGGGGGCACCAATCGAGTCATCCTGTGCAGTGACGGAGACTTCAATGTCGGCATGACTTCGCAAAGCGAACTGGTCACCCTGATCGAAGACAAAGCCAAGAGCGGCGTCTTCCTGACGGTGCTCGGCTTCGGATTGGGCAACTACAAAGACAGCACGATGGAGAAGCTCGCCGACAAGGGAAATGGCAATTACGGCTACGTCGATTCGCTGAACGAGGCGAAGAAGCTTTTCGTCGAGCAGATGTCCGGCACGCTGATCACGATCGCCAAAGACGTGAAGATTCAAATCGAGTTCAATCCCGTGCAGGTCGGAGCGTACCGCTTGATCGGCTACGAGAATCGCATCCTCGCCAAAGAGGATTTCAACAACGACCAAAAAGACGCCGGCGAAATCGGAGCCGGCCACACCGTCACCGCGCTATACGAGATCGTC
Source organism: Planctomycetota bacterium (assembly GCA_016872645.1). GTDB lineage: Bacteria > Planctomycetota > Planctomycetia > Planctomycetales > Planctomycetaceae > SXKJ01. The sequence goes on along the minus strand of VGZH01000016.1, from coordinate 26,572 downwards.
CCCGTCGGACAACCGATCCCGACAGAAGGCACCGTCGATGCGCTGAAGTATCAAACTCCCGCAACCACGACGCCGACCGCCGCCGAGTCGAAGGAAATGCTGACCTTAAAGCTGCGATACAAAGCTCCCGACGGAGACGTCAGCCAATTGGTTTCGTTCCCCGTGACCGATGCCGGCAAAAAGTTCTCGCAAGCTTCACCTGATTTCGTGTGGGCCACCGCCGTCGCTCAGTTTGGCCTGCTGCTTCGAGATTCGACGCACAAAGGAAACGCCACGATGGCCTCGGTCCTCGAAATGGCCCAGTCATCGTGCGGAGCCGACAAGCATGGCTACCGCACCGAGTTCCTTGAACTCGTCACCACCGCCACTCGACTGCTGCCGGCGAAGGAAATCGCTCGCAGCAAGTAGTCACCCAGGACCCTGACGATGAACGGGGGGGACAGGTTTGGAAAACCTGTTCGCCGCAGGGATCGGACACATTGAGCCGGCCCGAATTCCAAGATGCAGTTGCTTAGCGAGATTCACCTTCCACTTCTGGTCTCCTCAGTGTCCACTGCGTTTCAAACGAGCAAATGACCGCCACTTGGCAGGTTCCGGCTATCGTCCGCCTGACGGTCGTTTCCAGCAACGGCTATACTTCGTCCGCTGGCGAGCGAAACGAGAAACCTTTGGAACGCTCCTGGGTTGAATGCCCTGACGCGACTCAAATGGAAAGCCCGGACGTGGTGAAATCCGAACCCGCACTTTCGCAGTATCTGCACGATCCGGACGTGCAACTGATGTTGCGCGCAAAGCGAGGGGACGACGCGGCTTTTTCGCAACTCGTCGAGAGTTATCAGGATCGGCTGGTCGCCGTCCTCTTCCATTTGCTGGGCAATCAAGAAGCGGCTGAGGACTTGGGGCAGGAAGTCTTTCTGCGGATTTATCGCAATCGATCGAAGTACGAAGCCAAGGCGAAGTTTTCGACGTGGATGTTTCACATCGCCAACAACTTGGCGAGCAATTGGCGACGCGACGGTGCTCGGCGACGCGAAGCGTCACTCGCCGGTAGTGATTCTGGTCCGTTGGGAGCACGGCCGCAGGAACAACTGCTGGCTGAAAAGTCGGCCTTAATGCCGGCACGTGTGTTGGATCGCAATGAGACGCAGTCGCTGGTGCGTGCCGCCCTCGAATCACTCAGTGATCGTCAGAAGATGGCGGTCCTGCTGCACAAGTTTGAGCAAATGAGTTACATCGACATCGCCGCGACGATGGATCTGTCGCCGCAAGCGGTCAAGTCGCTGCTGTCGCGAGCGAGAGAAAACCTAAAGGCTTATCTCGAGCCATTTTTCTAGAAATCCGTACCGCGTCGTCAGGGAGCGGCCGCTTCCTGACGGTCTCGGTGCGGCATGGCAATCATGTCCGACGAAACACCTCAATCACCCTCGTTCACCGAGAAGCTAGTCGCCTACCTCGACGGCGAACTGCCCGAAGCCGCCACGCGCGAAGTCGAACAAGCGCTGTCGAGCGATCCAGCGATGCGGTCCGATGTTGAAAAACTCAACCGCGCTTGGGAGTTGCTCGATCTGCTACCCCGTCCGAATGCTTCCGGAGAATTCAGCAGCCGGACGCTCGCCACTTTGCAGGTTGTGGACGGCACGACGGAACTCGTCGCGGAGCCAGAAACGGCGCCAACCGTCGCGTTGGATACTTCCGCTCCGCGTCCCCTTGCTGTTTCGCCGTTAGTGGCATGGTCGGCAGGACTGGTTGTGGTCAGCTTGCTGGGATTTGCCGTCGGCCGGATGACTGCTCGGCCCAACAGCGACGTTTGGTTAGATGACCTGACATTGATTGAGCACATCGACGTTTATCGTGAGCTCGGCAATGCGGATTTTCTGCGTGACCTCAAGCAGCGAGGAGTGCTCGATGAACGTCGTCCGCCTGAACCTCGCTAATCCAGCTTCGGCTGGTGTGGGACCGCGTGTCGCCATCGTGGCGGCCGCGCTGAGTTTGTCGCTGCTGCCGTGGTTTCTGGCCGCCGATGTCCGAACGTCGGAACAGCGCGAGGCGAATCAAAAGAAACTCAACACAATGACCGAGCCCGAACGCCGAAAGCTCGATGAAAACCTTCGGCTGTACCGCGAGATGCCGGCCGCCGAGCGCGATCGCCTGCGCGAACTCCATCAAGCTATTGAGCACGACCCGGTATTGAAATCCGCGTTTGCCGACTATCAGGCTTGGGCGAATGCGCTGTCACCCGTAGATCGACATGAATTACGACAGACTCTTGATCCCGAAGCACGCAAGCGGTTAATCGAGAACTTCCATCGCCGACCGCTACCGAATGACGTGTCCGGACCATCCCCCTCGGATCGCCCGCCCAACGGACTGCCGTTCAGCCAGAACAACAACGGCCGGCAACGAATGATCGAGAAACTCTTCGGTGGCCTGGCACTGCCGTTTGGAGACCGCTTCGGTTCGTGCGTGCCGGAGATGGAGACGATCATTCGTGTTCTGGAGCACGAGTTACCCTTCGATTCTCGCGACGAACTCGACAAGCTCGATGAGTACTCCCGCAAGGTTCGTGTCCTGAGATTGACCTTAGAGCGACACCCCGTCGGTCCTCCGACCGTTCGCATCTTTGGATTGGGGAGCAGCACCATCGACAAGGTTTTCGCCGCACTGCCGGATGGGCCAATCAAACAGTTGCCGCTAAATCGAAATCCCAATCCAAATCAATTCGAAGCTCGCAGCACACTGCTGATCACGGTCTTGATGCGCGGCTTGATGACAGAAACGCAACGGGCTATCGAAGATCATCGTCCCCGGCCTGACGTCCTCTTCGCCTTCCAAAAAAATCTCAATGACAAAGAGCGAACTCGGCTCGACAACATGAACCGCGACGATCGCCAATTTGAACTCTTGCAACTTTACGTGAAAGAACAGATTTCGGGGATTGGTGAACTGCAGAGAATTCTGGGCACCCCTGAGATGGAACGTTTCGTGAAGCAATTAAACAACGCACCGCGCCCCGGACAGGGGTCGCCCGATGGAGAGGATCGACGCGACAAGAAGGGCCGCTTTCCGCCACTGGATGGATCGCGTCGACCACGTGAGCCAGAATCGCCGCTACCGAATCGCCCCGATCTCAAGGATTGATCGACCACCATGCCGACATCATTTCCGCGTTGCTTGCTCGCCGTCTGCACCAGCATCGCGTTGTTGCTCGCTTCCGCGGCCCCCGCAGAGCCTCCGACGGCGAACTCGCGTATCGATTTCGCACGCGACGTGCGGCCGATCTTGTCAAATCATTGTTGGAGCTGTCACGGCCCCGATGAGGCGACTCGGCAGGCAAAGCTGCGGCTCGATCGACGCGACTCCGCCATCGCGAAGACGGAATCCGGGCATGTTGCCGTGACGCCGGGAAATCCGCACGTCAGCGAACTCGTCTCGCGGATCAACGCTCGCGATAACGATCAATTGATGCCGCCGCCGGATGCCAAGAAGCCGCTGACAGCGGCTCAAAAAGAAATTCTGCGCCGCTGGATCGAACAAGGAGCTGAGTTCTCGCAACATTGGGCGTTCGTCCCGCCACAACGGCCGTTGGTGCCGGAAATCAGAAACTCGAAACTCGAAATCCGAAACTCGATTGACGCCTTTGTGCGGTCACGACTGCAGGTTGCAGGACTCACACCGTCGACTGAGGCTCCGAAAGAAACGCTGCTCCGCCGAGTCACGTTGGATCTCACAGGCTTGCCGCCATCGCTGACCGACTTGCGAACGTTCTTGGCGGATGACTCGCCCGATGCGTTTGAGAAAGTGGTGGACCGCTTGCTCGCCTCGCCGCGCCACGCCGAGCGAATGGCGATGCACTGGCTGGATGCCGCTCGGTACGCCGACACGAACGGCTACAACAACGACGAAACGCGGTCGATGTGGCCGTGGCGAGATTGGGTCATCGAGGCATTCGCGAGTGGAATGCCCTACGACCAATTCCTTACCGAACAACTCGCGGGCGATTTGTTTCCAAACGCGACCTTGGCTCAGCGAGTTGCCACGGGATTCAATCGCAATCATGTGCTGACGACCGAAGGAGGCGTCATCGAAGAAGAGTATCATGTCGAGTACGTTGCCGACCGCGTACATACGACGGCGACGGTCTTCATGGGGTTGTCGTTCCAATGTGCTCGCTGCCACGACCACAAGTACGATCCATTGACGCAACGCGAGTACTACCAGTTCGCCGCGTTCTTCAACAACGTGCCAGATCGCGTCGTTGGCTACAACCAAGGCCGCATGGCTGAACCGCTGCTCAAAGTGCCATCGCGCGAACAGCAAGCCGAACTGCATCGCTTGCAGCGTCGCCAAGCGGAATTTGAAGCATCGCTCAAGCAGCGGGAAACCAACATCGACCCGGAGATTGCACGCTGGGAAAAGTCGCTCACTCCCGACGACATCGCTAAAGCGGGACCAGCGGGATTGGTCGCGCACTTCCCGTTCGATGAGGCCGACGGCGACCAGGTGGGCGACCTTGTCAACACGGATCGGCAGGGAAGCATTCGCGGCAAAGTCGCTCGCGTCCTCGGCAAGTTCGGCGGCGCGCTGGATTTCGACGGCAAGACGTTTGTCCTCGGCGGCGAAGTCGGAACCTTCGACAGCGACGAGAAGTTTACGCTGGCCGCCTGGGTCTGGCCGACCTCGACTTCGCCGACAACGGTGCTTTCGAAGATCGATGAAACCAACGCTTTTCGCGGCTACGACGTCATTCTGGAGGGAGCCAAGGTTTGCAGCCACTTCGTGCATCACTGGCCAGACAAAGCCTTCAAAGTCGCCACGAAGGAACCGCTGTCGCTCAACGCATGGCACCATGTGGCGGTGACGTATGACGGTTCACGCCGTGCGACCGGCGTGAAGATTTACGTCGACGGCAAGCCGCGAGAATTCGACGTGACAACCAACAACAGCCTCGATGGGACATTGAAAACGGACAAGCCGTTTCACATTGGTCAGCGAAGTGCGACCGCTCCGTTTCAGGGCCGCATCGACGACGTGCAACTCTATTCCGTGTCACTGACTGCCGAAGAGGCGGCGTCGCTGGCCGCCGGACAATCGCTTGGCCGTTTAAAGGACATCCTCGCGATCGCTGCCAAGAACCGCTCCGAATCGCAAACGGGGCTACTGCGGCAGTTTTATCTCGACCGTATCGACGTCCAGTCGCGGAACTTAAAATCGCAGATTGCCGATCTGCCTCGTCAGCTTGCGGAACTCGACAAGGCGATCCCGGTCACGATGGTCATGCAGGAACAAACGCCGCGGCGTGCGACGTTTGTGCTGCGTCGCGGACAGTACGACCAGCGTGGCGACGAAGTCACACCCGGCGTGCCATCTGTGTTTTCGAGTCTGCCGCACGAAGCGTCCGCTGATCGAGTGAGCTTGGCTCATTGGATGACCAACCCATCACATCCTCTGACGGCTCGCGTGGCCGTCAATCGATGGTGGGAAATGCTCTTCGGCACCGGCCTGGTCGAGACCGCCGAAGACTTCGGCGTCCAAGGTTCGTTTCCGAGTCATCCCGAGTTGCTCGATTGGCTCGCGACGGAACTGATTCGTACTGGCTGGGACCAGCGTGCGATTCTGAAATTGATCGTCACCAGCGCAACGTATCGGCAGTTGTCTCACGTCACCCCTGAACTACTGCAACGTGATCCTCGCAATCGCCTGCTCGGTCGCGGACCGCGCTATCGTCTGCCGGCTGAGACTGTCCGCGACAACGCGTTGGCGATCAGTAGCCTCCTGCGAGAACGGCTCGGCGGACCGAGCGTCAAGCCGTATCAACCGGACGGGTTGTGGGAAGATGTGTCGGTCGAACGCCGCGACAAGTACGTTGCTGATTCCGGAGACGGCGTATATCGCCGCGGCATGTATACGTTTTGGAAGAGGACCTGCCCACCTCCTGGCATGATGACCTTCGACGCGCCCGATCGGGAGTTCTGCCTTATCCGCCGAGCACGCACCAATACTCCCTTGCAGGCGCTGGTGTTGCTCAACGATCCGACGTTCGTCGAGGCCGCTCGAAACTTGGCAGAGAGAGTGCTGAGCGAGGCGAAGACAGACGACGAACGGATCAGCTTGGCGTTTCAGTTGTCTTTGAGCCGTCTGCCAACCGCCACAGAGCGCCGCGTGTTCTCGGAAACGCTGCATGTGGCGACCGACCGCTTTCGAATGGATCAGGCCGCCGCCACAAAGCTCTTGAGTGTCGGCCGCGCGTCATTAGGACTGCAGTTCGTTCCGGAAGAACTCGCCGCATGGGCGACCGCCATGAGCCTGCTGCTCAATCTGGATGAAGCGATTTCCAAGACGTGAGCGGGCGGATTGTGAACTGCTCGCCGTCCTATTCTTCATCCGCCGGTTGCGGCAGTTTGGAAATGTCGGCACCGGCGTTGTTGCCGTCGGTCGCGGCGTTGATTCCCGGGTTGGGGGACGGAGATTCCCGATCGAGCGTCAGCGCCTCAAGTGACATTGTCGCCACGTCTTCGCGTTCGGCGAGCCAGAAGAGTTTCTCATTGGATGCTCCGACATCGCCGACCGTCCTCCAATCGTCGAAACCGTCATAGAAATTCTTGCCGCCCGACCAAACGAAAAGTTTACGGAAATCAGCCTCGCTGGTATTGCCGCTCATGGAGACCAGCGGGCCGCTGCTGCTCGTCATCAAAATATTGTTGCGAGCTTCGACCGCAACCGGAGGCAACTCGCGCGGCAAGTCGCCGCTATCGAGCCGGATGAGACTGTGACCGACAATGGCGGTCACATGTTCGAGCCGCAGATCCAATCGAGTTTGTTCGGCGGGCTTTTCGGAATGCCCTTCCACTCGGAGTAGCGACCCATCGACTGCGATCGCAGTGTCTCGCAGCGTCAGATGGCCGGGTTTCGTGTTGCGGACACGAATCAAATCGCAGTGCCCGCGCACGAAGCACTCGGTCAGCTCAATCTCCAGCGGATCGCGAGCGACCCCAGTCGTGCTCATCTTCATATCGGACAGCATCTGCCCCGCTTCCGTCGAGATATCAAACAACGCGGTTGGACGCTGTCCAGGGTTGGTCAGCGTGATGGCGACATCTTGCAGTCGCAACTTGTCCGCACGATCAATTGCGAACAGGCTGATTCGATCTGCCGCGAAAAACGACGGAACCGAAATCTCAAAGCCCACATTGTTGATTTGAACGGGACCGCTGCTGACGCCAATCAACCGCAAATGCGCATCCGGCGAGACGCTGCCGAGGGCGAACTCAACGGTCGGGCGAAATCCGCGTGCGGATCGAATCGTGACGTTCTTCTTGCTGATCCGCAGCGGCTTCTCAGACCGGCGACCGTTGTACCGCAATTCGATGACACTGCCGTCGTTGACGGCCGCACAAGCCGCCTCCAACGTCGGAAATCGTTTTGCGGACGAACCATCTGCAGCCAGGACGAAAACTCCATTCGTTTCCTCCGTCGACGCGGACTTTTCCGTGTTTGAATTGATGTCGCGCGTGCCCTCGGCCTCAGACCCGCCAGTGGTCGTGCGAACGACTGCTGTTGTTTCAGGCCTGGTTGGCTTTTCGCTGGAACTCAGACTGGGCGTTACCTTCTCGCTGCTTCCAAACAAAACCGAATCCGGCGGACGTACGACTGAAGGGAATGTGGAGCCGTCGGGTGAATTGTTAAAACCCGGCAACTGTATTGGAAATCGCGACGAATCACCCTTGAGGTCGGCGGATGTGGTTTGATCGTTCGAAACCAAATCCGAATCTTCGTCTCTCAACCTCTTGCTCGGCTTCGTCGATCCGGTTCTCGAACCATTCGCGGCGAGGTCTGTCGGAGGGGGTACAGCACCCCGGTCGATTTCCACGGTTGGCTGACCGACGGTCTGAGAGCGAGACGCATCTGCCATGGAGGGAAACGCGGCTTGTGTGCCGTTGCTCCCCTTGGTGCTGAAATGAGAAAATCGTTCGACACCGACTACGATCACGATCAGCAGTGCAACCATCGCCATGACACCGATGTTCTGCCGCCAGAAGTCGGTTATGGAGCGATTCGACTTCAGCCAGATTAAGCCTTCCTGGCTAACACCGCGCAGGCCCAACGAGCCGGCGATCAGCATCAAATCGTGAATCAGTTGGTCCGGCGTTTGGTAGCGCCGCCTGGGATCACTGGCCATCATCTTGCGACAGACCAGAGACAGATCATCCGAGACTCGGCGATTTTTTCTTGACGGATCCGGCGGCTCGCCACTTTGATGGTCGAGCAACTTCTTCATCACGGTCCCGTCGGGGTACGGCGGCTCGCCGGTGAGCATGTGATACAGAGTACAACCCAGCGAATAAATGTCGCTCCGGACATCGACGTTCCGGGGATCTTTCGCTTGCTCTGGAGAGATGTAATCGAACGTTCCGAGCGTCGTGCCGGCCATCGTCAGGTCCGGCGCTGATTCGGCACTCTCCTTACGAGCCAGCCCGAGATCAACCAACTTCGCTCGGCCAGAAGGAGTGATGATGATGTTCGATGGCTTGATGTCACGATGCACGACACCATTCGCGGACGTGTGTCGCAACGCGGCGGCAATTTGCAGCACGAAGTTGACCGCCTCGCTGGGATCGATGCGCACTCGTTCGCGAATCAATTCACGAAGATTGGTGCCGGTGATGAACTCAAAGGCGATGAAATGCAGACCCTGCTCTTCGCCGATGAAATACACGCGAGCGATATTCTCGTGATCGAGTCGCGCCGCTGCGCGAGCCTCATTCTGGAATCTTTGAACCGCCGTCTCGTCGCGAGACAGGCTGGGAGAGAGAATTTTCAGCGCAACACCCCGCTGCAATCGTGTGTCCATCGCCTGGAATACCGCTCCCATGCCTCCCGCGCCGATGCGAGCTTCGATTTGAAAGTGCCCCAACTGCAAACCGGCTGGCGCAGGAATCAGCGCCGGGTCTTGATAATCAACCTTCGACGGAAACAATCGCGACCACACCGACGAATGGGGTAATCCGGGCCCTTCGGGTAACGGCAATGCAGCTCCACGACGCTCAGGGTTAATCACAGTTTCCGTGCCCTGTCCAACGCGTGCGGGACGATAAGCCGTTGTGGGCGGCTGCGACGCGATCGCGGAGTCGGAACGTGCTTGATCCATGATTTCTCGTGGGATATCGCAGTCAATCAAGAAGCGTCATGACGGACAAAGGCTACAAATCGTTCCGGTGGAACGATCACGTTTGGCGAAAAATGCTGTTCGAATCGAAGTTAGGAAGCACGGTTAACCGAGTATGGCCGAACGGCCCTGGGCTACTGCGGACTAATAATCCGCGTGACGGCCTCATTGATTGAGGTGAAATAGGTCGTCATTTTGTCACCGACTTCGCCCGCAAAGCGAGCACTTTCGAGGACGCGCGAGGCGTGATTTCGCATCGTGATGTCTTCGACAACCGTCTCGCCCTTCAGTTCCATCTGGACGAGTTTTTTGAGGTCATGGATTTTCGGCAACAAATGATGTTCGAGATGATCGATCAGCTCTTTAGTGAGCTGTTCGGCGTTCGTAAATTGCTCACGTAGTGTTTGTTGGGAAACTGATCGTTCCGCCACCGTTTCACTCCTAGGTTCGAGAGACTCGATCGGTAGGCCACAAAATTAGAGCCAGTTAGAATGCGAACGGTCAAGGTGTCAGTTGGGATCATCGGCAATTTGGCGGAAATGCCACAAAGTGGCGCAAACCATTGATCCGGGCCAGTTTGATCAAGCAGAGAGGCAACCTTCTCCTTCGGGAGTCACATCGATGCGTATTTTGGTGCTGGCGGACATCCACTCGAATTGGCCCGCACTCACCGCAGTGCAAGAGCCATTTGATGTGTGTTTGTTTGTTGGCGACCTTGTGGATTACGGAACCGATCCGGTCCCCTGCATCAATTGGATCAAGAAACACGCGGCGATTTCGGCACGGGGCAATCACGATCATGCTGTTGCTCAGCGGATTACGGTGAAAAAGTCCTCCGGATTGCATCGTTTGGCGGCGGCAACACGGCCGTTGCATTGGAAATTGCTCAGCGGGTTGCACATGCAATATCTGACGCGAATGCCGGTGACGAGAAAAGCGACGCTCGACGACAAGCGTTTCTACCTCGTGCATGCCACTCCGAGGGACCCGTTCCACGAATATCTGCGAGAAGACAAAGCCGCATGGGAATCACGTCTGAAGGGCATCGAGGCCGACTTCGTGCTGGTCGGCCATACGCACATCCCGTTCGCGCTACAACTCGATGGTCCGATGGTGATCAATCCCGGCAGTATCGGCCAGCCGCGCGACGGCGACCCGCGTGCCGCCTACGCCATTATTGAGAACGGCAACGTCGAACTCCGCAGAGTGAAATATGACATCGACGCAACGCTCAAGCACATGCGTGAGAGCGGCGTCGATTCCGACACGCTCGGTTTCGCAGAGATGGTTCTGCGTTCCGGCGGACGATCCGACGAACCCAAGTCGACAAAGATTGCCCAGCTGACCTCAGACGATGAACCGGGCGAAATTCACGATACGATCGGAATCAAATTCTTTAAGCCCAGCGACAAGCCCGCCAAAAAAAAGAAGCCCTCAACTAACAAGAAACAAAAGCGGTGACGAGTCGGCGGCTAGCGCCGTTGCGAACTCCCGCGGTCGGCGATTGGTTTGCGTGAAATATCGGTCCAACGCGTGATGTCGTATTCAAACGGACCATGCGTTGACGAATCGAACGGGCCGTGATGGCGAATGTAGAATTTTATCCGTTCGATCTTCTTGTCGGCGGGAAGTTCGCCGGGATGTTTGGCTCCTGGTGGCCGGCCCCAAATGACGCGCGAGCCACCACGAGTACTGAGCTGCAAGTTGAGATCGTCCCAGGCCAGTTTCCGATCCGAGTTCGCCGGCGTGAGAATCGACTGAAATCCGAACTGTTCCCAAAACGGCTTGAGTTCCACGGCGAGCCGGGCCGCGCCGAGCACGCAGGAATCCTTCCAAACGGTCCCCGCCGATTCGGCCGGTGGCGTCGAGACATTTTCGATCACCGGATACTTGGCGATTTCCGCTGTGGGAAAATCCGCCGAGGGAAGCAGCGTTCCGTCTGCGTCAATCGGGAACAGGCCGACCTTGCCTGCTTGACCGACTCGCACCATGGCAACCGGTTCACGGTATTCGAGATCGACTCGCATTCGTGCGGGTACTGAGGTGCTGACGCGCACCTTTCCTTTCACCCACGGATGTTGCTCGAAGGCCAACGCGACGCGACGCGCGACATCGGGGTCGAGCAATGACAATTCCTCTGGCAATCCGGCTCGTTGAGCCACCTGCGCGGCCAAATCGTGTGGCACCCAATCCGGCGGCGGCGGGATTTCGATTTTTGAAGTCGCCAACCAGTACTGGCGATCGTTGCCTAGTTCCGGCAGTCGCACTTGCAGCTTTGGCACGAACACCCAGGCTGCGACCGAAAAAGAGAGCAAGAGCAAGACCGTCGGCTGCAACAACCAATCCAGCAGTTTCTCCACCGGCGTCGAGGGTCGTCGCGGCAACGGGTCAAAGTCATCTGGCATGTGAGCAGGCATGGTTCGGCTATCTGACCGGTTGCAATATCTGGTGAACAGATTTGACAGGGTCGCGATTCAAGCAGTTGTGAATGGACCGTTCGCAGATCGCTCCCAAACTGAGTCCAATTCTGGCCGCTGCCTTGGGGACCAAGCTGTGGCTGGTCATGCCGGGGATCGTGTTGACCTCCAGTACCCACGGTTCGTGGAAGCGATCGACTCGCAAATCGACACGCGCGAGGCCGCGACAACCGAGCGCTTCGTACGCGCGGCGGCCGGCATTCTCGATGGATTTGATGACGCTGGTCGGAAACGGGAATTCGAACAGGTACTGCGTGCCATCGTCTTCATACTTGGCCGTATAGTCGAAAAAGCCTCGCCCGGTTTCAATTTGGATCAGCGGTAACGGCTCGCCGTCGAGCACTCCCAAAGTCCACTCAGTTCCGTCGATTGCGACTTCCAAAAGCCCGAACGGATCAAAGTGAAAAGAACGGGCCAAGGCCTGCGGCAAATCTTCTGGCGAGCGGACGATCGTGATCCCGAGGCTGGAACCCTGGCCATCAGGTTTCACCGCCAGCGGAAAACCCAGCGCGTTCGCTTGCTGTTGGATACGTGCCGCGGTGTCCGATTCATGAATGAGCACGTAGGCCGGCGTCGGAACTCCGTTTTGGACGAAGCGTTCTTTGGCAGCCGACTTGCTAAATGCCAAACGGGACGCGACCGAATCGCTCCCCGTGAATGGAATGCCAGACTCTTCGAGAATCTGCTGCACGTGCCCGTCTTCGCCGAACGTGCCATGCAGCGCAAGAAATGCGACATCGAAGGTCGACCAATCCAACTCCGATAATTCCATGTGAGCCGGGTCGATCCGCGTAACGAGGTGGCCTCGGTCCGACAGGCTCTTGGCGACGGCATCGCCGCTTTCCAAGCTGATGTTTCGCTCGCGGGATGTCCCACCCGCCAAGACTGCAATCCGCAAAAGATTCTTGTTTGCCATGAAGTCGCCTCCTTGCTGAAGTCTTTCACGCTCCGCGCGAAGAAAGGGCAGGCTTCTAACAAATCGGGAAAATTGGCTCCAGACCGAGTCAAACCTTGCCGTTCGTTCGGATCACTTCGTTTGCAAGGCGAGCGATTTGGCTGGTGCCGAGCCGCTGCGGTCGATCAGCCAAATGTTCCGGAAGCGGACCGGATTGCCGTGATCCTGCAGCTTGGTAGGGAGCGACATCGGCCCTTCGACCGCTCCGCCCCCGGTCTTGTTGGCCAACTCGACGCGGTTTTGTACCAGCACTCCGTTGTGCCAAACGGATACCGTGGCAGGACTGGTCTTTGACTTCGAACCATCGAAGCGGGCGGCGAAAAACTCAATGTCGTATGTCTGCCAGACCAGCGGCGGAAAACACAAGTTCGCATCGGGCGCTTTGAACTTATAGAGGCCGGCCGCCTCGTTGTTCTCTCCTTTGAGGCCGAACGAATCGAGCACCTGCACCTCGTAGCGGCTTTGAATGTAGACGCCGCTGTTGGCTCGCCCCTGCCCGCGGGCGTTTGGCATGTACGGTAACTGAAACTCGATATGCATGTGGAAGTCCTGGAAAGGCGTTTTCGTTTCGGTGCCGATCATCAGCAAACCGTCCTCGGTCTTGCGACCATTCGTCCAGTGATCGGTGTGGCCGCCATCGAAAAGCACGATCGCACCGCATGGCGGCACGGCTCCAAGTGTCTGACTGCGACGCTCGACTCGAATCAGTTCACCGACCGAAACGACTTGCTCACTGGCCGGACTCGGGGGCTGATGCACCGCCTGCACCGTCGCTGTGCTCTTGGAAATCTCAATCCGTTGAGCGGCATCATCACCGATCAATCGCAGCGTCTCGCCATCGCGCTGCCCCTTGAAACTGTGCTTCGTCATCCCGGTCCACCAGCCGCCGCCCGGCAGACCGCCACGATACAGCACCGCCTGGAATTCGCTTTTGCCGAGCGCCACCACTTGCAGACCGCATGCCTCGCATCTTCCGCACGCATTCTGAGCTGAACCGAGATACTCCCCTTGGAACCAATAATCGCGATCAACTTGCTTTACGTCCGTCGCGACGAGTGGACCGTCAGCCGCGTTCGCGAGTCTCGTACCGATGACCAAGAGCACCCCCGCCAAAACTTGAAGTCGCGCGATATTCATGCTCGGTTCCTTTGTTCGAAGATGTACGTTTCAAAAAGGCCAACTCAGTTTGCACAGCACTTGAGCGTCTCGCAAGCCAGCCGCTCTGCATCGTTGGCGAGGTTTAGTGCCGAGTCTTTCTCCCTCTCCTTTTGGGAGAGGATTGGGATGCAGGGGCCAGGCGTGGTTGAATCCCTCATGCGGCCGACGGACACCTACCTGCTCGCAAGGGGAGAAGGGATGAAACGATAACGATTCCGTCAGCGACCTTGCTCGCGAGCGATTTCTTCAGCAGGCAAGGCACGGTCCCAAATCCGCACTTCACGCAATCGTCCATGAAACGTGTCTGTCGGCCCGAAGCCAATTCGCAACGGCGCTTCCGTCGACAGATTAAATTGAGCCGGCTCGAACGGTGCCGAGGTCGCGACTCGCTTTCCGTCCACAAACAACTTGAGCTCTCGTCCAGATCGCTGAGCCGCGACGTGATGCCAGCCTGCCGGAAGCGAACGGTCATACGTGACGTTCGCACCAGCCGCGATCGACAAAACCCGACCGCTCGGCAGCGTGCCGACAAACAGCCGGCCTTGGTACTCGGCCATTGTCCACGCTCGGCGATATTTCACGTCGGGCGTAAGGTCCACGCGACCAACGCTCGACCAACGATCCTTGCCGTCGAAGCGAAACACCTCAGCCAGCGGTAGCGAGCCGGCGAACAAGCCGCCGTTGTGGACGAGCATCCCCATCACCTCCAGTTCTTCGCCGAGCCGGCCGCAGTCGGCCCACTGATTGTCCCCGTCGTAGCGAAACACTTTGCCGGTGCTCCATGTCCCGACGTACATCTTCCCCTGCTGAATCGCAAACGAGTACGTCTGCGTGTTGATTGCCTCTCCGACTTGGCCGCAGTCGGTCCAAGCCTCGCCGTCGTAACGAAAGATATGAGCCTCGTCGTAGCACGAGGCGAACAGCTGACCGTTATGGACGGACATCGCTTCGACTCGTTTGCCGTTCGGCACTGGCAGCGACGTCCATTTCTGGTCTCCCTCGTACCGAAAGAAACCAGCTGGTTTGTAGAGCGATCCGGCGTGCAACTTGCCTCGAAAGATTGCGAAGCCGCCGATCGACTCGGTCTCTGGAAGCTGTCCGCAGTCGGCCCATTTTCCATCGCCATCGTACCGAAAGACTTTGCCGCCGAGATTCGGATTCTCAGACTCCTTCAACGCAGAGCCTCCGAGCCGATACTTCGAAACGCCGGCGTACAACTTGCCTTCGAATTCTGCGAGCGTCGAAACCGCGTTGCACAAAGCGGGGCTGCCGCAGTCGATCCATTTCTGTCCGCCGGCGAATCGGTAGACATGCCCGGCCTGATCTTTTCCCGATTCGCAGGTGCCGGCAAACAGTTGCCCGTCGAAGACTGCGAGTGCTTTCACGAACATCCCATTGCCGACCTGTCCGTGATCGGTCCACTTCGATTCCAGTCGGTCCTGATCGACACCGAAATGCAAGGTCCGCAGGTTGGCCTGGCTCGCCGTGACCGCATGCGATTTCAGGCTGAGATTCCAGCCTCGCCGTTTGTCCGCATCGAATTGGCTGAGCAAGTCGCCGGGGAGGTCGTCGAGTCGTTCATCGGTGTGCAGCCACAACGAGGCGGTGAAGTCTTTCGTCCCGAGATTCAGCGTGTTGTGAACCGGCACCTCCAGCCAATCGTCGCGACCATCGAGTGTCACGCCGTCGGCTGCCGAAAACTTCAACTCACCGCCGTGCGGCTTTGCGTGCAGGCCGTTTGGTCCAACATCCTTCGCGTCTCTTCGCAACGGCCAATGAGCAATGGGCTGGTCGGCGGCTAAACAGACCGACCACGAGGTCATAACCAACACAACGATACGAATTGCCAACGACATACTCGACTCCAGACCGTGGTTCGGACGCCCGCGCCCGAACTGTTTTCGAAAAGCGATCGGACGTGGGCGTCCAATCTAGGATGTCACTTCAACAGACTCTTCTCGACAACGGCTCGCGCCTTGTCGAAGCACGGGTTCCATTCGATCTCCGGCCGACCGTCGCGGAGACAGTCGCGGACCTTTTGCAGTGTGTTCCGAGACATGTGCGGACAGCGGTTACAGGCGCACGTCTCGCCGCTGGATACCATCAAGCCGGGAATCGGGACGTAATTGTGCTGCGGAGCAATCTTTTGCAACGGGTGGATCATATTCGCTTCCGTCGCGACGAGAAACGTCTGCGACTCGGCGACTGACGCGACGTGCTTGCGCATCGCTTCAGTGCCGCCGATGAAGTCGGCGTGTTCCAGAATGTTCACCGGACACTCCGGATGAGCGATGATGCGGCTACCGGGATTGTTCCGTTTGGCTCGCAGCATGTCCTGAATGCTGAACATCTCGTGAACCATACAAGCTCCCGGCCACAGGATCATTTTACGACCGGAGACCTCCGACAAATACCGGCCAAGATGCTGATCCGGGACGAACAGGATTTCTTTGCCGGCCGGCACGCGGTCAATGATCTCGCGAGCGTTGCCGCTGGTGACGATCCAATCGACGAGGCTCTTCACCGCCGCTGACGTGTTGATGTACGCCACCGTCTCAAAGTCGTGCCCTTCGGCTCGCAACTTCTGTTGGAATTTCGCCAATTCCTCCGGCTGACAGCTATCGGCCAACGAGCACCCTGCCAACAGGTCCGGCAGCAACACACGCTTTGTCGGGCTGAGCATCTTGGCGGTCTCAGCCATGAAGTGAACGCCGCTGAAGACGATCGTCGAGGTCGTCACCTTCGTCGCATCGCGTGCCAGCTTCAGGCTGTCGCCAGTAAAGTCGGCGACGTCCTGAATGTCTCCATCCACATAAAAGTGAGCGAGGATCGTCGCGTCCTTATCCTTCTTGAGCCGCTCGATCTCGTCGATCAGATCGAGCGGGTCTTCGTCAACGGCGGAGGCTTGTCCCAAAATCGGCAACGTACTCGGCATAATAGTTCCTTGTGAACCACACGGCTCGCGTGCTTTCTCGTTCGGCTCAGATTATAGAGCCACTCGACTTGATGGACACTCGACCGATGTGGAACCTGATTCCCGATACATGTATGTGTTTCGTCGGTTGGAATTCCAGCCCGACCAGTTGATTCAGAATCTAAACCTGCTTTCGGCACGGATGGAGTCCGCCTTGCTCATCGTCCTCGCCGTCCTCCCCCCGAATTTTTCAAGTGAATGAATCCAGAATGCAAACTCTCGTCGGTTCTCTCCTCGACTCGGATGACCCACAGCTTTTCAAAATCGTGACAAATGGTCCGGGGCCGGTGGGGCGGATGCCGTTCACGGAAAGCATGTTACTGGATGCTCCGTCGGGTGACTTGTTTGGCATGACGCAGAATGCGGGTATGGGGTGGGAAGCATCCCAGTTGGGGCGTCCTCAGTTTTTGATCGTCAGCACTCAAGGCGGCATCCGGGACGAGAGCGGGCGGCCGATTGCGTTAGGGTATCACACCGGGCACTGGGAAGTCGGCTTGCTGATGCGGGCGGCGGCCGAGGAATTGAATCGGCTCGAAAAACTGCCGTTCGCGGCGTATGTCAGCGATCCCTGCGACGGGCGGTCGCAGGGAACTGTCGCGATGATGGATAGCCTGGCATATCGCAACGATGCGGCGATCGTACTGAAGCGGTTGATTCGTTCGTTGCCCACACGGCGCGGCGTCATCGGCATTGCGACCTGCGACAAGGGACTGCCCGCGACGATGATGGCCTTGGCGGCTCAGCACGATTTGCCCTGTGTGATCGTGCCCGGTGGAGTCACATTGCCGACTCGCGATGCGGAAGACGCTGGCAAGGTGCAATCGCTGGGAGCACGCTTCGCTCACGGCGAAGTGACGCTCGAATACGCTCAGGACATGGGTTGCCGAGCCTGTGGCAGCGCGGGTGGAGGCTGCCAGTTCTTAGGAACGGCGGCGACGTCGCAGGTTGTGGCCGAAGCGCTGGGCCTGGCGTTGCCTCACACCGCATTGATGCCGTCGGGACAGGCGATCTGGTTGGATGCAGCTCGGCGATCGGCTCGTGCCATTATCGCGATGGAAGCTGCGGGGCTGACGATGCGCAAATTGCTCACCGATGATTCGCTGCACAATGCGATGGTGGTTCATGCGGCGTGCGGTGGCTCGACGAATCTGTTGCTGCACATTCCGGCGATCGCGTACGCAGCCGGGCTGAAGCGACCGGCCGTCGATGATTGGAATCGGATTAATCGCCAAGTGCCCCGCCTGGTCGATGTCCTGCCAAACGGCCCCAAGGGACATCCGACCGTGCAGTTCTTCCTGGCCGGAGGCGTCCCCGAAGTGATGCTGCATCTGCGAACCTTGGGATTGCTGCAATTGAACGCTTTAACTGCGACGGGGCGGCCACTGAGCGAAGTGCTCGACTGGTGGGAGCAATCGGATCGTCGCCGCGAACTCAAAGCGTTGCTGCGTTCGGCCGACGGTGTCGATCCCGATGACGTGGTCATGTCGCCGAAACGTGCTCGCACTCGCGGCTTGACAAGTACCGTGACGTTCCCTGTCGGTAACATCGCTCCTGAAGGCTCGGTCATTAAAAGTACGGCGATTGATCCCAGCGTGGTGAATGCCGACGGTGTGTATCGCAAGCTCGGCCCGGCGAAGGTGTTTACCTCCGAGCGGGACGCGATCGCGGCGGTGAAAGGGCGCGGTGCGAAGTCCATCGAAGCGGGAGACGTGATCGTGCTGATGTGCCGCGGGCCGCTTGGAGCCGGTATGGAAGAGACGTTTCAGCTCACCTCGGCGTTGAAATACCTGTCGTTTGGAAAAGACGTGGCGCTGATCACTGACGCGCGCTTCTCCGGTGTTTCAACCGGAGCCTGCATCGGCCACGTCGGCCCCGAAGCATTAGCTGGCGGCCCGATCGGCAAGCTCCGGGACGGCGATATGATCGAGATCATCATCGACCGCAACACGCTGGAAGGCAGCTTGAATCTCGTGGGTGACGCGAGCCGCCGATTCTCGTGGGAAGCGGGTGCCAGAATCCTTGCCGAGCGCGAACCCGCTCAGCCGTTGCTGCCTGACCCGCAGCTTCCTGATGACACGAAACTCTGGGCGTTGCTGCAACAACTTGGAGGCGGGACTTGGGGCGGATGCGTGTACGACGCGGATGCGCTGGCGAAAGTGATTGCGGCAGCAAAGTAGGTCCGCCTTTCCCGGCTGATCCGAACGCTGCGAATGACCTCGATCCTCAATTGAGTCAGCCGGGAAAGGCTGACCTACGAAAGGCACTCATGTCCGACTTGTTGCAAACGCCTCTGCATGATTGGCACGCGGCGAACGGAGGCCGGATGGTCGAGTTCGGTGGCTGGCACATGCCGGTGCAGTACCTCTCGATCACCCAGGAGCATCACTCCGTGCGCCGCGCAGCGGGACTGTTCGATATCGCGCACATGGGACGGCTGAGGTTCTCCGGCCCAGATTCGGAACAGTTTCTCGACCATTTGCTGACGAACGATGTCGCCTCGCTCAAGGATTGTCAGGTGCGGTATTCGTTGATTTGCAACGAAGCGGGCGGCGTACTGGATGACGTGCTTGTGACGAAACTCGACGGCTGGCATCTGCTGGTCGTGAACGCCTCCAACCGACTGAAAATCATCGATTGGATCGAGCGACATCGTGTTGGGTTCAACGTTACGGTCGAGGACATGTCCGCGGAATGGTCAATGCTCGCGTTGCAAGGCCCGAAGTCGATCGAACTGCTTTCGTCGCTGATCGACGTCGATCTTGCAGGGATGAAATACTACTTCAGTTGTGGAGCCGACGTGCTCGGCGTGCGCGGCATCGTCAGTCGCACTGGCTACACCGGCGAAGATGGCTTTGAGGTCATCGCACCTCGCGAACACGGAGCGAAGTTGTGGGAGGCGTTGATCGAACGGGGAGCCTCGGCCGGTTTGCTGCCGTGTGGACTCGGTTGTCGTGACACGCTGCGACTGGAAGCCGCGATGCCGCTGTACGGTCACGAATTATCCGAGTCGATCGACCCCATCTCAGCGGGATTGTCGTTCGCGGTGAAGCCGCAGACAAAAGATTTCATCGGCAAGGCCGCGTTGCTGGAGAAGCCTCAGCCACCGGCGAAGAAGCGAGTCGGCTTGGTCTTGGCCGGTCGACGGATCGCTCGCGAAGGGACACAGGTGCTGGCGGGACAGGTGGATATCGGCGAGGTGACGTCGGGCACGTTTTCGCCGACGCTCGAAAAGTCGATCGCGATGGCCTACGTCGAACGCACGGCGACCGCCCTTGGAGCCGATGTTGAATTGAATGTGCGCGGTCAGTGTGAGCGAGCCACGATCGTCGAGTTGCCGTTTTATCGGCGAGCGAAGGCGTAACATTACGAATGCGATGCATCAGCACCGCTTCGGATCAATCGGCGAACGATTTTTGTTCTCTCAGGCGATCCAAAGCCAAGCGACAAAAGCGGTGCTGAGACACCGCACTGTAAGGTGCTACCGCCCGTTCGGCGCGACGGTGCGGATGTTTTTGTCTTCAACGCCGTCGAGCAGAATGTTGGCAACGATCGGCTCGGAATCCTTCATCGTGACCCAACAGAAATGGTCGAACTTGCCATCCTTCAGGCCAGTCAGCGTCGAGGCTCCTCCGGTCGTCGCCAGGATGTAGTAGTCCATACCATTGCGAACGCTCTTGGCGTAAACGTGATTGTGTCCCGAGAAAACCGTGTGCTTGCGGCCTTGCAGCGAGGCTTCAATTTCATCCCAACCCAGCGTTGTCGAGTTGTCCGCCGGGTCTTTGTGTTTCGTGATCGACCAGACCGGCTTGTGCATGAACACGAACGTCCAACGGACGTCTTTGTTATTCTCCAAGACCTGCTTCAGCCACGCACGCTGTTCGGGCGTGAAGAAGTACTCGCGATCCTTCTTCGGTTCGTCCTCAGTGTTGAGCACCACGAACAGGCAGTCTTGGTAGCGGAATTCGTAGTAGGCTCGGCCGAACTTGCGTTGCCATTCTTTGCCCATCGGCAGATTGCTGATGTCGTGGTTTCCAGGGCAGAAGAAAAACGGCATCTGAAAGTGACTGAGCTTGGTTTCAAACTCGCTCCATTCGAGCGCCCACGCACCGGGGTCTTCGGAGTAGCCTTCGATCAAGTCGCCGACGGAGATCACGAACTCTGGCTGCAAGAGGTTGATCTTCTCGACCGCTCGCGAGAACACACCAGGCCGGCGTCCACCGGTGCGATCCGAAACGATCGCGAACTGAAAACTGTTTGGCCGGCGATTGATTTCGAGATGTGTGAACGGGTTCTTGGCTTCGACGCGAATCGACAAGCCATCTTTGGCGGTCGCCGGAATCCCACCCGTCGGAGCCCCCGTGACCTTCCATGTCGCCGCCACCCCCAGCAAACCGATCACCGCTACCAGAATCGCCAACTGTCGCATATCGTTCTCCGAGCCAAAAGGTGCGGAATATTGCCCTGATACGCCGAACAAGCTACTGGGTTTGCAGAGGGCTCGCAACTTGAGGGGGACTTTGGGAAACCGTCTCGGGGACGAACCTCGCGTCCGGGCGACAAGACGCAGAGAGTGACAATCAGAGGACGAATCGATGCAAGGGCTTCGAGAACTACTGGCGGTTGCTTTGTGTTGCTTATCCTCACTGGGATTCGCTGCCGATCAACGACCGCCGAACATCGTTTTCATCCTGGTGGATGATCTCGGCATCAATGATCTGAGTTGTTACGGCCGAAAGGATCAGGCAACGCCTCGATTGGACCGGCTGGCGGCGGAGGGAATGCGCTTCACCTCGGCGTATTGTGCTCAGCCGATTTGCTCGCCGTCACGAGCGGCAATCATGTCCGGACTGACTCCCGCGCGGTTGCACCTCACGACGTTTCTTCCGGGACGCGGCGATGCTCCGTCGCAGAAGTTGCTGCATCCGAAAATCAACATGCAGCTCGCGCTGGAGCACACGACGCTGGCCGAGCACCTTAAGTCGGCCGGCTACGCAACCGCCTGCATCGGTAAGTGGCATCTGGGTGGCACGGGCTTCGGACCGAAGGAACAAGGTTTCGATTTCGTCCACGCCGGCAGGCCCAACACTCCTCCGACTGCCGACGAAGGTGGCAAAGGGGAGTACGACTTGACCACTCACGCGATCAACTTCGTCCGAGCGAACAAGGACAAGCCGTTCCTTCTCTACCTGCCGCACAACAATCCGCATATCCCGCTGGCCGCAAAGCCGGAACTGATCGCGAAGTTTCAAGACAGCTTCAATCCAATGTATGCCGCTGTGGTCAACACGCTCGACGACTGCGTCGGTCGGTTGCTCGACGCTTTGGACGAACTCAAGCTGCGCGACAACACGCTGGTCGTTTTCACTTCGGACAACGGCGGAGTCCACCTTCCCGAACTGAAGGAGGATGCACCGACTCACAACACGCCGTTCCGCGCGGGCAAGGGCTACCTCTACGAAGGAGGGCTGCGCATCCCGCTGATCGTGCGACTGCCAGGCGTCGTGCCAGCGGGCAAAATCACCGACACACCGGTCATCAACACCGACTGGCTGCCAACGATCCTTGATCTGTGTGGTGTGTCATTTGAGGCGACCAAGTCGGATGGCGCGAGTCTCGTACCGCTGCTGAAGGGGGGGGCGATGGCGGCTCGTCCGCTGCTGTGGCACTTCCCGCACTACAACAATCAAGGCGGCCGCCCCGCCGGGGCGATTCGAGATGGTGTCTGGAAGTTGATCGAACACTACGAGGACCACCGCCTCGAGTTGTTCAATCTGGCAGACGATCCCGCCGAAGAACATGACCTCTTTGCGACGGACAAACAGCGAGCCGCGGTCATGCAGAACCACCTCGCCGCTTGGCGAAAGTCCGTTGGAGCACAAGGCAACTCCTCTAATCCGGACTTCGATCCCGCGTGGTACAAACGGCTATACCAGGACTTTGATTCGTCGCGACTCAAGCCAGATGGCACTGCCGCCGCCATGCGAAACAAGCTGTCCGCCTGGCGAGCGGGAATGGATGCCGTCGTTGCCAAGCCCAAGAAGTAGACCGGAGGCTCACATGTCCATGGAGGTTCGGATTCGAGCCGCGGAGATCGCGGATTTGCCGGCGATCACTGACATCTACAACGCCGCGATTTTGATGACGACCGCGACGTTTGACACCGAGACGAAAACGCCTGACGAACGGCGGCGGTGGTTCGATTCACACGACGAGCGGCATCCGATCCTAGTCGCCGAAGTCGATGGTCAAGTGATCGGCTGGGCCTCTGTGACTCGCTGGTCAGATCGCCGAGCCTACGACGACACCGGCGAAACCTCCTTTTACGTGGCGAGCGACTTCCGTGGCCAAGGTATCGGCCGCCAACTCAAAGTTGCCATCATCGCCGCAGCCAGACGGCTCGGTTTCCATTCGCTGATCGCTCGCGTCGCGGAAGGAAGCGGCGAGAGCCTGCACATCAACGAAAGCGTCGGTTTCACTCGCGTCGGACTTCTGAAAGAAGTTGGTCTGAAGTTCGGCCGGCGGCTTGGAGTCCACATTCTGCAATTAATGTTGGATTGAGCTTCGCCCGCGCAACGATGGGCTTCCCCCTCCCGGCCTCTCGTTCGGCTGCTACAATCCGCCGCAGCAGTGCCCCTTCCACCACCAGAAAGGCCACGTCATGTCACAGTTCTCGCGCCGTGAGTTCACGCAATCCACGCTCGGTTCGCTGTTAGGATACTCATTACTCGAAACGATCTTCCGGGCAGATGCATTTGCCGACGAAGTGAAGCCGGCGGCGATTGAGTGGCTCAAACAAGTCAATTCGCTGGCAGCGGACGTGCAGGGACAGAAGCTCAAGCAGGTCGATTGGCAAAAGCAGATCGAAGCGTTGTTTCAGAAAATCGACCCGGCCGACGTGATGCGGTTGATCGACTTCGACGCGATCACCAAAGATCTGAAGATCGTGGACAACGGAGCCAACAGTCTGCGACCGAAGTTCCCGAAGGTCGAAGGACTGCCGACCGAATACGTCTTCGGCCGGCAAGTCTTCGCGCTCAAAAAGGGACGCTCCGTCGTACCGCACGGGCATAACAACATGGCGACGTCTTTCCTGATTCTCAAAGGAGATTTTCAAGGCCGGCTGTACGACCGTATCAAAGATGAAGACTCGCACATTCTCATCAAGCCAACGATCGACCGTACGTTTCACACCGGCGAGGCGTCTTCAATTTCCGATCACAAGGACAACATTCACTGGTTTCAGGCGACCTCCGAAACGGCATTCATCTTCAACATTCATGTGCTCAACGTCAGTCCGGGCAAGGGGGAATCGACCGGCCGGGTGTATCTCGACCCCAAGGGCGAGAAGCTGACTGACGGTCTGATCCGCGCGAAGCGACTCGACCATAAACAGGCTCACGACATTTACGGATAAACGCCAGGCGACTCCTTCCGATGCCCGAGTTTGAACTTCTCGCCGAAGGTCCGGAACCACGGCAGCGTTTGAAGCACGCACTGACCAGTGGTCAGAGTTTTGTTTTGGGTCGCGGTACGGAAGCGGATTTGATCGTTTCCTGGGACGCGGCGATCTCGCGACGACATGTCCGCGTCACTGTGATCGACGGAAGGGTGCAAATCGAGCGGCTTGCTGAAGCGACGAATTCGCTGATCCATTCCGGTGAGATCGTCGATCGCTGTGAGCTGCGCGGTGGCGACCAATTCGTGCTCGGTGCGACGCTGTTTCATCTGATGCGTCCAGGAATTGAGCTGTCCCCGTCGGCCGAAGTACCGATGCAGGAAATGACGTTCGATGCGCAGACGCTTCGGCAAATCCGCTTTCGTGACGCCGACCGGCAAATGGAAGTCCTGATGCACTTGCCGGAAGTCATCAGCGGCGCACGCACCGATGAGGATCTCTTTTTCCGACTCACGAATCTGCTGCTGGCCGGAGTGACGCAAGCCGAAGCGGTGGCGATCGTACGGCTCAGAGCCGGCGACAACGTGGAGCTCGCGCATTGGACGCGCCGCCGCGAAACGGCCGGCGAATTTCGTCCCAGTTCGCGTCTGGTCACGGAAGCTCTCCAGCGACGATTCAGCGTGCTGCATCTCTGGCCGACGGCAGCGCATTCCAATCCGGAATACACCGCCGCCGCGGAGCTCGATTGGGCGTTCTGCACTCCGGTCCTCGACGGGCCGCAAGCGACTTGGGGGTTGTACGTCGCCGGCAAACAGGGACGCCCGCTCACCAACGGTAACATTTCCGCGACCGAGACGATGCACCTGCAAGCCCACGTGAAATTCGCCGAACTGGTCGCCGAAATCATCAGTTCAGTACGGCGACTCAATTGGCTGGAACGCCAGCAGGCCGGACTGCGGCAATTCTTCGCACCGACAATCTTGTCCGCACTGGGCAACGAACTGAATACCGAAACGCTCGCGCCGCGCGAATGCGAAGTCACCGTGATGTTCTGCGACCTGCGCGGATTCAGTCACCACGCCGAAGAATCGGCAGGTGACCTGATTGGATTGTTGAATCGCGTCAGCCAGGCGCTCGGCGTGATGACATCGCACATCTTGCAACATCGAGGCGTGACCGGAGATTTTCAGGGGGATGCCGCGCTTGGTTTTTGGGGCTGGCCGTTTTCGTCCGACGAGTCTGCCCTGCAAGCCTGCCGAGCAGCGTTGGGGATCCGCAAATTGTTTGCGGAGTCATTCCAACAAGCTGGGCATCCGCTGTCGAATTTCCAAATGGGAATCGGCCTCGCGCATGGCCGTGCCGTCGCCGGCAAGATCGGTACGGCTGAGCAAGTGAAAGTCACCGTCTTCGGCCCCGTCGTGAATCTCGCGAGCCGCCTCGAAACCATGACCAGCCAACTGCGTGTGCCAATCCTGCTCGACGAAACTCTCGCCGCACTGGTTCGCGAACGGCTCGATCCAACCGAAGGACGGGTTCGTCGCTTAGCCAAGGTGCTGCCGGTGGGATTGGAGACCCCACTTATCGTTTCCGAACTGATCCCCTCCGCCGCTGACCTGCCCGAACTGACCGACGCACATCTTGCTCGGTATGAACAAGGGGTCGACGACTTCATCGCGGGGCGTTGGGAAGCGGCCTATCGCTGTCTGCACGACATGCCGGCGACCGACCGCGCGCAGGACTTTTTGCTGGCTTTGATCGCCCAGCACAACCGCAAAGCTCCCGCGAATTGGGACGGCGTCGTCACGTTGCAGAGCAAGTAGGTCAGGCTGTTCAACCTGCCCCAATGAACGACACGACGCCAGTGAACACTGAGTCAACCCGGAAAGACTGACCAACGAGCCGGTCGTAACGATTGGGCGGCTTTGGTTTTTTCTGGAAAAATTCAGAAAGCCCGTTGCGTGTCCGGTGAGTGACCTAGAGTTGTGGGATATTCGGTCGCCTTGTCGGCGGCCAGGGAAACGGGTTCCGATGACTGCAACGCCGATCACCGCCGGTCAGCCTCTCGAACGCGAGCAAATTGTCGTGTTTCGGCTTTCGGCTCGTCAGCGCGATGTGTTGAGGACACTCAACACACTCTTCGATGAACTGGTTCCGGCAAGAAACGAAATGGATTTTCTCGACGGTTCTGAACCTGACTCTGAGGCCCAAGATGTTTTGCGAGCTATTCGCGATTAAACATCGTGGTGTTTCATAAACTTTGCGCCGGAGCAACTTTTGAAGTGTGCTCTGACGGCATGTTCTGTTCTTGTGATGCGTAGACAACCCGCGTTTTACTCGGCGTTTGAGCGTAATCGCGCTCCGCACACCGGACGTGCGTCGCGACGTGTCGAGTGCTTCGGCGCGCTGGCTGCTTTTTGATCCGTCACTCTCTCACTGGGGTCGATTTGCT
>VGZH01000015.1 GCA_016872645.1 Planctomycetota bacterium | reverse complement strand
CCGAACAAGCGCCAACCGAGGTTGCCGACATGCTGGAGTCGGCGGGATTGATGAAAACCTCGGTCGCCGCCTCTCGGGAGTCGGCGGGATTGATGAAAACCGGCGTTGCCGCCAATCCCGCCGACTCGGCAGAGGCAAACGGATAAGTGGCCGTTAATCCGTTCGACTCGGCAGAGGCAAAAACCTCGGTTGGCATCAATCCGGCTGACTCCGGGTAGGCCACAACTCCGGTTTTTGCCACTTCGGAGGACTCCCGCCAGCCGCCAACCCGACCGCTCGCCACCCCGCACCCGACCCGGTTGGCCAACCCGCAGGTCGTGACCTCTGCAGGCCCCACCGAATGGGCCAACACTCCGGTCGGCACCTTTCCGGACCCCAGCGAATGGGCGAACGGCTCAGAGGGCAACGCTCTGCTCCCCACCGCCGTGATCAGTCAGCGAGAACGGCGAGCGGCAGTTCAGTGACTTCCGAACTCGCGCAGAGTTGATCGACGAACGCCGCCTTAGGCCGAGTCGGTCTTGGCTGTTGAAGACAATTTTGCGGCACGGCTGTGCCTGCGCCAGACAAAAAAAGCCGCCACGCTCAGCGGCACGCTGATCGCCAACAGCATTTGGGTCCACGCACTCGACAGCACGATCTTGTGCAGCCGGCTGTTGTGCTCGGAAGCGGTCTTCGGGATTTGGCCGGTGTATTGAGCGACGTGATGCAGCAGGCTGACGGCCAGCGATCCGCTGGGGATTTCCTGGTGGCAGGCGAGGCACGTTCCGTCGCGGCTGATGCGGTCGATCTCGGATTTGTTGAACGCTCGGCCCAGCGTGAAGTGGTGATCGACGGTGGCGACTTGCTTGCCGTCTTCATCGACGATGCGGGACCAGTCGTGATCGAGGTTCGGGATTGCTTCCATTTGCGGCTGTGTTCGCTGCGGCAGGATGTGGCCATCGACCGTTTCCAGATCGACGAAGTGCCGTTCGTTCCACGGGCGGGTCGAGTCGATGCCCAAGCCGACCGCTTTGCGCGAGGCGTGACACGATTCGCAGCTCCGAGCGTTCTTGGTCATCGTGTGCGGTTGCGTGGGGCTCATGTCGATCGCCAGTTGACCTTCGGGGCCGGCTCCTTCGGCGTCGGCCATCGTGCGGAAGATGTGGTTCACGAGGATCGGCTTGCCGTCCTCGCCGATGATGGTCACCGACGGCTGACATCCCGGCGCGAGCGGCGAGACGCGGCCTTCGCCGTTGATCCCCAGCATCGGCTCTTCCCAGCGTTCGTAGGAGCGTTGCTCGGTGATCTGGCCGGGGATGTTCGTGTCGTAGCCCTGTTCGCCGCGATCGAACAGGTGCTTGAGTTCCGAGTGCCGCCGCCCGGCCGCGACCCAATCGAACGCGCTCTTGGATTCCTTGAGTTCCGGGCATTTGTCCTTCTGGCGGAAGTCGATCTTCACATGGCAGCCGTAGCACTGCGGCGTCCAGCTTGCGTGGCAGGTGTAGCATTCCATCTTTTGCAGATGCCCGGCCACGCCCCGCATCGCGACTTGCCCGCGCTGGCTGACCTTCTTCTCTTGGAAGAGTTTTTTCAGCGGCTTCATGCGAATGTCCTTGCCCGCCGCCGTGTGCACGATGATGTCGGTCCCGTCGCGCACAACGTTCTCATACGGATTGCCGCGCGCGGTCAGCAGGAACCCGTCGCGTGCGGCGACCGCGAAACCCTGCTCAACATGCGGCAGTCGCTCGCGCGCGATGCCTCGCGGCGCGTAGGCTGGGACTCCGTCCCGACCCTTTCGTTTTGAGGTCTTCTTTCCCTCCGCGGTGCGATCTCGCAGAAGCTGCGCGAACGTGTCATCGGTCGGAATGGTCGGGATGGAATCCGCACCTACGGCGAACTCATCCTGAAACCCCAGCGGCAGCTCCCACGGAAACTTGTCCGGCGTGCCGTGACAGTCGGCGCATTCGATCTGCACGGCCGCGAGGTTGGCCGCCGCCAGGAACCCGTCGCCATGCACATCCAGCGACGTGTGGCAGTCTTGGCAGGTCATCCCTTTCTGGTAATGGATGTCTTGCTCCATCGCGAGATAGTGCTTCGTGTGCAGAGCCGGCTGATTCTTGCCGTCGGCGGCGTAAGGAGCCTCGAACGGCGTCTCCATCAATCCTTGAAACGACACGCCGATCCGCTTGCCGCGATCGTGACAGGTCGTGCACGTCTCGACCGGCACGCCGCTGTAGGTCTTGTCGTGAACCGTGACCTTCGCGTCGCGCGTCCCCTGAATCGAATGCACCAGCAACCGCCCCGGTTGATCGCGCGGCACGGTCGGATCGTGACCTTCGTAAAAGCCCTCGTTGCTATACGGGATGTGACACGACGAGCAGCCCATGCCTCGGAAGTCGCCGCGCTTCTCGCGTCCCTTCACCGCGTGATGACACCGCTGACACTCCTGCCGGATGTAGGTGAACGCCGCGAGCTGCGGTTCTTTGTTCAACCGCTGCAACTCATCGACCTTGAGCGCCTCGGGCAACGGATCGTGCCGCGTGACGAACACGTTCGGCTCCAGCTTCGTCAGCCGCGCCATGTAGTCGCGATACGCCGGCGTGCCGAGCCGCTGTGCCGGGTCTTTGGGATTCTCGACCGCGTAGTTGCCGTACCGATGCTCGTACCCGGTGAGCGACCCGAACGCCCAGCAAACCCCCTGAATCTTCCCCGCCTCAGTCATCATCAAGCTGTGCCACTGCACGCGAACTTGATCGGCATGGCATTGCCCGCACGTCTTCTGATTGACCCACGGACTGCCGGGATCGCGCAGAAACTCGCCACCGTGAGCCTGCGCCTTGTCGTCAGTCACTTTCGGATCGCCGTTGTGACAAACCACACATCCGGCCGGATCGCCGAGCTTCGTTCCGCGCTCCATGATCTGCCGCAGCATCTCGGAACCGGGTTCGCGAATCGGCTCGATCCCCGCGTGACACTTCATGCACCCGGACTTCGCGGCTTCGGGAAAGTGGTCGATCAACCGATTGTCCGCGGCTCGTGCCGGAACAGCGAACAGAACGGCCAGCGTCGTCAAACCAACCTGGAACACTGTCGCAAATCGATTCGAAGTTCGCCATCGGGTTTTGGAACGCCACATCCCCAGCAAGTCGCCGATCAAGCGGATCAGGGCCGCTTGGAACAACTGCAGGAGCGGCACGCCATGCAGGATTGTGTTCGGAGCTTCGAACCGTTGTGCAGGGTGTCGTCGCGCCATGAACGGGATAACCTTTTCGTTGCAGCCACACTTGTGAAGAAGCTTGAGTCACGTCGCATCATGGCTGATGACAGCGCTTCCTTCGAGGAACCACCACAACAATCATAGCATTCGACCAACGGCTGGCCGTGCGAGCACGTCAAGAATTGGCCGATCGAGTCACGCCACTGAAAGAAAAGCGGATGATGGGCGAGCTGTGTTTCTTGGTCGGCGGTAAAATGCGTGTCGGTCAATGAGGGGATCGTCTACAAGAAGCTGTTCGGATAATGTCAGTGCGAACGTAGGCTGGCCGCCCCCGGCTGTCCTATGGCGAACCGCTTTCCAACACAGAGGGCCGAAGGCGGCCATCCTACGGATTAAGACTCGATGCCAACCGCTTCCCGTGACGAACTCGCTGAAGAGTATCTCGCGCAATTGCCGTACCCGCCGTATCCGTTGCAGGAGGAGGCGTTGCTGTCGTGGTTTACGGCTGAGCGAGGAGTGCTGGTGTGTGCTCCGACCGGGACCGGTAAGACGTTGATTGCTGAGGCGGCGCTGTTCGAGGCTCTGCACTCCAACACGATCGCGTACTACACGACACCGCTGATCGCGCTGACGGAACAAAAATTTCGCGAGATGCAGGCGGCGGCGATTCGTTGGGGATTCAAAGCCGATGACGTCGGACTCGTCACAGGCAATCGCAAAGTGAACCCGGAAGCGCGAGTGCTCGTCGTCGTGGCGGAGATTCTGCTCAATCGACTGCTGCATGCGGAGGCGTTTGATTTCACAAACGTCTCGGCGGTTGTGATGGACGAGTTTCATAGCTTCGCCGATCCCGAACGGGGGGTTGTGTGGGAGCTGTCGCTTGGCCTGTTGCCGAAGCATGTGCGGCTCTTGCTGCTGAGCGCGACGGTCGGCAACGCGGTGGACTTCACGTTGTGGATGCAGCGGGCACATGGCCGGTTGCTCGATCTCGTGCAGGGAACCGAACGCCGCGTGCCTCTGAGCTATCAATGGGTGCCGGACCAGTTGCTCAGCGAGCATCTCGAATGGATGGCTGACGGCGATGACGAATCGCGGCGAACTCCGGCGCTCGTGTTTTGTTTCAATCGCGATGAGTGCTGGGAAGTGGCCGAGCAACTCAAAGGGAAGTCGCTTCTGGCGGACGGACAAC
Source organism: Planctomycetota bacterium (assembly GCA_016872645.1). GTDB lineage: Bacteria > Planctomycetota > Planctomycetia > Planctomycetales > Planctomycetaceae > SXKJ01. The sequence goes on along the minus strand of VGZH01000015.1, from coordinate 70,481 downwards.
AAAAGAAGCTGGCGGTAGAAATCGAAAAACTCGATTTCACCAAAGGGGCTGGTCCGAAGCTGAAACAAATCCTGTTTCGTGGCGTCGGAGTGCATCACGCGGGATTGCTGCCGAAGTACAAGCGGATCGTCGAAGACTTGTTTCAACAGAAGTTGCTCTCGGTCTGCGTCTGCACGGAAACGCTCTCGGCCGGCATCAATCTCCCGGCGCGGTCGGTTGTGATCACGTCGCTGATCAAAGGTCCGCCGGGAAAGAAGAAAGTGATCGAGTCGAGTGCCGCTCACCAGATGTTTGGCAGGGCCGGCCGGCCGCAGTTCGACAAGGAAGGTTTCGTTTACGCGCTGGCTCACGAAGACGATGTCAAAATCCTGCGCTGGAAAGAGAAGTACGACCAGATCTCGGAAGACACGAAGGATCCGCTGTTGATCCGGGCCAAGAAGGCCATGAAGAAGAAACAGCCAAAGCGCCGCGAGACCGAACAGTATTGGTCGAAGGAGCAATTCGAGAAGCTGCGAACGGCCCCGCCCGGAAAACTGACCAGCCAAGGTCCGCTCCCGTGGCGATTGTTGGCGTACCTGTTGGAGATCACTCCCGATGTGACTCGGCTGCGCGACTTCGTGGCCAAGCGATTGCTCGAAGGGAAGCATGTTTCCGAAGCTCAGAAGGAACTCGACCGCCGTTTGATTTCTCTGTGGGCGAGCGGCTATGTGACGTTGGAACCGGAGCCGCCAGCTTTGGACTGCGGTATGTCAGCACCGCTTTTGGAAACATTAGAGATCCAAAGCCAGAGCGGTGCTGACACACCGCACTCCCAAGGGACGCCCTCATCCGCAGCGCGGTTCTTGCTCGGTCAAGCGAGGAAGGATCGCGAGGAGAAGGCCGAGCAGCCGATTGCGTCCGTCGTCGCCTACCGCCCCGAGCGCGCGATCCCGACGCCGAGGCTCGCCAAACTCATGACGTTTCGCAGCGTCAATCCGATCTACGGAATGTTTCTGGTCGAGCATCTCGGCAAGGCGAATCGCGAGGAACGGATTCAGGCGTTCGAGAGTGTCTTGGAGATCGCTCGCTCGGCGGCGAAGTATGTGCGTGTGCCGCGTGTGGAGGTCATGCCGTTCGGCCCGCTGACCACCGAGTTTTTGCATCCGACGCTCTTACAACGCGGATTGGCGACAGCAGCAGAACTCGGCGCGATGAACGCTGAAGAGGAAGAAGAATACTGGGACGAAGACGATCGCCCGCGCGTGCTGACGTTGGCGGAGAAGTTGAGACTGTTGTTTGAATCCGAGTTTCCCGACGTGACCGACGTTCCCATTCAAGCCTGCTGGGGAGCCGGAGCGTTGCTGCAATTCGGAGGCGACTTCCACAAGCTGGTCTCCGCTCGGCAGGCGGCCAAGCAAGAGGGGATTCTGTTTCGGCACCTGCTGCGATTCGTGTTGCTCTTGGAAGAGTTCATCCCGCATACACCGCCAGGACTCGATCCCGCCGAATGGACTGCCGAACTGCGAGACATCGCCACCCAGATCACCGCCAGTTGTCGTGAGGTCGATTCGCAAAGCACCGAACAGATGCTGGAAGAGGCTCATGCGGCGGCCGCTGCGCTGCAGTTGCAACCCACGTGACCTCTGTCCCTCTGGGTTTCCAAATCATGGAAACACAGAGGACGCGGAGCAAAGGCATCAGAATCGAGACGTCTTTCGCCGCAGCATGAGGTAATGTCCGTCGGTTTCGTCGGGCACCAACTCCCAGCGGTCGGGTTCGTTTTGGAGTTCGCGGACTTGGCTCGGCGATTTGAGATCGCTGTAGGGATGCCGCGTGTCGATCACGATGAAGTCGGCGTCATCTGGCACGCGATCCTCGTAGCCGGTGATGCGGCGGCGGTAGCGGCTGTAGTCGTACGAACGCGCGTGATGCGTGAACCTCGGATGCACGAAGTCGGTTGAGGCAACTCGCGACTCGCGCGGAATTTTGGCGATCACTTTCTCGAAGTGATCGGCTCGCGGATCGTGTGCGTACAGCCGCCACAGTGACATCGACGACCCAGCGTCCCAGAAAGCGATGCCAGCCGGACTGAGGCTGAGGAACAGGCCGCTCATGAACGCGCTGGCCCAGACGAATTGGCGGGCGAAGGAGTCGGCGGCGGTCCGCGAGGGGGTGACAAGGTGAGGGAGTGACGTGGTGACGAGTGATCGGAGTTTCGCGAAGACTCGTCCGGCATTGCCGACTCCGATGGCGGTGGCCCAGAAGACGACGGGGATCAGCGGGGCGTGGAAGTGATGTCGCGGCCCGTCGCCGGAAAATTCGCTGAGACACAAGATGCCGAACAGCGGCAGTCCAACGGTTAGACGGCTCGGCGAGAGCAATGCGAGGAAGCCGACCGGCGCGACCATCGCGAGCCCGTACAGGGCGGTCTTCGCGGTCAGCAGTTCGCCGAAGAGCAGACTCGGATTCGTGAGCATGTTCTTCGCGACCTCCTCCAGCGAGCTGCCGAACTTGGGGAAGTAGCGGACGTAGTGCAGTTCCGCACCGCCTCGAAACCACGGGATCACGACGAGTATCGCCAGCAGCAAATAGACGACACCGAAGAGGGCGAGGCACAGACCGAGGATGAATCGGCGTTGTGTCGCGCTTCCTCCCCCTTCCTTTGTGAGAGGGGCAGGGTGAGGGACCGCGATGGAGTCAACCTTCATCTCCGCAGTGGCTGACATTTCGGATGATGCGAGTTGCTGCGTTCGCGAGTCGCTCGCTAATCGTACCTCACCCGGCCTTCGGTCACCCTCTCCCGGAGGGAGAGGAGACAGATTAGCGCGTTTCTGAAACCAAGCTGTCGCAGCCAGCCACACACCCAGAGTCGCGATGATGATCGAGTAGTCTTCCTTGGCTGACAGCGCCATCGCCAGCAGGATCAACGAGCGACGAAGGCGGCCTTCTTCGAGAGCCTCAAAGGCGAACAGGAAGAACGGGACGCAAAAGCTTTCTGGCCGGAACGTTTTCAAATCGATTTCGATGTCCAGAAAGTGCAGCGGGAAGTACAGCAGGTACGCGGCTGACATGAGCAAGCCCGCTCGGGCTGAGCCCGTGGATCGCTGAGTCATCCGAAAGATCGGGATCGCTCCGACTGCCAGCGCAGTTGATTCGCACAACTCCATCAGCAAGTGCGACGGCCATATCAGATGCAGCGGCAAGAGCAGCAAGTGGATGACCTGAATGTGCTCGCCCAGGAACAGCCCTTGGTCGAGGTAGCTGCGAAAGCCTTTGCCGTGCCACAGATTCCACAAGTGCTCCTCGTACATCGCCGAGTCACCGTGCGGGATGCGGAGGTTCTGGTACAGCCGCCAGTTCATCGCCGTGAGAACGACGACATAGATCGCGATCAGCACGGCGACCGATTTCAGTGACGAGTAGCGGGAGACAATTGTTGTCTGGCTTGTTGGTTGAAGCGATGAGGGGGTAGCAAGGTGAGGGGGTGGCAAGGTGAGTGATTGGACGAGCCATCCGGACAGCGCGATCGCTTGCCAGAATTGCGGGGTCACGAGCAGCAGTTGCTCGAGGCTTTCCCAGCCGATGAGAAACGCGAACAGACGGAGCAGCTCCCAAGTGCCCGCCAGGCACCACCAGCCGAGTGCGAAGCCGGCGGTAGTCAACGAGTCGCTCCACGTCGAGCCGTGATACTGGCGAATCAGTCGAGCGGCGAGAGCTGCGCTAATTCCGGCGATCACGGACCACAGGCCAAATAGCGGAAGAAAATCGACCTCGGCGACGCTGCCACCCGACTCGTCGCGGCCCATCCGTCCGCCGAGTAGCGTCACGAGCGACTGCCACAGCTCGCCACTACCAAACGCCGTCGCGGTAAATGACGAACTGAGAATCGTCTGGCTGCTGAGTGTCTGCGCAACGACTCCTCCGATCACGCAGAGGATCGAGCCAATCAGCCGGCGAGACACGGTCGGGGACGAATTCATGCCCGCATCATAGTGGCGGCTGAGTGTCCGCCAATGTAGCTTGCTCTCACGAAATTCGAGGAGCCATGCAGCACCCGTACAGCCACATTCCGGAGTTGATGAATCTCGAAGCGGGACGCGGTCTCGTGCGCATCCCGGTCGAGCTGGATGTGCCGTTCACGCCGCGAGTCCGGGCGATTGTCGATACTCGGGAGTTCCAGCGACTGGCTCACATCTCGCAGTTGGGCTTGGCCGCGAAGGTTTATCCAGGAGCGACGCACACGCGGTTCGAGCACGCTCTGGGTGTGTTCCTCAACGCTTTGAAATATCTTTGGCAGTTGGGCCGCGACCCGCGATTCGCGGCCGTCGTCGATGCTCATCGAGCCGAAGTGCTGATGGTCTCCGCGCTGTTGCACGATCTTGGTCACTGGCCGTTCTGCCACCCGATCGAAGACATGGGCTTGCCGGAGTTACAGCATCACGAGGCGTTCGCCGCCGAGTTCCTGAAGCCGCATCGCGAACTGGCGCAGGTGCTGCGAACTGAATGGAACATTGATCCGGCAGAAGTGCTCGACGTGCTCGAGCCGATGACCGATTCGGTGCCGCTGCGCCTGATGCGTTCGGTGCTCTCGGGGCCGATCGACATTGACAAGATGGACTACCTCGACCGCGACAGCCTGCACTGCGGTGTTCCCTACGGTCGGCACTTCGACAAGCAGCGGCTGATGCAGTCGCTGCTGGTCAACGAAGCCGGAGACGGACTCGCGCTCAGCGCGAAGGGCAAGACTGCCGCCGAGCTGATGGTCTTCGCGCGGTATGTGATGTTCAGCGAGGTCTACTGGCATCACGCTGTCCGATCAGCGACGGCGATGTTCGCACGCAGTTTTTTTGAGCTACGAAACCGCTTCGACCTGCGAGTATTCTTCGAGCTCACTGAATCGGAAACGATTCGCGAATTGCGACAAGCGGCGCGCGGCACCGACTGTGAGCCGCTGACCGAAGGAGTCTTCGGCCCGAAGCGGCGGCTGTTCAAGCGACTCGTCGAGCTGACACACTCGTTGGATCCCGATTTGTATTCGCAACTCGCCGGTCGGCCGTATGACTTCCTCGTCCGAGTTGCTCAGCGGCTCTGCGAGTCGCTGTCGCGCACGATTGGCCGACATCTTTCGCCGGTCGACATTTTGATCGACGCGCCGCCGCCGCATCGCGAGGTCGAATTTCACGTCTCAATCTTCGATCCGAAGGAGCGGACGTATCAGCCGCTCAATCGCGTCTCACCGGCCGTCGAGGCACTCGCCAAGACGCAGTTCGACGACTTCGTGAAGCGGGTCCGCGTCTTCGCCAATCCAGAGTTCGCGGCGACTCTCAGCGAGTTGCCGACATTCCGTGAGTCGTTGCAGCAAGCGATTGCGGCGGAAATCCCGCGGTAAAACTCACCTTTACCCGTATCGGGATTGCTGAGACATTCCCGCCCCTTCCAGTCCTCTCTCTCACGCAAGGATCCCCTCCGCGCGAGTCATTTCATGCCTGTGACCCGATTTCACGGTCTGTTGTCGTTGCTGGTGCTGACGCTGTTGTCGGGTTGCGCGTCGTCGCAGCCGATGATCGTGTCGAACCCGGTGTTTGTTCCGGCGAATTCGCAACACGCGGCGTGGGAACGAGCGGTCGATGTGCTGCACGATTTCCATTTCCCGATTGCTCGCGAGAACCGATTAGACGGCGTCATCGAGACCGATTATCGAGTCGGCTCAAACGTGCTGGAACCGTGGCATGGCGATTCCGTCGGCCTCGAGAATCGTTTAGAGAGCACGCTGCAATCCATTCGCCGCAAGGTGAAGGTGGACCTGACGCCGGTCGAGGGGGGTTATCTGGTCGGCGTCGAAGCCCTCAAAGAAAAGGAAGACGTTGCGGGCGTGGCCGAGAACACGACTGGGGCCGCGACGTTTCGTAAGAACACGCCGCTGGAACGCAACTTGACCGTCGTTGTTGGGCAGAGCAATCCGTCCGGCTGGTATTTCCTCGGTCGCGACAACGACCTCGAACAAGCGATTCTCAGCCAGATGCAACGTTGAGTTTCGAAGACCGCGAGATTCCTGCGAGATCGAAAGCCACTCACGCGGCCTTCGCGTTCGGGAATGGCAACACCGTGGATTGGTCGAGCAACCCGCGAATGATCCGCTCGGCCTCGACCTTTTCTTCGAGCCACTGTGCCCGCGCGTTACGCCAGCGAAGTTCGCGTTGTTCCCATTCGCTGGTCTCGGCTTTGAGGCGTTGCTCGGCGATGCGGACTTGTTCTTCGCGGATTGCCAACACGGCGGGTTGTTGATCACGTTCGGCTCGGAGTTGGTCTTGCTGGCGTCGGACGTGATCCTGGAACTGCATGCGTTCGAGTTGAATCTCCTGTCGTTCGACTTCGAGCTCATCTCGCAGTCGACGGTAGTGTTCGGCGATCGCCGCTCGCCCCGCCTCGATACGACGACGAATCAATTCGGGATCGACGGTCGGCAAGAGTTCTGCCCACGCCTCTTCCATCGCCAGTCGTGATTCCAGCGTGAGGCGATTGGAACTTTCGATTTCGCTGCGCATCATTACGAATCGCTGGCGGCGGGCTTCAAGTTTTTCAACTTCCAGTGCCCGCTGCGCGGATTGCTGTTGGATGGCTGACGACTCGGTCAGGCGTTGTTGCTCGAACTCTGCTCGTTCACGATCGAGTCGACTTTGCTCCGAAGCGATTTCGTACGAGCGGTCGGCCAGCAAGCGTTGCAGCGTTGTGGCTTCGCCGGCCAGTGACTCTTCGCGTTCATCGAGTCGCTGGCGGAATCGCGTCAGTTGCGATTCGCGCCGGTCGAGGTCTTCGCAGTGCCGCAAGATGTCGGCATGTTCTGCCTGCCATGACCGGGCGACTTCCTGCTGAGCAATCTCCAGTTCTCGCTGCATTTCGCCCAGCTGCGCCCATTGAGCAGTTCGTTGACGTTCCCAATCGACTTTTTGTTGATCGAATTCGCCGGCGTCAGTTCGCAGTTGCTCCGCGTGATCCTCTCGCAGCTTGCGAAGGTCGGTTTCCCACTGTTTGCGTTGGTTCTGCAATTCGGCGAGCGACTTTTGGACGTACTGATCGTGAGACTCGCGGTCGCGCTGAATGACGGATCGTTCGGAGTCGCGGCTCGACTCGAAGGCCGCTCGCTCTTCGGCGAACGTTTGCTTTTCTTCGTCCAATTCGCCGGCCCACTGCATTCGGAGCTGCTGGCGCTCGGCTTCCCAATTGAGTTGCAGCCGTCGCAACGCTTCGTCGTGTTCGCGTTGAAACTGCTGACGTTGCTGTTCGACCTGCCGACGCGTCGCTTCCAAATCGAACTGCTGCTGGCGACGCTGTTCGTTCCATTCCTCCTGCAACTTCCGCAACGCCTCTTCGTGGACACCCTTGTCCTCGACGAGCTGCTGGCGTTCCTCAACCTGCTGCTGAAGCCACATTTCTTTCTGATTGCGGAAGTGTTCGATCTCGCCGTCCAGCTCCCAGGCGTATTCTTTGCGGAGCCGCCTCTTTTCCTGATCGATCTCGGACTTGACCGCTTCGAGGATTGCCTGTTGCTCGCGAGCCATCCGTTCGCGTTCCTCGATCAGTTGCTTGCGCTCGGCGTCTGCCATCGCCTGCGAGTGCTGCATCGCTGCCTTTTCGACTTCGTTTTGTCGCTCCAACTGCTGCTTCAGCGTCGACCGTTGTTGCTCCAGTGTCTGATTGGCCTGCGTCAACTCGCGTTCTCGCAGCTTCAGATCGGCAAGAATCTGTTCAGTCTGCTGAAAGCGTTCGGAAAATTCTTGTTGCTGTTGCGCCACCTGCTCGGCTTGCAGCCGCACTTCGTCCTCGGCATTGGCCGCTCGCAGTCGCAGCGACCGTTGCTCCCGATCGAATTGCGCAAGTTGTTCGTTGAGATTTCGCTCGCGCCGTTCCAGCTCGGCGACCTGAGCCCGCAGATTCTCCGCGACCTGACTGGCCTGGAAGAACAGATCAACCTGCGCTCGCGGGGCGCTGGTCGTTGCGGCGGCCAGTCCGCGCAGCCGCACTTCATGCACGTCTTCGAGGCCGCCAGACGCAACATCCGTGTTGAAATGGGAGCGGTTCGCAAGATCGCTCATCGCGGGATTCCTTTCCCTGGGTGAGCCGAGAACATCGGCAAGCCACACGCCTCGCACACGACGAGGCAGAATCGGCCAATCTGAGAAGGGGCGGGATTATGGAAGTCCACTGAAAACGTGTCAATTTCTGATTTCCCGGCGGATTCTTCGCGAGTTGCTCGAGCATTCGCCCCCACAAAGCTTCTTCCTCGATGTAAAGCGGCGCGGCGGGCAATCAGAAGATGCTCATTCCTGCAAACTGTTTGCCCGCAACGTGTCGCTCGCGGGCCTGCCCGCCGCCTGGCTGGGTCCCTCGGCCTCGATCACTTGGAAGAATTGGCTGCTGAAGTTCGAGGAGGGTTCCCAACGGTCTCGCACAAGTTGGAAGACCGCCCAATCCGCGTCGGAAGCATCGCCGTGGCGTGCCAGTAAACGCTGCTGCGCGACGTCCGACGGAGCCACGCACTCCAACCAGATCGTCCGCGTGCCACCATCGAGCGCCAACCTCGCGCGTGACCGGCTGGCCCCGATGGCCAGGGATGTCCCGTTTCGGCCACGATTGCCCGAAGCAAGCGAAAGTCCCCCGCTCGAACCCGGGTGGGTGAGGCCACGAGAAAAAACTCATCCCGTTTGACGCGACATTGGCAAACGCAACGATCAGAATGCGATTCATCACTCCCACTCCACTGCTACAGGAGCCAGTCATGAATCGCGAGACCAACCGCCGTCAGTTTTTGCAGCATTCCACCGAGACCGCAGTTGTCGTCGCCGCAGCCACGGCACTCGGCGGGGTGCATGCTTTCGCCGACGAGAAGCCGACGAAAGTTCGGCTGGGAATTGTCGGCTGTGGTGGCATCATGACGAGCCATGTCAAAGGGCTTGTCAGCCGGCGCGAAGCGGTATCGATCGCGTGGTTGTGCGATGTCGATCCCGCACAGATCGACAAGATGAATGTTCACGTCACACGCGACTTTCAGTCCGCACCGCCTAAGCGGACGGCACGCTACGAAGACTTGATTGCCGACAAAGATGTCGATGCGCTGATCATCGCGACGCCGCATCACTGGCACGCTCCGATTGCTCTGGCAGCCATGCAGGCGGGGAAAGACGTCTACATCGAGAAGCCAATCTCTCACGTCTACAACGAGGGACCGCTGATCATCGCTGCTGCGAAGAAGTACGGCCGAGTGGTGCAGCAAGGGAGCCAGATGCGCAGTAGTCCAGTCAGCGAAAAAGCCGGTCGGCTATTGAAGGAAGGGATTATTGGGCAAGTGAAAGTGGCTCGTGCTTGGACGGCGGAGACTCGAACGGTCGAGAGGCCGTTGCCTGACGGGACACCTCCGGCAGGTGTGGATTACGACCGCTGGCTCGGCCCCGCGCCGAAGCGGCCGTTCAATCCGCACCGCTTTCACCAGACGTGGCGGATGTTTGCCGACTACGGCAACGGTGAAATCGGCGACGATGGAATTCATGATCTCGACATGGCCGCATGGGGACTCGGCATCGACACGTTGCCGAAACAAATCACGGCTCGCGGAGGGCGGATGATGCTCGACGGTCACGCCAGCGAGTATCCGGACAACATGAACGTGACCTACGAGTACCCCGACGGCCGGCTGCTAATCTACGAAAACTATCCCTTCACCGCCTACGGCCTGCATGGTTTTGACAACGGCAACGTCTTCTACGGCACCGAGGGCTACATGATCTTCTCGCGCCGCGGGGCGTTCAGTGTCTTTCAAGGACCCAAGGGAACTCCGGGACCAACCGAAGGCAAAGAACTGCGCGGTGAGCGCGGCTACGCCGAACACATGGCCGAGTTCCTCAATGCCGTTCGCAAACGGACGCCAACGCGCGCCTCGGCGGCGGTCGCGCATCGCAGTTGCGCGCTGGTGCATCTGGGAGAGATCGCACTCCGCACGCGCGGCCGGCTCGATTTCGACCCCAAGACCGAGCGTTTCATCGACTGCGACGAAGCCAATCAACTTTTGGGCAAGAAGTACCGTTCGCCGTTTGGCCTGCCGGACGTTGTCTGATCATCGCCGCATCTCGAAATCGCCCGCCGACGGCATTCGCGCTAGCCAGTGGAATTCGCACAACCCGTTCAATGCCTGTTGGGAAAATCCGGGGCTGAGGCTCAGAGCTATCGGTCCATCAACGATGGTCGATATATTCTGACGGGTGGGGTCTTCGATCGATTTCGTTGAGATGCCGAGTGGGAGTGGTTGATGACCGTTCGCAGCCAATACCGCAAAGTACTACTGCCAGTCGTCGTGTGCTTGGCGACGCTCGCCGGACGGTCTGCGTCCGGACAGGTGCCGCCGGTGCTGAATACGGTCTTCCCCACGGGGGGCCAGGTTGGGCAGACGGTGGAAGTGACGGTCAGCGGCACGAACCTGCAAGGACTACGCACTCTGCATTGCAATGTTCCCGGCGTCCGCTGCGAGCGATTGGATCCCAGCCGTCTGCGCCTGACGATTTCCGCAGACGCATCACCGGGACTGTGTGACTTGTGGGCCGTCGGAGACAACGGCGTCAGTTCGCCGAGAACATTTGCAATCAGCAAACGATCGGAACAATTGGAGACCGAGCCGAATGAAACGGTGTCAGCGGCGATGCCAGTTCCGCTGGATGTCGTGATCAACGGGCAACTCGACAAGGCTGCCGACTCGGATCACTTCCGTTTCGGAGCGAAACAGGGACAGCGTGTCATTGTCGAATGCTTGGCGGAGCGGATCGACTCGCGATTGCGCGCGGTGCTGGAGATCTTTGACGCGACAGGCAAACGCCTCGCAGTCAATCGAGGCTATTTCGGCATCGACCCACTGATCGACTTTCGCGTTCCAGCCGACGGCTCCTACATCGTGAAGGTTCAGGATCTGACATCGTCGGGAAGTGTCGAGCACTACTATCGGCTCGGCATCGACACCGGACCGCGTGTGGTGTTCTCAGTGCCGAGCGTCATCGAACGTGGCAAGGCGTCTCGCGTCACGCTGTTTGGATGGAACTTGCGAGCCGAGGACAAACAGGCAGCGCCAGCAAATCACACGGACTTCGACCGCCTGGACGTCGACATCCCCGCGTCGCTCGCTGAACCGTCCTGGCCATTGCCCGTGAAGTTGCAGCCTTCGCAAGCGATGCTCGAAGGATTCGCCTACCAGATTCCCGGCGGTCACGCGCCAGTGATGATCGGCGTGACCGAAGTGCCAGTGGTGTTGGACCGCGACGGCAATCGCTCGCCATCGTCAGCGCAGGAGGTCAACGTTCCGTGCGAAGTGAGCGGCCAACTGGTGGCCGGTGACGAACGAGATTGGTTTGCGTTTCCCGCTCGGCGCGGCGAGGTGTTCTACCTCGAAGCGTTTGGACAACGCCTGCAATCTCCTGTTGATTTGCAGATCAGCGTGCTTGACCCATCGGGTCAGCAGGAACTGGCGCAGTTCGGCGATGAATTACGAAACGTCGGTGGCGGATTCCCGACGTCGCATCTCGATCCAACTGGTCGCTGGGTCTGTCCGGCGGATGGTCGCTACCTGGTGTCGATCCGAAATCTGATTGGCGGACTGCAGGCCGATCCCCGCCGGCTTTATCGACTGAGCATTCGTCGTGAGGAACTCGATTTTCAGCTCGTGGCCGTTCCGCGTCGCGATGACCTCGCTGGTTTGAACGTGCAACGCGGCGGGCGTGAGGTGCTTGATTTGTTCGTGTTTCGGCAGCGAGGCTGCGAAGGAGCGATTCACGTTTCCGCCAAAAATCTCCCAGCCGGGATTGAATGTTCCGACGTCTGGTTCGGCCCCGGTGTGGATGGGACGACATTGGTTGTTTCGGCCGATCGGAATGCGCCGGCTCTCTTCGGCGATTTGAAATTGGAGGGAGTCGCGGAAGGCTCCGCACGGAGGAGTCACCCAGTTCGTGGCGGCACGATCGTCCGATCAGGGACGCCGAACGGATGGGGACGCATCACTTCGGCAATCCCGATCGCAGTCGCCGGCGAAGCGCCGCTGCGAATCACGGCCGATGCTCACGAAACGCTGGATCATCATCTCTACGGCAAGCTGTCGCCGAAGTACTCGCCTGGTGGAGTGCTCGATGTCGCGATCCACATCGAGCGGCGCGACACCGGTCATTCAGCACCGGTCAAACTGATTGGTATGGGGCTTCCGGATTCGATTCGCAATCAAACGACCGTCATCCCGGCCGGCCAGCAAAAGGGATATCTCAGTTTTCACCTGCCACCGACGATGCCCGTCGGACGTTACTCGCTGGTTGTCCGCGCCGAGACCACCGTTCCCATTCCCGAAAAGAAGACGGAAACGGTGGCTGTCGTCAGCAACTCCGTCACATTTGACGTGCAACCCACGGCGATCCTTGTGGAAGTTGATCCGTTCACGGTGACGCAAGCCAAGCGAGGCGAAACGATCAAAGTGAGTTACTCGGCGAAACGGCTGAATGGCTTCATTGGTAAGATGCACACGGAACTGGCCGCTCCCGGTCGCGTGACGGACGTCGTTGGCCTGCGTGGACGAGGCGAAACATTCACCGGCCAGACGGACAAGGGGACTCTCCAGATCGTCATCAACGACGACGCACCACTTGGTCGACAGCAATTCCTGCGGCTATTCACGGTCGGCGTTCTCGAAGATGAGCCGACCTATTTTGGCAGCAGTTTTTTTCCGTTGGAGATTTTGGAGTGATCGAACGAATCGCACACACGCACATGAAGTCACAAAGAACGACCCCAAGGGCTGCGGTTTCCCTGTGTGCCGTCGTGCCGTTGTGTGAGAATCCGCCGGCAATGAACATATTCGACTGCAAACACATCGCGCTGGGTTGGCTCTTGTTGTTGAACGTCGCGATGTTTTCTAGCGACGTGATGGCAGCCGAACCAACTGGGGCCGTTGTTCGTTTCAGTACCGATGTCGTTCCGATCTTGACCAAGCTTGGATGCGACAGCGGCGGCTGTCACGGCAAGGCGACCGGACAAAACGGGTTCAAGCTCTCGCTGTTCGGATTCGAACCTGAAGTGGATTACGACGCGCTGGTCACCGATGCCCGAGGACGTCGACTGTCTCTGACTGACCCGGATCGCAGCTTGCTGTTGCTCAAGGCGACGTCCCGCATGCCACATGGCGGCGGTCGGCGGCTGGACGAGTCCAGCGACGACTACCGAATTCTCCGCGACTGGATCGCGCAAGGAGCGACGGCCCCGCGCGACGATGATCCAAAACTGGTGCGCATTGAGCTTTCGCCGCGCGAGCAAGTCCTCGCAACCAACTCGTCACAGCCACTGCGCGTGGCGGCGTTCTTTTCCGATGGGACATCGCGCGATGTGACTCGACAGGCAGTGTACCAATCCAACGAGCCGAACATCGCGTCCGTCGAGACAGACGGATTGGTGAAGACCAGTTCGCAACACGGACTCGTGTCGGTGATGGCTCGGTTCGGTGAGCAGATTGCCACGTTTCATGCAGCGGTTCCGTTTGCGAACGATTCCACAAAGATGATCGCCGCACAGAAGCAACTTGATCTTTTGGAACCGAAACTCGGGACATCATCGTTTGACCGCCACTTGCTGCGGCAATGGCGACGACTGGGAGTTGTCCCGTCCTCGTCGGCCGACGACGCGACGTTCCTTCGCCGCGCAACGATCGACATCTGCGGATCGCTACCGACCAGCGAAGAAGTTGCCGAGTATCTCGCCGACACACGTCTCGATAAACGCTCGCGGCTGATCGACCGGCTGTTGGAGCGGCCGGAGTACGCCAGCTACTTCGCGCTCAAGTGGGCCGACATCTTGCAGAATCGCGGAGCCGGCTATTCGACCAGCAAGCAGCGCGAGGGGACAACCTTGTTCGCCGCGTGGATTCGAGACTCGCTGGCAACCAACAAGCCGTACGATCAGTTCGTCTCTGAGTTGCTCACTGCCAGCGGCAGCCAGAACGAGAACCCGCCGGCGATCTGGTATCGCACCGTGCGGAAGTCGCCAGAGTACGTCGAGTCCGTCTCCCAAGCGTTTCTGGGAGTCCGCGTGCAGTGCGCTCAGTGTCATCACCATCCAACGGAACGCTGGAGCCAATCGGACTATTTTGGTTTGGCCGCGGTCTTCTCGCGCGTCGGCCGCAAGGGAGGTTTCGCGGATGCCGAAGTCCCGACTGACGAGATCATCTTTCTCAAACAGCGGGGCGACGTGCTGCATCCGAGAACCGGAGCGATCCTTAAGCCGAGACCGCTTGGCGGGGCGGAGTTTTCGCTCGACCTGCACGACGATCCGCGCAACAGTCTCGCGCGGTGGATGACCAGTCCCGACAATCCATTTTTCGCCCGCACGATGGCCAATCGGATGTGGGCGCACTTCCTTGGCCGAGGCATCGTTCACCCGATCGACGACGCACGCAGCACGAATCCCCCGAGCAATCCCGAACTGCTTGACGCACTGGCTCAAGACTTCATCGCCAGCGGCTTCGACGTGAAGCATCTCATCCGAGTCATTACCAGCAGCTACGCGTACGGCCTGGAGTCTGCTCCGCATCCTGGCAATGCCGGTGACACGCAGACGTTCGCGCGGTTCTATCCGCGCCGAGTGACGGCGGAAGTGTTGCTCGACGGCATCAGCCAAGTCCTGGATGTGCCGACGAACTTTCCAGGCGTCACCGCCGGCACTCGCGCGATCGAACTACCAGACGAAAACGTGGCCGCACATTTTCTGGATGTCTTCGGCCGACCCGCGCGGATGTCGGCCTGCGAATGCGAACGAGTCGATTCCCCGGCTCTGACGCAGGCGTTAGAACTGGTGAACTCAGCGGAGATCCAACGCAAGCTGACCGAGAAAACCGGCTACGCGGAGCGCCTCGCCGCCAGCCAAAAATCACACGTCGAACTCGCGAACGAGATCTTCCTCCGCGTGCAGGCCCGGCGACCGAGACCGGACGAACTGAAAGCTGCCGTCGATTTCCTTGCTGCTGAACCTGATCGAGCGGAAGCCTGCTGCTCGCTGTTGTGGTCACTGCTGGCAACCAACGAGTTCCTGTTCAATCATTGATCTGGCTGGAGTCTTTGTCATGTTGCGAATCAAAGATCACTCATTCCAGAACTGTTCCGGCGTCACACGCCGAAACTTTCTGCAAATCGGTGCTCCGCTGCTGGGCTTGGGGCTTGCTGATCTGTTGCGACTGGATTCTCAAGCGGCGGAGGCGGGACTGGCCACAAGCAAGAAGTCGCTGATCATCTTCTGGACGGACGGCGGAGTCAGCCAGCAAGACAGCTTCGACGTGAAGCCCGATGCGCCGGCCGAGTACCGAGGCATGTATCGACCGATTAGCACGACGGTGCCGGGCGTCGTGCTGAGCGAACGGCTGCCGCTCCAAGCGAACGTCATGGACCGGTTGTCGATCGTTCGCTCGGTGCATCATGAGAATGGAATTCACGCTCCATCGGCGCACTGGATGCAGACCGGTTATTTCGGCCCGACGCTGGCCCGCAATGCCGCGCAGAAACCGTCTCTGGGTTCGGTCATCGCGCGTGCTCTTGGGTCGCATCAGCCACCAATGCCGGCCTATGTGACGATCCCGAAATCGGAATCGTTCGGTTATCAGGGAGCCGTGTATCTCGGCAAAGCGTTCAATCCGTTCGAGGTCGGAGCCGATCCCAACGCGGCGGATTTCAAGGTGCCAAACTTGTCGTTGCCGAACGGGCTGACTGCACGCAGCGTCGATTCGCGGCGCGCGTTGCTCAAAACGTTCGACACGCTCCGTCGCGACATCGACGAGACCGGCGTGATGGAAGGACTCGATACATTCAAGCAGCAGGCTCTGGAGATGGTCGCCGGCGAACGGATGCGCGCGGCATTCAACCTCGACGCGGAAGATCCGAAAGTGCGCGATCAGTACGGCCGGCACCGGTACGGTCAGAGTGCGTTGCTGGCTCGGCGATTGGTCGAAGCGGGTGCTCGCTGCGTGAACATCAACACGGGGAACTGGGATCATCACAACGACATCGAGAAGGGGCTGGATGAGCACCTGCCGCCTTTAGATCGCGCCATTGCGGCGTTGGTCGAAGATCTCGATGGGCGTGGCTTGTTGAACGACGTCATCGTCTATTGTGCCGGCGAGTTCGGTCGCACTCCACGCATGAACGGCCACGCGGGCCGCGATCACTGGTCCGATTGCTTCAGCGTGTTGCTCGCGGGAGGTGGGCTTCAGGGAGGACGCATCGTCGGTGCGAGCGAGAAGTGGGGCGGCGGCGTGCAGGAGCGACTTGTCACGCCGCTCGACCTGCTGGCGACGATTTATCAGACCCTCGGTATTCCACTCGACACTCACTACGAAGACTCCAGCGGTCGCCCCACCAGCATTGTTGGCAGCGGCCGCCCGATTCAGGAATTGCTATGAGAACGGCGAACTTGCGACTGAAATTACTGTCTTTGCTGGTCGTGGTTGGCCTCGCACTGGTCGCGACCGCCAGGGCCGACGAGTTCTTGGCGAGCGAATACCAACGCCAAACGATTTATCACTCGCCGCAAAAGCCGGGCTTCACGAGTTGGGTCGGCGCTTGGACGATGCCGGATGGCAGCCTGATGGTCAGCTTCACTCAGGCGACCGGACCGATCGAGGGACGACCGCAGGCACCCAAGGAAGTACAGCACCGATTGACGTGGCCTCCGCCGGGGCAACCTGGCTACGACATGACGGGGCTTGATCTGCACAACGTCCATCTCCGCTCGACCGATGCCGGGAAGACCTGGCAACAGGTGAGCGCCGACCCTTTCAAGTCGTGCATGAACGGCGTCACCAATGAGGCGCAGACAGCACTGACTGACGGCTCCGTGTTGCGCGGCGTGTTCGGATTCTATCTGCCCTACGATCCAGACCTGCCGCAGACGGGATTCTTGCAGCGATCCAGCGACGGTACCAAGACATGGGGTAAGCCGGAATTGCCGCTCGATGCAGCGAAGTACTCGACCTGGCCACGACGAATTCGTCTGTTGCGCGACGGCCGGGTGGTCCTGCTGGCCGGCGTGGTTCAGGCCGCAGTCGGCAGCCAAACGCGAGCCGAGTTCAGTGCCATGGTCGAACCAGCTTTGCTGGTCTCGTCCGATCAAGGCCGCACCTGGAAAGGACCGCTGGCCGCGACTCTGATCGAACAACGTGGCGGCTGGACTGAAGAATTCGACATCGCGGAACTCGCCAACGGTGATTTACTGTGCGTCTTTCGGCGCGCGAGCGACGCGAAACGCTGGCAGAGCACGCTCCGGAAATCGGGCGACACGTGGATCGCGCAGCGGGCAGGCCCATCGGTCCTGCCGCACAGCGGTCAGCCGGAGCTGCTGGCAACACGCGAAGGACCGATCCTGCACGTCGCGACCAGTGGCATCCATTGGACCAGTGACGCAGGACAGACTTGGCACAAACTCGACCTCCCTGGCACCGCTTATTACCCCCGCTGCGTGCAAACAAAGGACGGTCGCATCTGCATCTACGGGCATCTCGGCGGTGACGATGCCTATGGCAAGGCGGATCAGTCGATCGTCATGGACTCGTTCCGCTTGACGAGCCACGACATTGCCATCGCGAATCGAAAATCTCTGACGATAGACAAGCTCGCCTGCGAACGAATTCCGCTTGGGGAAGCAGATGATTACAAGCCGTGCATCGCGAAGTTGCCCAGTGGTGAATTGCTGCTGACTGCGTTTCATCAGTACAAGCGCGATGGCAACAAGGTGCTCGAACAGTCGTTACTGTTTCGGTCGCCGGATGGCGGCCGCACATGGACCGGACCGCAGCGGCTCGATTTACTCGGCCGCGAACCGTACCTGACGGTGCTCAAGAACGGCACGATTTTCATCACGGGTCACTTGTTGGCGCAGGATGTGCGCAACGAGTGGGGCTACACGACCGGCTTTCTGCATCGTTCGACCGACGGCGGCCGGACGTGGCAATCGACGCGCATCGAATCAGAGCAGATCAAGCCGAAGGCCAGCAATCACACAACTCGTAACGTGCTGGAGTTGGCAGACGGCTCGCTGCTGCTGGGTGTCGACTACGACGGCGGAGGCGGCCCGTACTTCGTTTGGCGTTCGACCGACGGCGGGAAGACTTGGGACAAGTCTCAGAAGTGCGAGCCTCACGATTTCAAAAGCCAATACGGCTTCTTCGGCGGCGAGACGTGGCTGTGGCAGGCTCGATCGGGCAAGGTCTGGGCATTGGTTCGAGTCGACAGCAACGAAATGCCGATCAAGGATCGGCCGATCAAAGCGGGGAATGATCAAGCTGATCACTTCATTTTGTTCTCGTCAGCCAACCGTGGAACAACCTTTGATCGCATCCGCGACTTTGGCGACTACGGCGAGATGTACATGTCGTTGCTGCGGCTGCGCGACAAGCGGCTGCTGCTGACGTTCACGGTGCGCGATCTGAAACCGCCGCTCGGAGTGCGAGCGATCGCAGGTGGTGAAACGGACGACGGATTTGAATTCGATTTTGCTTGCGATCGTCTGATGCTCGACACGCGAACGCCTGTCGGCAAGGATCAGGGAGGCGGCTTTGGTCCGACCGTACAACTCGAAGATGGTGTGCTTGTCACGTCGTATTCGTACCGAACCGAAGACGGAAAGACTCATTTGGAAGTTGTCCGCTGGAGACTGCCGTAAGGTGCTTCTCCTGTGCGAGACAATCACAGATTCAAATCACGGGAGAGTTCACATGCACAAGATGAGCCAAAGCAGTTGTTCCCCGGATCGTCCCAGACTGAAGGCCCTGTGGAGGAGCTACATTCCAGTCGTCGTTCTGCTGGCATCCGCGATTTTTCCGGTGATTGTCCAAGGCGACGACTGGCCGCAGTTTCGGGGACCGAATTGCACGGGCCTGTCTACGGGGACCAAGCCGCTTCCGGTGAAGTTTTCCGCCACAGAAAACGTTCGCTGGTCGGCTAAGGTGGGTGACGGTGTCGGCGGCGCGGTCATCGCGGCGGGGCGAGTGTTCGTAAGCGGCATGACTGCCGACGAAACTGTCAGCCTGTTCGCGTTCGATGTCGCCACCGGCAAGAAGTTGTGGCAACGCGATTGGGCGACCGGACCGCTCGCCGAAGTTCATGCGACAAACAGTCAGGCCAGCACCACTCCCGCCGCTGATGCCGACCGAGTCTATTTTTACTTCAGCACGCTGGGCCTGCTGACCGTCGAAGCCCAAACGGGCAAGGACGTGTGGCAGCAGAAACTCCCGACTCCGTTCTTCGTCTTCAAGTGGGGGCCGGGGATGTCGCCGGTGTTGTATCGCGACTTGGTTCTGTTCTGTCAGGACGACGATCTCAACCCCGCCTTCTATGCCTTTAACAAAGACACCGGCAAGCTGCGATGGAAGGACGAGCGGCTTGACATGGCCGTGAATTATTCGCACCCGGTCGTCAACACGGTGGCCGGCCGCGAGGAAATTATCGTCGCGGGGACCGGTCGGTTGATCGGCTACGACCCGGAGTCTGGCAAGCGTTCCTGGTTTGCGAAGGTCATGCTGCGAAACATCAAGACGACACCCGTTTGTCTCGACGGAGTGATTTATATCTCGGTGCAAAGTGGAGCGATTGCCAATCAATGGCTGGCCTCCGTCGACCGCGACGAGAAGGCCGGCAACAACGACAACAAGCTCGACAAGGCCGAGATCCAGCGGTTCGTCGGCAAGCAGCCGATCCCCGAAGCATTCTTCAAGAAGACGTTCGACCGGGGTGACCTCAACAAAGACGGTTTCTTAGAAGGCCCTGAACTGGATGTCGCGTTCCTGCACCCCGACAACTTCGCGGGTGGCGACTTCAAGCAAAGCGGCGACGCGGCGGCCGAGCAATTCATTCTGGCGGTTCGCGGCGGCGGCCAGGGGGATGTCACAAAGACGCACCTGTTGTGGAAACACAAAACAAAGAATACCGATCACATCGTCTCGCCATTTGTGTCCGCCGGCCGGATGTTTCTGGTCAAAGAGGGTGGCATCAGCACCGTCTTCGACACGAACCGGGGAGAACCGGTGCGCAGCCCCAAACGAATCGGAAGCGGCGGCGGCTACTTCGCGTCCCCCATTTTCGGCGACGGCAAAATCTATCTCGCCAGCGAGAACGGCAATGTCGCGGTACTGAAGAATGACGTGGACTACGAGGAACTCGCCGTCAACGACGTCGGTGAGAGCATCATCGCCACCCCCGCCATCGCCGACGGCGGCCTGTTTGTCCGTACGCGGACGCAGATCTTGTGCTTCGCGACAACAGGATCGGCGAAATGAAATCGAACGAAGTCCGTCGGGCCTGGGTGAATCGTTCACACAACTCGAACTCGACGCTCAGGTAATTCCAAGAGGATGATCGAATGATTCTCGACACGTTGGACAACGCGGCTCGTTATTCCGGTCTTGGTGAGCGGGTCGCAACGGCACTGAAGTATCTGAAAGACAACGACTGCACCAAATTGCCAGTCGGAAAGTTCCCAATTCAGGGCGATCAAATCTACGCGCTTGTACAGGACAATACGACCAAGACTCGTGACCAAGCCGTTTGGGAGGCGCATCGAAAATACATCGACGTGCAATTTGTCGCCGCCGGCGTCGAGGAGATGGGCTATGCGAACATCCACACGCTGACAGTCAAGAAGCCGTACGATGAGCTAGCGGACTTCGCGTTGTTTGACGGCAGAGGAAGTTTCGTGACAGTTCCGGCCGGGAGTTTCACGATCTTCTTTCCGGAAGACGGCCATATTCCCGGCTCTGCCATCGATGGCCAACCAGCGGCCGTTCGAAAAGTCGTCGTGAAAGTCGCCGTGTAGAACGACATGTGAGTCCACGTCGAGCACTGCACCGCCTGTGAACAGGTCTCACCATTGGGTCGCGTGGTCTGTGCGGCTCAATGAACATCAAGGTGTCTGTTCGTTTTTAAAGAGCGGGAAGAGTACTCTTGTCACAAAGAGTTACTGTTTCCAACGGACTGACACTGGTTCGGGCCTTGCTGATCGAAAATACGATCGTACTCCGTCCATGTCTTTGAAAATGTGACTCTGGCCTTATGCCGCGCTTTTCGACGACCCGAATCGAAGTTCGATTCGGAGACGGTACCGTGGCGATGACACGCCGAAATTCGAGCGTCTCGAATCCAAATTGGAAAACCTCGCGCGCGGCCTCGGCCCCAAGACGCTTTGGCCAGTCGCCATCCGATCTCGGCACCGTCGCTCGCTGAAATGAAGCCGCAGAGGCCGATGACCGCCTTGCGCCGATCGGTGCAGCGCGGGACGCCGTTCGGTTCGAGTCAGTAGCAAGTACGTACCGCAAAACGACTCGGTCTCGAATGAACCATTCACGCACGGGGGAGGCACAGAGAGCGCAAAAGAGAGGAGAACTAAACCAGACCACGAAACACGTTCTTCGCGTTCTCAAAGAGGATCTTCCGCTCGGCGGCTTTGTTCGTGGCGAGCTTTCGGATCGCGGCGATCGTTTGCGATCCGGAGCACTTCGGCCCCATCCCGACATGATCGTCGCAGTCGCTGCCGAAGAGGATCTTGTTTTGATGCCGGTCGAGGAATCCGCGTGTGTGATCCTCGTCGCGCATCAATTCGATGTTGGCCCACCAGGTCTGAGCGCGACCAATGAAGTCCTGAGGAAACCACGACGAGTCAAATGGCTCATGGCGAACTCCGATGCGGGGTAAGTCTGGTCGGTCATTCCAACGCACACCGAGAGCGAGGCGATCCTCGACCTTTTTCCGATTGATGAACAGACTACCGGGGAGGGTGGATTTTCGTAGCTGCGGTCAATGCGTCAGGCCGACAGCGCAACACTGAGAATGTCCAAGTTCAAAGGGGACGTGGCATGCGAATTCGATTCGGGGGCGTTGGTGGCTTGTTGCTTTGGTGTGTCTGCAGCATGGCGGAATCGGCGGAACCGAATCGACCGAGCGTGCTCATTGGCTACAACGAGCATCGCACCAACTTACCGGGTGGAAGATTGCCCAATGTCAGTACGAATCGCGCGATGCTGGTAAATGTGGACGGAACGGGAAGACGGCTTCTGGCCACCGAAATTGCCGACGAGTCCGGCGCTTGGACGCAGTTTGCGGGTTGGTCGCCAGATGGCAAGACGGCCATCATCGGCCGCGGATGGGAAAGCGCTGAGAACGCCAAATGGGAAGAGGAACACAAGACGTTCCGCTTCACTGCAGAGAGCTGGCGCTACGACATGTACCTTGTGGATGTCACGACCGGCCGCGCCGAGAACGTTACGGCGGTCGAGCGAGTCAGCTTTTACAACTCGGGGCTGTTCTTCTGGCCAAACGATCCGAAGAAGCTCGGCTTCACGGCGCTGATCGGCGGCAACTCGCAGCCCTTCAGTATGGATCGCGATGGCCGCAACAAGGTCGATCTGACGAAGACTTCCAACGGCTTCGCGTACGGCTTCAGCAGTTCGCGCGACGGTTTGCGGATTTCTTACCACGAGAACTATCAGGTGTATTTGGCGGACGCCGATGGTTCGAATCGCGTGCATGTGCAGACCGGGCTGCCCTTCAACTTCGCTCCGACGTGGTCTCCTGATGGGAAGTGGGTGCTGTTCGTTTCCGGCGAGCATTACAACTGTCATCCTCACATCGTTCGCGCGGACGGAGCGGGGCTCAAGAAGCTCGCCGACCGAGCCGGCTATCGCGGTGTGACTGAGTTTTTGGACGTTTTCGACTTTCACGGTGGAAGCAGTGATACTCCGGTCTGGTCAGCGGATGGCGCTGCTGTCTTCTACACAGCCAAGGTTGGCAACAGTGTCGAGTTGTTCCGGGTCACGCTCACGGGAACGAGCGAGCAACTCACTCATTCCGCCGAGGGGACGTTGCACTATCACCCGAAGCCGTCAGCCGATGGAAACTGGATCGTTTACGGCTCAAAACGGAACGGCATTCGAAACCTCTTTCTGATGCGATTGAAGGATCGTTACGAGCATCGCCTAACTGACCTGCCATTCGGCCATGCAGCGATGCATGCTCACTGGCAGCCGGCGGCACTCACCGAATGAACTTGCAACTTGCTGCATCGGCTTCGATGCTCGCCCCGATTCGCACACGAGCGCCGATCGTTTTCGCACAGTGAGTCAATTTGAAGCCTGAAACGCCAAAGAAAGAACTCATCGTGTCCACCTTCGCTTAGGTTTCATGTTCCGCTTTCGGCGTGTCTTATTTCGATTGAACGGCCTCGGCATCAGCTGGCGGTGGGCGAGTTATGACAGATATGCCTCTTGTGCGTCTGTCTTGGCTTCGATTCTGTTTTTGAAAAAGCAGGCCTGTGTCGATGGTAATTTCAGTCGGATTGCAACCCGATGCATGTTAAACTTCTGAGCAGCTTTTCGACGGGATCGCGGACTTACGAGAGTGCGACATGCCCTGTTCTAAAGAAGAATTGCGACGACGGTCTCTGAACCGAGGATTGCTCCGCTTGCTGTTCGGAGTTTTCTTCGCGGCAGTGGGACTGGTTCGTACCGCCGCCGCTGAGCAACCGGTGAGTTTCGTCAATGATGTCGTGCCCCTGTTGACGAAGGCCGGCTGCAACGTCGGCGTCTGCCATGCCAAGGCTGGCGGTGGTCAAAAGGGATTTCAATTGTCGCTGCTCGGCTTTGAGCCGCAGGAAGATTTCGAATCTCTGACGAAAGAGGGCCGCAATCGGCGGCTGTTCTTCGGATCTCCGGATCAGAGCTTGTTGTTGCTCAAGGCGTCCGGCCAAATGCCACACGGTGGCGGAGTTCGTCTGGCCTCGAACTCGGAGGGTTACGCTCTGCTTCGTCGGTGGATTCGCGACGGTGCCGCGCTGGATGCTGCATCGGCTCCGAAGCTTGTGTCGTTCGAGGTACAGCCGGCTCGCGGCACGATCCAGCGATTGGCCGAGCAGCAGCTCAAGGCGATCGCTCAGTATTCGGATGGCAGTGTTCGCGATGTCACCGGACTGGCGCTCTACGAATCCAACGACAAAGCGATGGCCGAAGTGACAGATCGCGGACTGGTGACAATTTCCGAGATCGTCGGCAACGTTGCCGTGATGGTTCGTTATCAGGGAAAAGTTGCGGTTTACAGCGCAGCGGTGCCGCTCGGTGCGCCGGTCGAGGGCCTGCCGTCTTCGAAGAACTTCGTTGATGAGCAGGTCTTTGCGAATCTCAAGGTGCTCGGCATTCCGCCGTCAGCGGTTTGCGATGACGCGACGTTTCTGCGGCGAGTGACTCTCGATATTGGTGGCCGGTTGCCAACCGAAGAGGAATCAGACACGTTTCTTGCCAGCAAGGACGAAGGCAAACGAGACAAGGTCATTGACGACTTGCTGCGAAGTCCCGAGTACGCCGACTTCTTCGCCAACAAGTGGACGGCGCTGCTCAAGAATCGCCGTGACGATGATAGCGATACGGTTTCCAACTTCGCGTTTCATGCGTGGGTGCGAGACAATTTTCTGGCCAACAAACCGTACGACCAGTTTGTCCGCGAGTTGCTTGCTGCCACCGGGACGGTGATCGGCAATCCGCCGGTTGCGTGGTACAAGCGAGTCAAAGAGCCGAAGCAGCAGATCGAAGACGTCGCTCAACTCTTCCTCGGCGTCCGGATGCAGTGTGCCCAGTGTCATCATCATCCGTTCGAGCGTTGGAGCCAGGACGACTATTACTCGCTGGTGGCGTTCTTCAGTCAGGTTGGTCGCAAACCGTCGGGAACACGCGGCGAGGATTTGATTTTCCATAAGCGCGGCATCGCGACGGCCGCGAACATGAAGACCGGAGTGCCGCTCAAGCCCGGTGCTCTGGGTGATGCGATTCCGGAAATCGCCGCCGACGAAGACCCGCGACTCAAGCTTGCCGATTGGATGGGCTCGAAGAGCAACCCGTTCTTTGCGAAGTCGCTCGTTAATCGTTACTGGAAGCACTTCTTCGTGCGCGGCCTGATTGAGCCGGAAGACGATATTCGCGACACGAACCCGCCGACGAATCCCGCGCTGCTGCAAGCTCTCGAAAAACATTTTGTTGCCAGTGGTTTTGATCTGAAGGAACTCGTGAGAGTCATCACGCAATCGCGTGCCTATCAACTCAGCGAAGTTCCGAATCAATACAACATCGTCGATCGCCAGAACTACTCGCGTTACTACCCGCGCCGCTTGCAGGCCGAGGTGCTGCTCGACGCGATCGATCGGTTGGCGGGGACGCAGACCGACTTCGCCAATCTCCCCCCGGGCACGCGAGCGGTCGCGCTTCCCGACAACAGCTACAACCGCTCGTCTCAGTTCCTGCGAGTCTTCGGGCGCCCCGAAGCCGAAAGCGTCTGTGAATGCGAAAGAGTCCAATCCTCGAGCCTCGCGCAGAGCCTGCACTTGCTCAACGCGGCCGAGTTGAAAACCAAACTCGCCGCCCCCACTGGCCGAGCCGAACGCCTCGCGAAAGAAGACAAGCCCGCCGAAGCGAAAATCCGCGAACTGTACCTCGCCGCCTTCTCACGTGAGCCGCGTCCACAAGAACTGAAAACTGCGATCGACTATTTGAATGAACCCGGCACGGCCGCGAACACGAACTACCAAGATCTGATCTGGGCGTTGATCAATACCAAAGAATTCCTCTTCAATCATTAGGCACAAGATGACTGACTTCGTTTCTCACTCGCGTAACCGTGCGATGCTTCTCGCGGCATTGTTCTCAGTGTCGCTGGGCCTGCCGTCGCTGTCGTTTGCGCAATCGGTCGGCCTGCCGGCTCCGCGCTTGCTAACGACCGCGCCGATGGGAGCCAAGGTGGGGTCTCAGGTTGAGGTCACGATCAGTGGCGAGAGCATCGAGGATGCCGATGAGTTGACGTTTTCGGATCACCGCATCACGGCAGCTCGCAAGCTGAATGCGGCGGGGGAACCAGAGCCGAACAAATACGTCGTGACGATTGCCGCCGATTGTCCGGTCGGGATTCATGAGGCTCGCGTGATGACACGGTTGGGGATTTCGTCCTCGCGAGCGTTTAGCGTTGGCTCGCTCGATGAAGTTTCGGTGGCGAAACCGAATACGACTCTGGCGACGGCCATGGAGTTGAAGGTCAATTCGATTTGCAACGCCGTAATGACTTCACGGGCTGTCGATCACTTCGTTTTCGAAGGCCGCAAGGGGCAGCGGATCGTTGTCGATTGCGCGACACGCGGGATTGATTCGAAGCTCGACGCGACCGTCGTCATTGCGGATGCCGCTGGGCGCGATCTACTTGTGGAAAGACGAGGCGGCGCGCTCGACTTCATCGTGCCTGCTGACGGCAAGTATGTGATCAAAGTCCACGAACTGACCTTCAAGGGGGGGCCGGCCTATTACTACCGCTTGGCCATCTCGGAGTTGCCAGTCGGCGCGCCGATTGTGCGATTGCCATCGACAAAACCCGTGAATTCGTTTTCGTGGCCGCCGCAGGGCCTTAAAGAACAGGCTGAATTGGCGGAGGCTGAACCGAATAATGATCGCATGAAGGCTCAAAGAATTTCGCTGCCGTGCGACATCGCGGGGAGCTTCTTTCCGGCCGCCGATGTCGATGTCTTCGAGTTCGAGGCCAAGAAGGGAGATGTCTGGTGGGTCGAAGTCGCCTCCGAGCGATTTGGTTTGCCGACAGATCCGTCGATCCTCGTGCAGCATGTTGCTCGCACGGGAGACACCGAGAAGCTGACCGACGTTGCTGAATTCAGCGACATCCCCAGCCCCGTGAAAGTGTCGAGCAACGGCTATGCGTATGACGGCCCGCCGTACAACGCTGGAACAGCAGACATCCTCGGCAAGCTGGAGATCAAGGAAGACGGTCTGCACCGGTTGCAAATCAGCGATCTGTTTGGCGGTACGCGCAACGATCCCAAGAACATCTATCGGCTTGTCATCCGCAAAGCGGCTCCTGATTTCGCCGTCGTCGCGTGGGCACTGCACATGGAACTGAGAAACGGCGATCGCAACGCGGTCTCCAAGCCGCTGGCTCTGCGCGGTGGTGCGACGATGGCCCTCGAAGTCGTCGCCATTCGCCGTGACGGTTTCGATGGTGACATCGAACTCGCGATGGAAGGTCTGCCGGAAGGAGTCACGGCCAGCGGATTGAAGATCCCCGCGGGTCAATCGCGTGGCTTGATGCTCGTCACCGCGAATCAGAACGCGCCGCGAGCCCTTGGCAGCGCGACGTTCTTCGGCCGAGCCACCATCAATGGCGAAACGGTCAGTCGGCCGTGCCGAGTCGCTTCACACGCGTGGCCGATTCCGGATTCGTGGGGCGAGATTCCCAGTCCGCGACTGATGGCCGACGTGCCGGTCTCGGTGAGCGGTCGTGAATTCGCTCCGATCACTCTCGCGCCCCCGAAAGAACTGCAGACGGTGACCGCCGGTGAGAAGCTCACGATTCCGTTGCTGCACACACGACGCAGCGACTTCTCCGGAGCAGTCCTGCAACTCCGCACGATGGGAACCGGTTTCGATCGTGCTCCGCAGTTCGATGTGTCGCTGACCGCCGATCAGTCGCAGGCGATCCTCGACACGGCGGCGTTGAAGACGGCTCCGGGAGATTATTTGATCGCCTTCTACGGCGGTGCCGTCGCGAAGTATCGGCATCAACCCGAAGCGATCGCTGTTGCCGAAGAGGCTCACAAGAAGGCCGCTCAGGAGTTAATGGTCATCGAAGCCGAAATGAAGAAATTGAGCGAAGCCGCGAAAGTGGCTGCGGCCGAGGCTAAACCCGAAGCCGACAAAGCTGTTGAGGCAGCAACGGCCAAACAGAAAACCGCCACTGCCGCCGTGGCCGCGGCCGCCGATAAGATCAAACAGGCGACGGCCGCCGCCCAACCCCGAGATATTGTTGATATTGTCGTGTCTGAACCGATTAAGATTCGTGTGAACCCCGCCGAGAAGAAGTAGCCGCGCTCGCCAAGAGCATGGGCTATCCCACCAAATTCCCACGCTCTTGACGCGCGTGGCTAAGTCACACTGGACGAGTCAAACCATGACCAACCATCACAGCACTCACGCCCCTGTCTTCTGTCCCGGTCCCGACAGCATCTGTTCGGGTCGGCGCGGATTTCTGCAAACCGGTTTGGCTGGATTTGCCACGCTCAGCTTGCCGGGAATCCTCCGTTTGCAAGCTCAGAATGCGTTACGCGCTGCCGAAGGGACATCGTCTGTTCGCGACAAGAACGCCGTGATCATGGTCTGGCAACCGGGTGGTTGTTCGCATCTGGAAACCTACGACCCCAAGCCGAATTCCGGCAGCGAATACAGCGGTCCCTTCGCGACCATTCCCACGAAAGTGCCGGGGCTCAACTTTTGCGAGCTCCTGCCGCGACAAGCTGCGATCGCGGACAAGTTCACGGTGCTGCGATCGATGCGACAGAACGCGGGGGGACATCCGGCAGGTTCGATGCAATTGCTCTCCGGCGATCCTGACACGCGCGACAAACCCAAGCCGCGTCTGCCCGACTGGATGTCGGTGACCAACTACGTTCGGTCGCAACGTGGTTCGCGTCAGAATTCGTTGCCGGCGTATGTCGGCATCAATCCGCCGCTGGAATACAACGGTCCCGCGTATCTCGGAGATGCTTACTCTCCATTCGTCGTTTCTGGCGATCCGAATCAACCGACATTTTCTGTCCCGAACATCGGCCTTACCGATACGAATGAAGTCAAACGCCTCGGTCGTCGTTCCTCGTTGCGGCAAAACCTCGACACACTTGAACGCACGTTCGATCATCAAAAAGAGCTGGCCGCTCTGGATGAATTTGAAACTCGCGCGATGTCGTTGCTGACCAACCCGAAGACGAAAGAAGCGTTCGATCTTAACCGTGAAGACCCGCGCACCCGCGATCGCTACGGCCGCAATCAATGGGGCCAACAACTGCTGCTTGCTCGTCGTTTGGTTGAAGCGGGAGTCGAAGTTCTGACGACCAGCCTCGCCGGTCCGCTCTGTGGTCGAGTGGGGAACTGGGACGATCACGCGGTCAACATGCACGTCTTTGACGGAATGAAGTTCCGCTCGGCGGTCTACGATCAAGCGGTCTCTGCGCTGATTGAAGACATCTACGATCGAGGTCTCGACCAGCGCGTACTCGTCGTTGTCACCGGAGAGTTCGGGCGGACACCCAAGATCAGCTACGCCGCCAGCACGGGAGGTGGCGATGCGAGTGCTCCCGCCGGCACCATCCAACCTGGCCGTGATCACTGGCCGCGAGCCTTCTCGAACATCTGGGCCGGAGGTGGCATCGACCACGGCAAGTTCATTGGCGGCACCGACAAACGGGGCGAAGATTCGATCGAACGCATCTGCGGCCCCGGTGATTTCCTGGCGACCATTTATCATCACCTGGGAATTGACTCGAACAACACGCTGATCAAGGACTTCAACGGACGCCCGACCCCTATTGTCGACCACGGGAAACCAATCCCCGAACTGATGGGTTGACCGAAACGCTTTCATGGTTCGCTTACTGATGAACACACGGCATCATTTTTCAGTTGCGCTCGGCGTTTGGCTCGTTTCATCTTCGCTTCTCGCGGATGATCGCGTTGACTATTTGAAGCAGATTAAGCCTGTGCTCACCGCGCGCTGTGTGGCATGCCACGGGGCTCTCAAGCAGGAAGCGGGCCTGCGTCTGGATACAGCAGCCCTGGCAATCAAAGGGGGCGATTCAGGAGCGGTGATCAAGCCGGGCGATTCGGTCGCGAGTTTGTTGCTGAAGCGAATCTCGGCGACCGCAGAGTCCGAACGCATGCCTCCGGAAGGTGAACCGCTGAAACCCGAACAGATCGAAGCGTTTCGTCACTGGATTGCACAGAAGGCGGAAGGACCGGCGGACGAGCAACCGGAACGAGCTCCTCGCGATCACTGGGCTTTCAAGACCCCTGTGAAACCCGCCGTCCCGCGGATTGAGCAGCCGTCGGTCGAGCAAGCTCGGTGGCAACGCAATCCGATCGACGCTTTCATCGCTCGCGAGCATCGCCAGCGCGGGATCGTCCCACAACCGGAAGCGGATCGGCGAGTCTGGTTGCGGCGAGTGTCGATTGACCTAATTGGTCTACCACCGACGCCCGAAGAACTCGATGCGTTTGTGGCCGACCAATCGCCCGATGCTTATGACAATGTTGTCACACGATTGCTGGAAAGCTCGCAATACGGTCAGCGTTGGGGTCGGCATTGGATGGATATCTGGCGTTACAGCGATTGGTGGGGGCTGGGGGCCGAAGTTCGTAATTCTCAAAAGCACATCTGGCACTGGCGCGACTGGATCGTCGAGTCACTCAACTCGGACAAAGGCTACGATCAGATGCTGCGCGAGATGCTCGCGGCGGATGAACTCTATCCCAATGACCTCGATCGGTTGCGAGCGACCGGGTACCTGGCTCGTCAGTACTTCATCTTCAACCGGACCACGTGGCTGGACGAGACCATCGAGCACACCGCGAAGGGGATGCTCGGCCTGACGTTCAATTGCGCGAAGTGTCACGACCACAAGTACGACCCATTTTCGCAGGCCGAGTATTACAAGTTGCGAGCAATCTTCGAGCCGTATCAGATTCGCACCGAGATGGTTCCAGGCCAGCTCGACTTCGAGAAGGACGGCATCCCCCGCGCGTTTGACGCGCATCTCGACGTACCGACTCACTTGCATGTGCGGGGCGACGATCGCAACCCGGACAAGAACCGCGTGATGGAGCCCGCCGTTCCCTCGTTCCTGTCAACGGACGAGTTGAAGCTGGCGATCGAACCCGTCTCGTTGCCGCCCCAGGCGACGCATCCCGGACTGCGCGACTTCGTCGTCAACACGTACCGCCAATCGGCCGAGCAGCAGATCGCGACGGCACGCTCGGCTGTTGAAGCGGCAAAGAAGAAGCTTCTGGAATCCGAGGCCGCGGCAAAGGAAATCGCTGCAAAAGCGGCGGCGTTGAAGCCTGAAACGCCAGCGAAGGAGGACGCGAAGCTAACCGACGTTCTCGTGCGAGACGATTTTTCTGTCGAGAAACCCGAAGTGTGGGAACAACTCACCGGCAAGTGGAGCTACGAGAATGGGCGGCTCATTCAATCGCAGACCGGCGCGATCCGGGGTGCCGTGCGCTTGAAGCAGATGCCCCCTGCCGATTTTGAAGCCCGACTCAAATACATCCCGACGGGCGGCGATCTGTGGAAGTCGGTCGGCATCTCGTGTGACGTCACCGCGTCGGGGAATGAGTTGCTGGCGTACGTCAGCGCCGTTGCGAGCGGCCCGAAATCACAAATTGCGTTCAAGGAAGGTGGCAACTACGTCTATCCGCCGACCGCGCTACAAGCTCGAAAAGTCGAGCTCAATCAAACGCATGAGATTGTCCTGCGAGTTCGCGGGACGTTGCTCAATTTGTCCGTCGATGGCGAGCACTCGATCGCGTTCCGACTGCCGACACCTCTGGAACGACAGCGCGGATTTCTGGAGTTGATCACCTACGACGCGAAGGCTGAGCTGCTAGCCTTTGAACTCCGACCATTGCCGGCGGGACTGAAACTCGTCGATGC
Source organism: Planctomycetota bacterium (assembly GCA_016872645.1). GTDB lineage: Bacteria > Planctomycetota > Planctomycetia > Planctomycetales > Planctomycetaceae > SXKJ01. Next base: position 38,940 of record VGZH01000015.1, on the reverse strand, counting down.
TGACACTCCCAAGACGAAACCCACTCCAACGGCTGTTCCGGCCGGACCGCTGCCGGTCGAGCAGGCACAACTCGCGGTCACAATCGCCGAAAAAGCTTTGAAGACGGCAGAGGCTCAAAGCGCTTCGATTGAAGCGCGAGCGGCGGCGCTGACGGGGCAAATTGTCAACGCGCCGGATGCAGCAAAGGAACTCGCTCTCGCGGCGTCAAAGTCAGAACGACACGTCGCTGTGGCACGCGCGGAGGAACAGCTTAGCCGAGAGGAGCTCGCACTTTTGCAGGCAGCAGCAGACAAAAAGGTCGAAGCCCAAACGAAGCTTACCGCCGCAAAGTCCGCACTGGAGACAGTCCAAAAAACGGTCGACATGCCCAGCGAAACCTACACGCCTCTGCCCGGCGCGAAGAAGACTCAAGAGGACTATCAGAATCGAAATGCCGGAAAACCGTTCTTGACCACCAGCACCGGACGACGAACCGCATTTGCGAAGTGGCTGACCGACCCGCGACATCCGCTGCCGGCGCGGGTCGCCGTCAACCACGTCTGGATGCGACACATGGGTCGGCCGCTAGTCCCGACCGTGTTTGACTTCGGTCGCAAAGGGACACCTCCGACCCATCCCGAACTGCTCGATTGGCTGGCCGTCGAACTGGTTGAACACAACTGGAGCATGAAGCATCTCCATCGGCTGATCGTGACGTCGCACGCGTATCGGCTAACGTCATCGAGCGCTGGAGCCTCCGACGCGACCTTGGCCGCTGACTCTGACAATCGCTTCTATTGGCGGATGAATCCAATTCGTATGGAAGCCCAAATTGTGCGTGACAGTCTGCTGTCTCTGGCAGGTGAACTCGATGTTTCGTTGGGCGGCGCGTCGATCGCGATTAACGACGAAGTCTCGCGCCGCCGCAGTCTCTATTTTGTGCATTCGCACAATGATCACCAGAAGTTTCTTTCGACCTTCGACGACGCGAACGTGCTCGACTGTTACCGCCGGGCAGAGAGCATTGTCCCGCAACAGGCCCTCGCGCTCGAGAACAGTGCGCTTGCCACCACGATGGCCGGAAAAATCAGTCAGCGTCTTGCGGCGGCTCGTCCCAATGCGGCGGACTCCGACTTCATTCGCGCGGCGTTTGTCGCCATCTTGTCGGTCGAACCGACCGCCGGAGAACTTGCCACGATGGCCGAAATCCTCAACCGCATGACTGAACTCGCTCGCGTCAAAAAACGGCCGAACCCGGAAGCTCTCTCGCGGACAAATCTCATTCAGACTCTGTTGAATCACAACGACTTCATTACGATTCGCTGACCTCGCGATTGGATTTTCCCATGACAATCACGGCCACCAATCTCCATCGCTCACGCGACCGTCGCACATTTCTCGCTGACTTTGGTCTCGGGTTCACCGGCCTGGCGCTTGGCGCGATGCTCGCCCGGGATGGCATCGTGCGAGCCAATGAGCCGGACGTCTGGCAGCCTCCGAATGGGAAGCCGCACTTCGCTCCAAAAGCAAAAAGCGTGGTCTGGCTTTTCATGAACGGAGGCGTTTCGCACGCCGAATCGTTCGATCCGAAACCAGAGATGACCAAGTACGCCGGCAAGTCGATCAGCGAGACTCCGTATGCCGACACGCAAAAGCCTGAGCGGCTGAACCGGCGCGAAGTCGCCTTCAACGTCGAGCTGCGGCAGAAGCTGTACCCGTTGCAGGTTGGCTTTCGAAAGTACGGCGACAGTGGCATCGAACTAAGCGACTGGGTGCCTCACATAGGAAGCTGCATCGACGACATTGCGATCGTGCGCTCGATGTGGACGACCGACGACAATCACGGGGCACAGACGCAGTTCCATTCCGGACGACACATGCTCGATGGCGAATACCCGACGCTTGGCGCTTGGGTGCATTACGGGCTGGGTTCCATCAATGAGAACTTGCCGCAGTTCATCTCGATGGGTAACCGCGAATACTGGAATGCCAAAGATGGTCATTACCTTGGCCCCGCTCACGATGCCGTGCCGATTCGGATCGATCCCAACAACCCACTTGACTACGGCAAACCGGCCAGCGGCCTGGGTTTCGATGAGCAAGAACTCAGCTTCGAATTGGCGGGGCGACTAAACCGGTTGAAGGCGATTGAATATCCAAACGACCCCGCTCTTTTGGCGCGGATCAAGGCGTACGAACTCGCCTTTCGGATGCAGACTTCGGTCCCCGAGGCGCTCGGTTTCAACGCGGAAACGCAAGCGACTCAGGAACTGTACGGCCTTAACGAGCCGGCGACGCGCGACTTCGGTTCGCAGATGCTGGCGACGCGACGACTGATCGAACGGGGCGTCCGCTTCATCCAGGTTCAACACGGCGCTGGCGGCGCTGGGGCGTGGGACGCTCACAGTAACTTGAAGCACAACCACGAAACCAATTTCAAAGCGGTCGACAAGCCGGTGGCTGGGTTGCTGAAGGATCTCAAGCAGCGAGGCTTACTCGACTCCACGCTTGTGATTTTTGCATCCGAATTCGGTCGGACACCCGCCTCGCAAGGGACCGATGGTCGCGACCACCATCCGTACGGCTTCTCGGTCTGGATGGCCGGCGGCGGACTCAAGGGAGGGATCGCTCACGGCGCGACCGACGAAATCGGTTTTCATGCGGTCGAGCACCGGCACTACGTCACCGACATTCACGCCACAATCCTCAAGCAACTCGGCCTCGATTCCCGCAAGCTGGAAGTCCCTGGTCGCAAGCGTCTCGACATCGACCATGGCAAACCCATCGACGAGATCATCGTGTGACGATCCAAACTTTACGGCAAACATCGCGATATGCGGCCGCTCTGTTCGCCGTTGTGCGGGCATCACAACTCATCGCTCCTGCCGATGAGCCAAGAGCTGAAACCGCTGCAGGACCGGCTTGCGGCATTGCGGAATGCTCGGGACGTGAAGCCGGATCGTTGAGCTGACGTGCAGATCTTTGTCAAACGGGTTGTCTGGACGCTCGGCTTCGGGAAGGGGTGTCAGATGAAGTTTCCAATCGTCTTCCAAACCGCGAAAGATAGACTATCGGTCGCGAGCGATCAGAGCTGATGCCAAAACTTCGCTGATGGGAATAACGACGCTTCAACCGTTGCAGAGATGGGTCGATGAACGTCCTGACTGAGAAGCTCACCAGAAGTCACGAAAGACCTTGAAGGATGAATGGCCGAAGTTGTTCGCATTCTCCCACGGGCATTGTCAATTCGATTGGTTCGCACGCCAGTTCAAATGTTGATGCAGGAAGTGAAACGTCTTTTGGCCGTGAATCGTATGCGGTCCATCGAAGAACTCGATTTCGGTGCGGTCTCCAATCTTCAATTGGTCGTAGTGGCGGCGGACTTTGCCAAATTCGCCAGCAACCCAATCCGTCGGTTGGCCGCCGTCGCGATGTCCCGCTTCGACCATGAATGGTCGCGGAGCCATCAGCATCGCGAGTTCCGCGTAGCTCGCCACATGTGCCATGTTCCACTCTGGAACCTCGTACTCGCTGGTGAAAATGTAACCGCAGCGTTCTTCGTTGGTAGCGATTGTTCGCACCCAGTCGGTGAAGTCTCCGGAGCAAATCGACAAGCAATATCGATCGACCAGCGGCGGAACACGCATGGCCGTCTTGCCTCCATAAGACAAGCCGTAAAACGCGATTCGGTTTGCGTCTACAACGGGCAGCGTCGCGAGCCAGTCCAGCGTTTGTTCGTGTTGAGCGATGATGAAACTGAACAGCGATCGCTGCAGTGGATTCGACATCCGCTGGATTTCACGAAAGCGATCCCCTCCCCGATAGGGATTCTGCGGTGCGTAGACCAGAAAGCCCCGCTTCACGAGTTCTTCGCTGAAGGCCTTGTAGTATCCGAAGGCTTGGGGATCGCGCGAGATGGTATCCAGCGCCGTCCCTTCGAGACCGTGTTGGCACACAACCAGCGGACGCTTCTCACCGGCCGCCAAATTCTTCGGCAGCAGTAGGATTCCAGATGCGATTACGTCGTCCACGACATCCAGAACGACTTCGTATCCGGAATACTGATCCGTATCGAAGAGCCGTCGCGTGCGTGCATTGTGCGGAAGTCGTTGTCGCGGCAGGCGGCCGATCAACTCGTCATGCACCATGTCGCGAAGCGACTCACGCTGTTGCTTCCCTTCTTCTGGCGAGTTTGGATTCTTTAGCCATTTCGTATCGCGAACTTGAGGGCTCTGACGCAGGAGGCTCTGCACGTGCATCTGCAACTCGTCAAATTGCCGTTTCTGACGAACGGTCGCATCTTGCAGAGTGAGTTTTGTATCGCTGAGCCGCGAAGCATCCTGTTGCCAGAGTTCCAATGTTTCGTCGAGTCCCTGATCGATTCCCAATCCGGCGGCGAAGGCCCGCAGAGCCACATCCGTTCCGGCCGGACCGTCTCCGTTTGGACCACTGACAGAGAGGATGAGCGCTTGCTCCTTGCCGAGTGTTTGAAGCATCGTACTCGCTCGATCAAACTCGGCGCGCACCGAAGCGAGGCGGTTGTTGACGATTCGACCCGGTGCCGCGCTCACTCGGCGTCCGTTACGGACGACAGGCGGTCCAGAGACTTCGACCGCGCCGCAGGCTTCGATCACCAGCCGTCGCGGTGCAATCATTCCTGCCAGCTCCGCATCACCGAACTCGGTCAACACTCGCCACACATTTCGATAGATGGGTTCCTGCCAAATTCCTTCTCGCTCCTGGAAGTATCCGCAAATTAAACTTGACTGAAGGCGTGAGTCGATCGCTGCGGCGTACAGCGCCAAGAGTCCTCCTTCACCGACGCCGGCCACACCAATTGGAAACGCTGAGGACTTGGACTCACTGTGCCGTTGTGCGTGTTGTGCCAACAAATCGACGGCGGCAAGCACCTTCTGAACTTCGTAGCCGATCACGTGGCGACCCACTTCAAACGCCTGTCGGTAGATGAACTCCCGATGCGGCTGATTGGTCCAGGCGACCCGTGGACTCCCCGAGAACTCATCACTCCGGCTGATCAAGGTCGGGATGACGACCAAGCAACCGGCCGCCGCCAGGCGCCGCACAAATTGCACCGACTCGGGCAAACCATCGCGGATACCGCAGAACATCTCCGGAGTCCAATCCGCATCAGGCAGCACCACGACACCGGCTCGCTGTCTTTCGGGAACCAGCATCAGTCCTTCGCCCGTTACCCCCTCCAGTACCGGCCAACGAACGGCATGGACCCTGACCTGCTTGGTCCACGCGACGATCGACGACCGATCTAGCGAGGCGATGAATTCAAAGCGGCACGGCTGTGTCCGATCAGCCGTGACGCGCGGATCGACTGCTCCGATCAGGGCGCGAAAGCGTTCTCGGCTGGCCTCGGCACGAGCCATGCTGGACGCGCCGTTGGAACGCTCCTGCCCCCAACTCTCCGCGCGTCTCTGCCGAGAAGCGGCCAGCTCACGCAGGCAGAAACGTCGAATCCCCTGCACCATGATTTCATCCGCTGGTTGCCGAATCAGCAGCGGTGCTGTGCCGGGCAGCACCTCGGCAGTCTGCTCGATTCGGCCCGCAAGGATAAGACGCTCACCGCCAGCAACCAGCGAAGCGAACGTCACCAATGCCAAACTAATGCTGCTTCGGATCAGCATTGCTCGACCCAACGGCTGCATCGGCAAGCGAGACGGTTTGCGTTCGGCGAGATGGTCTAGTGCACTTTGAAGCATTCGCAATCCAGTGGATTCACAGGGAGGAATCTTTGGAGATGAATTCCACGGACCGCTTACTTCGACTTCAGCCCGACCGTGTTCACCGCGATGACGCGATACTTGTGAGCCTTACCAGCTTCCGCTTTCGAGTCGGTGAATCGCATCTCCGCCAACGGCTGTGTTGGCGTGTCGCTGTAGGAAAGATTTTGAAAGATCGGGCGGCCGAAAGGGTTCTTGCCTTGCTCTGGGACATTGGCGAGGAACTCTCCATCACGCTCGATGATGAATTTAGCGAGGCCACTTTCAACGTCGGCTTCAGCCGACCAGGTCAGCAGATTCCCCACGACACGCAAGTTCGTCGGAGCGGGTGGAGGTGTCACATCGGTGACCATCGAGTCCTTCATGTATTGAGTCCAGGCGGCAGCGACTGATTCGCTCGGCAGCCAGACAGATTTATCGAACGCGCCGTCGAACTTCGCAGAGGGAACGGGAGCAATCACATTCACATCACCGGCATTCAGCGGGGCGATCCAGCTATTTTGCTTCGACATCGGCTTCAGCGGATCGCCGCTCTTCTCAGGCAGCCGCACTTTTAGACAAGCATCAAACCACGGCATCGCGAGATAGCGTTGATTGCCACAATCATGGCTCGACAGTGGATCGACCGACACGCCGATGAGTCCCCCGTTGGCTCGTACCGCCAGAAAGAAGGCTTCGTTTCCCGGCCACACCCCCGCGAATCGGTTTTCCTTATCGGTGACCCCTTCTTTTGTGCCGAGATTCACCATGATCGGCACTTGGCAAGCCGCGCCGGAAATAATGTAGGGTGCTGGTTTGCCTTCGACAGCAGCGATCGGCGGTACTCCCGAACGCAGCCAGGCGGCGGCAACTCGTTCGGGATGCAGCAACGTCATGCCGCCGGCCCAATGGCCGCCACCACTGTGTCCCCAAATGGCCCAGGGGACGCTGGCCAATTCTGGATGTTTCGATTTCGCTGCCAGCTCCGTCAGTGATCTTTGAAACGTCGCATCGGAACCGTTCCGAGGATCACACCATTTCTGACAATCGGCTTTCTCCGGCTGCTCGTAGACCGGACTGATCAAGGCACAGTCATGTTTTTGAGCCAACGCTTGCCAATGCAGATCGAAGGCCCCAGTCTGTCCTGACTTACACGAGCCTTCGCCACAACCGTGCTGATGCACGATCAGCCCGCGCAGCGTTTTGATGTCCGGTGGAATCCAAACGGTGAAACTCACCGGGTAGATCAGTTCCCCCGCCTGCGTCGAGCCTTCGTAACGCACTCGAAAATATGGCGGATCAGCCGGTGGTAAATTCTGATACGGAGGCTCTTGTGCAGAAACCGAACTAACCAGGATAACGAAAAGCAATGCGACTTGACGCATGGATGTCTCCCACGGGTGATGCTCGAGGATTCCTCCTCACTCGATTGCCCCGAACCATTCGCGACAATAGACGCTGAGCACACGACTCGGATGACGAGCAAGTTAACAAAACCGAATTACCGCGTCTTGGTTTGGCGACCGAAGCCGCTTGGGCGTTAATCGACTTCGCTCGGCAATCACCCAGCGTTGGCGTTGTGCGGGCACTCACCAAGCCCGACAACATGGTCTCGCCGCCAGTTCTCGAGAGATCTGCCTTTTGACTTGCGGGAGAGGTCATCGACCCCGAAGACGGACTCATGCAGCGATGAGACGCGGACGCCAGACGATACAATCGCGGACCTTCATCAAAGGCATCACAGAAATGACGAATCGACATGAGGCATCCATGAAAAGCATGAATGATGTAGCCATACTCGCCAGAGCGTGGAAGTTTCGCCGCGTTGCGTACGTTCTCGCGAATGTGACCACGGGACTAACACCACTGCTGTTCACATTCGGTATGCTGGTCTCGACGAGCACGGCTCAGATGCTCGACGACGATCTGCGGCGGAGGCCGGCCCAAGAATTGGCATCGCTGGCGAGATCCGACGGGGACGCTGTTCGCGGAGCAATTGTTTTTTTTCAGCCGTACATGGCCTGCTCGAAATGCCATGCGATTGGAAAGACGAACCAGAATGGGCTCGGACCCGACCTGACGGCCCTCGGCAAAGAGGTGACCGACGAATCGCTGGTTGAGTCAGTGCTGCTGCCGTCGAAGGTGATTCGCAAGGGGTTCGAGTCGGTGACAGTCATCACGAACGACGGCAAGTCGCACACGGCGCTGTTGGTCGAACGGACGAACGAACAGATCGTCGTGCGCGACATCGCTCGCAGTGGCGAGCTGAAGACAATCGCAGCGGCCGACATTGACGAAGTCAAAGTCAATACGACCTCGATCATGCCAGCGGGGCAAGTGAACCAGTTGAACAGTCGCCAGCAGTTTCTCGATCTGATTCGCTACTTGATCGAGATTCGCGACGGAGGTGCGGGCCGAGCCATGCAGCTTGAGCCGTCGGCCGCGCTGTTGGCGTTTAAGGTGCCGGAGTACGAACAGCATCTGGATCACTCCGGTCTGATCGGCGATTGGAACGGCGAGGCGTTGAAACGTGGCGAGGCGATCTATCGGCGAGTCTGCGCGAACTGTCACGGCACGAAGGACAAACCTGGTTCGTTGCCGACATCGCTGCGGTTCGCCGAAGGGCAGTTCAGGAACGGGAGCGATCCGCTGTCGATGTACCGCACGCTGACGCACGGGTTCGGGCTGATGGCTCCGCAAACCTGGATGGTTCCGTCACAGAAGTACGACGTGATTCATTATGTCCGCGAGATGTATCTCAAGCCGCACAACGCCACGCAGTTCGTGGCGGTCGATGCGGCATATCTCGCGCGCTTGCCGAAGGGTGACACGCGCGGACCGGAACCAAGCAAGATCGTGCCGTGGTCGTCAATGGATTACGGGCCGAGTCTCGCTCACACGTTTCAAATACCAGGGTTGGAACACAACTTGGCGTACAAGGGGATCGCGATCCGGCTTGATACCGGTGCCGGCGGCGTCTCTCGCGGCCGGCACTGGATGATCTTCGACACCGACACGCTCCGAGCGGCGGCGGCTTGGAACGGCAGCGGCAGCTCCGATGAGAACTTCATCGACTGGCAGGGAATTCAGTTCAACGGCGCTCATGGCGTACATCCGAGAATCGTCGGGCAAACAGCATTCGCCAACTCGACCGGGCCGGGCTGGGGGAATCCGGCGACCGGCGCGTTCACTGATGACCAGCGCGTGTTGGGTCGCGACGGCAAACGCTACGGGCCGCTGCCACGCGAATGGGCGACGTTCAAGGGTCAGTATCACCACGGCCAGCAGGTTGTGCTGTCGTACTCGATCGGCACGACTGACGTGCTCGAATTGCCAAGGCTGATGACTCGCGACGAACCAAAATCGGCACCGCTCTTTTTGCGTACGTTCCAGATCGGGCCGCGAGATCGTGACTTGCTGCTGCAAGTGGCTGAGCATCCGTCGCAAGATGCTCGACCGACGATTATCAGTCGAGCAGATAAATCGGTCGTGCTGTTCGCTCCGCCAAGTTCCGACACGTCTGCAACGCGCGAGCAGCGGCCGGTCTTCGACGGCAATACGTTCCTAGAGATTCCCAAAGGTGAAGCGTTCGACCTCACGACGAAAGACTTCACGATCGCCGCGCGAATCAAAACCCAGGCAGATGGGACGATCTGGTCACTGAGCCAATCGGGACCGAAATGGACTCCGGACGGACAGGCGTTCTTCATTCGGGACGGCCGGCTGGCCTTCGACATCGGATGGGTCGGTGCGGTCGCCGCGAAAACGAAAATCAACGACGGCCAATGGCATAACGTCGCGATGACATGGCAGCAGTCCGAGCATCGCGTGCGGCTGTACGTCGATGGCAAGCTCGATGGCGAGGGGAAGCTGGCCGCCAAAGCCGCGTTGCCGAACAGCGTCGTGCGGATTGGTTTCACAACTCCCGATTTCCCGCGTCCGGCAACGTTCTTTCAAGGCGACATCTCACAGGTGCGTTTCTACCAGCGGCGTTTGACCGTGCCGTTGGATGACGAGGCAAAGCCGGGGGTAAATGCCGACAAATCGATCGTCGCGATCTGGCAGATTGATCAACGCTCCGGAACCACTAACGAAGTGTTTCAACGACACCAAGCCGAGGTCCGTCGTGGCGTGGCCCCGGTCAGCTCGACCTCCGGTCCACTCGTGGCCGGCATCGTGCCGCGCCACATCGGTGCCGACTGGGTCGCTGCCGACGGTCGCTTGCGACTAAAGATTCCCGCCGGCCAAGAACCGCTGCGATTCAGCGTCTGGCTGCCGTCGGACTCGGCGACGATTCGCGAGACCGATGCGAAGTCGTTCGCTGATCAATTGACCGATCTGCCAATCCCTGACGCTGCTCGCGATCTCGTCGCGCTGACCAAAGGCGGTCCAGCGCGCTGGCCGCAGAAATTGGAAACGCGATCGCTGATCGGTGCGGACAACGGACCGTTCGCGACGGATGTATTCACCGCTCCGGAATCGAACCCGTGGCTGGCACAGACGCGATTCACGGGGCTCGACTTTTTTTCCGACGGCCGCATCGCCGTCTGCTCGTGGGATGGCGACGTGTGGATCGTCACTCCGTCGCCGGCTCACTCTGACTCCCCCTCACTGCAATGGCAGCGCATCGCCTCCGGACTCTTTCAGCCGCTGGGGCTGAAGATCGTCGAAGACAAGATTCATGTGACGTGCCGCGATCAACTCACGGTGCTGCACGATCTGAACGGCGATGGCGAGATCGACTTCTATCAGTGCCTCAACAACGACCATCAGGTCACCGAGCATTTCCACGAGTTCGCGATGGGGCTGCAAACCGATGCGGCGGGGAATTTCTACTACGCGAAGTCGGGCTGCCATGGAAAAGCGGCCGTCGTGCCACATCACGGAACGCTGCTGCGCGTGAGCCCGGACGGCACGAAGACTGACATCCTGGCGAATGGCTTTCGTGCGGCGAATGGAGTGTGCCTGAACCCGGATGGCTCGTTCGTCGTCACCGATCAAGAAGGCTTTTGGAATCCGAAGAACCGCATCAACTGGGTCACAGTTCCGGCGTCCGGCAAGCCGAACTTTTACGGCAACATGCTCGGCTATCACGACGTGACCGACACGTCTGACTCCGCGATGGTCCCGCCGCTCTGCTGGATTACGAACGCCTTTGATCGCTCGCCCGCCGAACTGTTGTGGGTCGACAGCGATCGGTGGGGACCGCTGAAAGGCTCACTGCTGAATCTGTCGTACGGTTACGGCAAGGTGTTTGTTGTCCCTCACGAAAACGTGCGCGGCGCGATGCAAGGGGGAATGATCGAACTGCCAATCCCGCTATTCCCCACCGGCGTGATGCGTGGCCGCTTTCATCCAACGGACGGGCAACTCTATCTGTGCGGCATGTTCGCATGGGCCGGCAACGCAACTTCTCCCGGCGGCCTGTATCGCCTGCGAGCTACCGGTAAGTCCATGCACCTGCCGGTTGGCCTGCACGCCACCAAATCAGGTCTCAAGCTCACCTTCACAGAGCCGCTCGATCCGAAATCACTTGACGTAAGGCAATTGCGAGTCAAAACGTGGTCGCTCAAGCGAACGGCCGATTATGGATCAAAGCATTTCGACGAGACGTTTCTGACCGTGCGCGGTGCGACGCTGTCGAAAGACTCGAAGACGCTCATGCTGAACGTCGCCGACCTGCATCCGACATGGTGCATGGAGATCAGTTACTCGCTTCGCTCTGCCACCGGCACGCCGGTTCAAGGAACCATTCACAATACGATTCACGAACTGGGTGACTGAAGGGTGTTAAACAGAAATGGATCGGGGCCACGGCCGTGTCCGAAGTTGGATGTTTGGGTTGGCAAGTTATCTTGGTCCGCCGGGATTAATGCCCCGTGGTTGGGGCATCTCTTCGGTGATGATCTTCCAAGACGCACCCATTTCACGCATCGCTCGGAAATCGCGGGGCTGATAGTTGACATTGAGATGCGGCGTGGCGATCGGCTTGTGTTGCTCGAAACGCGAGTCCATTGCCGCAGCCAACATGCCGGTGACCAGCAGCGTACGCTCGACGGGATACGGAGTTGTCTTGTCCCGGATGTGAGTTTGAATCGCATGCGACAGAGCTTTGAAAAGATTGCGGTTCTCCCACGGGCCGACGTAGAAGCTGGTCGCCAGCGGTTCCGGCTTCCCCGCGAGTCGGCAGGCGAAGCACCAGCGAGTCGAGACATTGCCGATCCGCAGGATCGTGGCCCGCAGGCCGTCTCGGTACTTGATCAGAATGGCATGCACCGGATGCTGCTTGCCGTCCGCCGGCTCAATAAAGTCTTGGAGTCGTCCGACTTCCTTGCCGGTCTCAGCCCGCATGGCCGCTTGGGCCAGCGCGTAACTCCAACGGCCGTCTGCGGCAGCTTGCCAGACGGCATCCCCTTCGATCAGTTGAATCTCGGCAACTCCCGTCTCACCGCCACGGCGCGATTCCACCATCGACTGCAAAACTTCCAGTCCGTGAAAGTCGTAGACCTCCGGCGGGCCACTGTGGATCGAGACCGCCTCTTCGATCACCGCCTGGTCGGGCAGTTCAAGCGGCGGCCGTCGCTGGGCCAACGGGACTGAACTCCCCGCCATGAAGGGGATTTTGAGGTCTCGCGCGACGCGCACCATCTCGTCAGCCCAGTCCCAGCGATATGACAGGTGCTTGTCGTTGAAGAGCGGAACGATTCGACCATTATTCCGGAACACGGCGACGATGGCGTCGAAGAAGCGTTTGCGTGGATACATGATCGCCCCACGGTCAGTCTTGGGATAATTGCCGTGCTCGCCGATCGACAACACGCCATCGACGGCCAACTCATTGCCACCCAATTGCAACGCCTCGGCAATCGTCGGGTAGATCTTGATGCCGTACTGCTTCGCGACGTCGCGAGCCATGTCACGATCGGCGGGGAACTGGTCAACGTACAAACTGACGACGTCCATTCCCGATTTGGTCAAATTGCCGTTGAAGTAATACGGCTCCAGAAAATTCTCGAGGATTACGTGCGCATGGCTGCGATGCGTGAACTCGGTGATGATGGCCGCGATGCGTGGTCGTTTTGCGTCCGCGCTGCTGACCGGAGGAACGCCTCCGGACGCAGCAAGCGACATTGCACCGGCAGTCGCGAGCCACTCGCGGCGATTCAGTCTGTGGGGGTTCATCAAGAGGTCCTCGTTCTTTTCAGCAGTTCATTGTTTCGGAATCCGTTTCAGCAAGTCGGGAGGGCGACACACCTGTCCGCTGTGGATGGCCAGTTCGATCCGACGCGTGTTGCGGATGTCGTCCAGTGGATTAGCAGTGAGCAAGACGAGGTCGGCCATCTTACCCGCCGCGATGGAGCCAAGGTGTTCCTGCTCCCCCAATACAGTGGCATTGGTCAGAGTCGCACCACCCAGCACGGCCGACGCGACCGCCAAAAACAAGATCGTGGAAGCGATCCGGCACATTTTCCCAATACGCAGGCGAGGGGTCATTCGAATCGGTCTTCTGACGAGGATTGATGCAACTACTCGCTTGCATGTCGGGCTGGTGTTGGCAGACGTAGTAGATCGAATCATGTGACGCTCTCGCCTGGTGCTGGTGCCAACGATCGCGGGTTGTCCATCGGCCGACTTTGCCCCCACCGTCCCGGACCAATCCCCGGCGCGTGTCGAGCCATATTGTCGGGACGATTCGGCAAGTCGTAATTGATCGCACGGGTATTCAGGCTGTTAAAGAACGGCCGCACTTCAGGCGGTAATGCGGCGACACGATTCGGTTCATGATCGGGGACTTCGCCGATTGGACCGGCCCAGGCAGGGCGATACGCGATGGCCAGCAGGCGGCGGTCGCTGTCGCTGTAGTTGGGATAGTTCGCGTGGAACACCTTCTGATTGATGATCACGGCCGAACCGGCCCGGCAGGTCACCATCACTTCGTCGTCATGCGACAAGTAACGCCGATACGGGTGGCCGTCCGAGTGCATCGACAGGTGCGATCTCGGAATAACCTTGAAGGGACTGCGCTCCGGAGTCAGATCGTCGAGGTAGTACAGCACGCGCACCAGACAGGGAGAACTGGCCCCCAGCCCAAAGATCTTCGAGCCGTAAGGTTGCGCATCGGTATGAATCGCGATTCCCGGATGCCCCGGCCGAGACAACGCGAAATCGCACGCCGTGCAGATCAGTTCGTCACCGAACAACTCCGAAAGGAATTCAATCATGGCCGGCAAGGCGATCACACGAATGGCCGCCGGCGAGTCGGTCCATTGCACGTTGGAGTGGCCGCGCTGATGCTCACTGTAATCAACCGCCGTCGTCGGCAGCCGAGACAACTCGGCGCGGATCGCATCCAGTTGAGTCTGCGATAACAGATTGGGGATGACGACATAGCCGTCCAATTCGATTGAATGAATGCGTTGCCGGGTCGTCAACGCTTCCCAATCAGTGTCGACTCGATTGGCCGACGCGATACACTCGCGCGAATTGGTGAAAGACACATCCATCTTTGGATCCTCGTCTCTGACTGAGCGGCTTCACTATGACCGCGCGAACGTCGATTCGCGCGGCGCTTGATAACGAACAGAGAGGTGCGGCGTTTCGAGCCGCTTCTGGCCAGTGCCGAGCGATCGCACGCCCGCTTCGACCAGGCCGGTGGTCAGCAATGTCCGCTCGATCGGATACGGCGACTTGCCGGTCAGGAAGGTCTCTTCGGCTTTCGACATCAGCGAGGCCGAGTAGGTCACGTTTGGAGTCGGAGGCAGGTAAAACAACGTTGCAAGCGGTTCGGCTTGACCCTTCAACCGAGCGGCGAAGGTGAAGTCGCCAATCAGACCGTTCATCATCAGCATGGTGGCCTTCACGCCGTCGGCATACTCGTAGCGATACGCAACCGGTTCTTTGACCCACTCGCGGATTTGAGCTGGCGTCGGATAGCGATGGCTGAACGACTCCGGCTGAGCCAACGTCTGGCTGCGCGACAGACAGGCCTCAAAGAGCTTTGGATCCCAGCCTCCGCCGGGCCAACTTCCTGCGTCCATCGCTTTCCAGACGGCCTCGCCGCGCAGGGCCTGCATCGCGACGACTCCGGTCTCGCCCCCGCGTCGCCGCTCGGCCATGCACTGGATTACCTCCAGCGCGTGAAAGTCGTAGCTGTCGATGCTGCCGATCGAGACCCCCAGTAACTCTTCGACCTCGGCCCCATAGGGCATGTCGATCGCCGGCATCCGCCAAGTGACCGGCAGCGAAGAACCGGCCGTGAACGCGAACTTCAGCTCGCGCGAAATGTCGACCATCTCTTTGGCCCACTCCCATTTCCATGACAGATGTTTGTCGTTGAACACGGGAACCGCGCGGCCGTCCTGACGAAAGACATCGGTCACCTGCTTGAAGAATTCGTAGCGCGGATATTTTGTTTGAGCGAACTCGCTCTTCGGGTAGTTGCCATGCTCGCCGATGATCAGCACGGCATCGACCGCCAGTTTGTCGCCGCCGCATCGCAGCGTTTCGGCGATCGTCGAATAGATCGGAAATCCAAACTCTTCGGAGCGCTTGCGGCTCAGGTCGTTCTCCGGCTTCTGATCGACATACGCTGCGACCACATCCAGCGGTGGCCGATGCCAGCGGCCACCGATCGGATAGCCGACAAGAAATCGCTCGGCCATGTGCCAGGCGTGAGAATGAAATCGCCACTCGGTGGTGACGACCGCGAGGCGTTTGCGTTGGCGTGGCGCGGTCTCGGCCGCAAACGCTCCCGGAGCGATGGCCAGTCCGGCACTCAATGTCCCGAGAAACGATCTTCGAGTCAGCATGACTTGTTCCTAAAAAATAATGGTCTTTAAGCAGCAGAATGCGAACTGACAATTTCTGTGACTCGCCGCACGATCGCTTGCTCGTCACCGTCCTGCAAGCCGAATGGGTGAATGATGACCGCTCCTCGATCCAGTTCCCGTTCTCCAGGATGAATCGACGGTCGGCCCTGGATGAGCCTCCGAATGAAGTCGTAGCCGGACATCCCGAGCGCCTCGCGATCGATGGCGATGCGAGCCAACGGAAAACCACCGCGAACCGGATTGGCTGGGAGGATCTCTGCCGTGACATGCACGACGCCACGCAGCCCGTCACAGATCGACTGCAGCCTGCGGAGGCCATTCGCTTTCTCGGCGGCATGGTCGCGTTCAAAGTAGAGCCGCAGCGCGGTGAGCAGCCCGATGATTTCTTCTTTGCCGGCTTTGTATCCTCGACCGATCCCTTGTCGCGGGATGAAGTCGAGCTGATCGGCCGACAACAACTCAGGCGGAGCAGTCCAGACTCCAAGGGTGAAGTCCATGTCGAGATGCTGCCACGCGATCGCGGAAATCAGGCCGCGCCTCCCGCAGACGAAGCCCGATGCCTGTGGGCCGCGAATGTATTTGCCTCCGCTGAAACAAACGAGGTCCGCCCCATCCGCCACGAACCGAGTCAGATTACGCGGTTCATCGCAACGGCCCGCCGCATCCACGATGACAGGCACGTGATGACGTCGCGCGACGGAAACGAGGTCAGTCAGTGGCAGACGATCCTCCAGCCCAGGGAGATACAGAATCGCCGCTGTGAAGTCATTGAACTTAGAAGCGAAATCGTCAGTGCGACATTCGCCATCGCTGCCCACTTCGACGATCCGGCCACCGGCCGCTTCGACGGCGTGGTCGTAGTGGTTACGGTGCAACCGAGCCATGATGACTTGATTTCGCAGGCCAGTGGTCTCAGGCAACCGGTCCATCTTCGCCGCATCCAACCCGGTGATGCAGGCAGCGACCGAGAGAACCAGCGCGGCCTGTGCACCAGAGGTCACGTAGGCAGCCTCAGCACCGGTTATGTCAGCAATCACTTTTCCTGCGGCATGTTGCAATTGTTCCATGCACACAAATCTGCCGGCCGCTTCCTGCATGCTTTGTAGAACTTCGGAGGGCATGAGGCTGCCTCCCAGACGAGTAAAAGTTCCAAGCGCATTGATGACGGGAGTCACACCCAGCGATTCGTAGACGTTCATGAGTCTCCAGCTTCATCCAAAAAGTTCGCGGAGTGCGCGGCCGTTTTCCACCAGCGAAACCGGACGACCTTGCGCGTCGGGGATGCGCAGGTCCGGTGAAATGCCCAGCGATTCGTAGATCGTCGCGGCCAGGTCCGCCGGCGAGACGGCGTGCGTGATCGGGTAAGCCGCGTCTTTGTCGGACTGGCCGAAGGTGACACCGCCGCGCAGTCCGGCTCCGGCGAAGAGGCAGGGGAAGCAGTAGGTCCAATGATCGCGACCGTCCTGAGCGCCTCGATTTTGAAATTGCGGAGTGCGTCCCATTTCACCAGCGACGAAGATCAGTGTGTCATCAAGCAACCCGCGATCGTTCATGTCATCGAGTAACGCGGAGAACCCGCAATCGAGACCGGGCAACAAGTGATCCTTCATCACACGTTCCAGGCAGGAGTGCATGTCCCAGCTTCCGCAGACATCGCCCCGCACAGCGAGATCCCACGCGACCGTCACGAACCGCGAACCAGCTTCGATCATGCGCCGGCCCATTAACAGCGACTGGCCGAACAAGTTGCGGCCGTAGCGATCTCGCAACTCCGCCTTCTCGCGGCGAATGTCGAATGCCTCGGCAATTCGGGGCGACGACAGCAACGACACCGCCCGCTCTTGTAAGCCGTGATAGTTGCGAATGGCCGCGCTGTCGTCGAGACGCCGACGCTCCGCATCAAACTGGGTCAGCAGACTTTGGCGATGTTCAAGCCGATTCAAAGTGAATCCCGGCAACTGTTCAAGCCCGTTCAAACGAAAATCGAGTTCCTCGTCCGTGCAGTCACGGAAGTACGGATTATCACCCGCATCTCGTTTTTGAATCCGAGTCGCCATCGGGTTGTACGCCTTGCCGAGCCAGCCCGCGTACATCCCATTGATGTCGTAGCCGGCGAAGTGTCCCAACAACCGAGGCAGGTAGACGTAGCTCGGAAACGGCGGCGACGATTCCCCCTTCGCTTGAGCATCGAGATAGGAAATTACCGAGCCGAACGCCGGCCAGTCCTTGTCGGTGGCATCGACCTGAGCCGCACCCCGATCGGCAGGCGGAATCGGATGGCCGGTCTGAATGGCGTGCGTCCCGTTGTGATCGTTTTGCGGATGATTGACCGTGCGAACAACACAATACTTGTCAGACCGCGCGGCTAACCGGGGAAGATGCTCGCAGATGCGCAGGTCAGGGGTTCGCGAAGCTATCGGCTGAAACGGTCCACGGATCGTGCTCGCCGCGTCCGGCTTCATGTCAAACGTTTCGAGCTGGCTGGGTCCGCCATACAAGAACACAAACATCACCGACTTCGCTCGTGCCGTTAACCCGGGCGCGACACTCTCGGCGGCCCACACGTTAGGCAAGCTCATTCCCAACATGCCGGCACCGCCGACTTGCAGCAACTCGCGCCGCGACACTCCGTCACACGTTCTCCGGGAGTTGCCGAGAACCGTCAACATGGTCTTGTCCTCGTCCAAATGCGTCGCTCAGCTCGATGCACCGGTGAAGAGCGGCGCGATGCGCTCCCCTTCATTCGCGTGACTGGGGCGGTTCACTCGATCTTTGATGATGCTTTTCGGATCGATGCCGAGCGACGAGAAGATCGTGGCTCCGAGATCGGACGGGTAGTACGGGTTCGAGGCGGGATAGGCGGCGATGTTGTCGGAGCTGCCGATGACTTGGCCGCCGCGCACGCCGGCTCCGGCAAAGAGAGCAAAATAAACTCCGCCCCAATGGTCGCGGCCGTCAGGGACGTAGCTCGGTGTGCCAACATTGCCACCGAGTTTCGGAGTCCGGCCGAACTCGCCGACCATCACGACCAGCGTGGTTTCTAGCAAACCAGAGGAACCCAAATCGTCCAGCAAGGCGGAGACCCCTTGATCGAGCGGCGGAAGCAGGCGGTCTTTGAGCTGTGTGAAGTTGCTGTTGTGCGTGTCCCAGTTGTTCATTGTCCCCATGTTGGCCTGCACGATCGGCACGCCGGCTTGCACGAGTCGTCGCGACAACAGCAGCGATTGGCCAAAGAGGTGTCGGCCATAATTATCTCGAACAGCGGCCGACTCTTGATCGATCGCGAAGGCTCGGCCGATCTCGCTGGTCGTCAGAATCGACATCGCCTGATCCTGGTAGTTGTTGAACTCGGTTGCCGAACGAGCGAGGTCGAAGCTGGCCGACTGCGCGTTGAATTGAGCCAACAACTGACGCCGTTGTCCGAGCGCATCGACCGACATTCCCACCGGAAGGCTGAGGTTCTCGATGCGAAACTTGGGGTCGTTGGGATCTTGCTTCACATGCCACGGGTCGTACTTGGCGCCGAGGAAGCCAGCGTCCTGGCCAGAGAATCCGTAGCCGTTGTTCAAATAAGTTGGCAGCATCACGCCATTCGGAATGCCGTCGTGTCGCGGTCGCAGATAGTCGAGCGTCGAAGCGTAACAGGGCCAGTCGTTTCGCGAGGCCATATGCGTCGAGCCGATCGGCATCTTGTCGATGCCAGTCAGCAGCATGTGCGTCGCATGTTCGTGGCTCGGTAAGCCGTGTGTCATCGAGCGAATGACGGCGTACTTGTCCGATCGGCCAGCAAGTTTCGGCAAGTGCTCGCAGACATCCATTCCCGGCGTCCGCGTGGCGATCGGCTGAAACGTGCCGCGCACTTCGGCCGGTGCTTCCGGTTTCAAATCGAACATGTCGAGATGACTCGGAGCGCCGGTCAAGAAAATCAGAATCACGCTGCGAGCACGCTGCTGGCTAACTGGCCGGGATTCCGCCGCAGACGCCCGACCGGCAAGCAAGCTTGGCAGGCCGAGTCCCAACAAGCCGGAATAGCCGACCTGCAGCAGCTCGCGCCGGTGGATGCCGATTCTGTGTTGATGAGCGTTGCTCGAAGTCATGTCGCCTGCTTTCAGGTGAGTCCGGCGATCGGGTCGCCGTAGTAAACGTGGTGTGGTCGATCAAGCCGATCTTTCCAGGCGATCGTGCGAGGAAGGCGCAGCGCTTCGTAAATTGTGGCGGCCATGTTCTCGGGACGTTGCGGGTCGGCGGCGGGATAGGCTCCGATCCGGTCGGATGATCCGACGACCGCGCCCCCTTTGACGCCCCCTCCCGCGAAGAAAACGGTCTGCACGGCTCCCCAGTGATCGCGGCCGGGGAGTTTTGATTTCGCTCCATTGAACGTGAAGATCTTCGGAGTGCGGCCGAACTCCCCCGCCATCACGATCAGCGTGTCGTCCAAGAGACCGCGCTCGTCGAGATCATCGATCAAGGCGGAGACCGCCCGGTCGGTCGGCGGCAACAAGAAGTCTCGTAGATTGGGAAACGACTTCTCGTGAGTGTCCCACGACTCGTTGTTGCCGAGGTTGACCTGCACGAGACTGACGCCCGCCTCGACCAACTGCCGAGCCATCAGCAGTGACCAGCCGAACGAGTTGCGGCCATACCGGTCCTGCGCGGCGTCGGGCGCCGATTGCACATCGAGCGCCTTGTGGACTCCGCCGCTGTTGAGCAACGTGACGGCCGACTGCCGATGGCGATCGAACTCACTGACCTCCGCGGCCTCGTCCAACTGGCGGCGCTGTCGGTCGAGCGTGCTCAGCAACTGCAGGCGGCTGTCGAAGCGGCGCTGCAGCACTTCTTGCGGCAACTCCAGTCGCGGAGCTTGAAAGACATAGTTCGGAGGATTGTTGGCTCCCTCCCACCGCTGAAACCCGTACTGCGGAAACGCTCCGTGAATGTACGTCGTGTCGCGAAACTGACTGGCTTCGATGAACCACGGATCGAGCTGCCAACCCATCTGCCCAGCGAACTGTCCGGGGATCGTGCGGCCGGTGACGTGAATCAGCTTCTCCGGCAAGACCGCCGCCGGCGGAAGATTGTTGACTGGCCGTACGACGCCGTTGACGACCGACGCGATCGCCGGGAAATCGTTCGGCGTGGGACGATTGCCATCGAAACCGATCGGTCGCTCGGTGCGTCCGGTCAGCATCACATGATGCCCGGTCGAATGATCGTTGTACGGATGTGTGAGCGACCGGACCATCCCCCACTTGTGGCTGCGAGCAGCCAGCAGCGGCAAGTGCTCGCAGACCTGCACTCCTGGCGTACGCGTGGCGATCGGAGAGAACTCGCCCCGAATCGTGTCGGGAGCCTCGGGCTTCGGATCAAAGCTGTCGTGTTGAGTGAGACCGCCCGACAAAAAGATGTAAATGACTGACTTGTGCGAGGTCGGTTTCGACGGGGATGTCTCGTCCGCCAAAACGCGCAAGCCGGCAACGTGATTCATCCCCAGCCCAAGCAGGCTGATGCTCCCGACTTGAATGGCCGTTCGCCTTGCAAGCCGCGCGTGAACGAGATGAGATTGCCGAAGAGGTGCTTCGTATCGGGAGGATCTGTTCCGCATTCCCTCAACTCCACAAGGCGGTCCAATTGATCGGTAAATCGCCGGTCAAATGAGTCATCGACCATTCCAGATCGTTCGCAACAGATTACCACTTATTGATGTGATTCGCCAACGGATTTCTGCGGAGAGAGCCTTTTTAATCAGACCAAATTCATTGTTCTTCGGCGCGACGTCGTGGCAGAGGCCAGCCAAGTCGGACACAATCCCGCTCGCAGAACGAGATCACAAAATGTCCCTAACGCCACACAACATCCTCGCCCCGCTTGTCTGCGGTTTGTGTCTCTCCGTTTTGTCCGTTAAAGCGGACGAGGCGATTGCCGCGACCGTTCGACCCAATGTCGTGATCTTTCTCGCGGACGATGCAGGCTGGGGAGACTACAGCCGCAATGGCAACACGCAGGTCAGCACGCCGCACATCGATTCGATTGCGCGAAGCGGCGTAACGCTCGATCGTTTCTTCGTCTGTCCTGTTTGTGCTCCAACGCGGGCCGAGTTTCTGACTGGGCGGTATCACCCGCGCGGCGGCGTGCGCGGAGTTTCGACGGGGCAGGAGCGGCTCGATCTCGATGAGCGAACGATTGCGGAAGCCTTCAAAGCCGCAGGCTACGCGACGGGCGCGTTCGGAAAATGGCACAATGGCAGTCAGTGGCCGTATCACCCGATGGCTCGCGGATTTGATGAGTACTACGGACACAGCTCGGGGCATTGGGGTGAGTACTTTGATCCGCCGCTGGAACTCAACGGCCGCATGGTCCGCGAGCCGGGCTACATCGTGGACCTCTGCACGAACAAGGCGCTCCATTTCATCGACCGCAATAAAGCGAAACCCTTCTTCTGCTACGTCCCGTTCACAACGCCGCATTCTCCGTGGGCCGCGCCGGAATCGGATTGGCGACGATTCAAAGACAAACCGATCACGCAGCGAGCGACGCTTGCGAATCAAGAGGTGCTCGACGAGACGCGCTGCGCTTTGGCGATGATCGAGAACCAGGATGCCAACGTCGGCCGCGTGCTGGCGAAGCTCGACGAACTGAAGCTGGCTGACAACACGATCGTGCTCTACTTCTCGGACAACGGCCCGAACAGTTGGCGCTGGAACGGCGGCATGAAAGGACGTAAAGGGACAACCGATGAAGGGGGAGTCCGTTCGACCTGCTTCCTCCGCTGGCCCGCTCGATTGCCACCCGATCACACAGTGACGCAGATCGCCGGAGCGATCGACCTGTTGCCGACGCTGACGTCGCTGGCGGGCGTATCGCGAGTCGGCGACAAGCCGCTCGACGGTCGCGATCTGTCGCCACTGCTGTTCAAGCAACCGACGGACTGGTCCGATCGGATGATCTTCTCGACGTGGGCCGGCCGCATCAGCGTGCGAACGCAACAGTATCGGCTTGACGATCGTGGACAACTCTTCGACATGCTCGCAGATCCGGGACAGGCCACGCCGATCAACGATCGCGAAGCGGAACTCGCCTCACGGCTGCAATCGGCCGTGACCGCCTGGCGGCAAGACGTGTTCGCGAAGTCTCGTTCCGATGTGACGGACGCAAAATCGAAAGTCCCGCAGATGTCGGTGGTCGGCAACGCAGTCGATCCCCGTCCAATCCCGGTCGGCTACCGCGAGTTCCCGATCACGATGCTGCCGGCTCGCGACGGTGAGCCGCGCGGCGGAGTCCGTCGCAGCAGTGCCGCGCCGAACTGCTCTTACTTCGTGAACTGGACCTCGAAAGAGGACCGCATGGTCTGGCTGCTGGATGTCCACACGACCGGCCGCTACGAAGTGGTCATCGACTACACCTGCTCCGAAGCGGACGTCGGCTCAATGATTGAACTGAGCTGTCGCGACACACGCCTTGTCGGCCGAGTTGCTCCCGGCTGGAATCCACCGCTCTATACGAACCAGGACACACTGCCGCGTCCGCACGGCGAATCGTCGATGAAAGACTTTCGCCCGCTAAAGCTTGGCGAGATCGCGTTGGAGAAAGGACAGGCTCCGCTCAGCCTGCGCGCGTTGGAGATCCCCGGCCAGTCGGTCATGGACGTTCGCCGCGTGACGCTGACTCTGCTCCCGTAACGATCAACGATCAGGAGATGTTTGCATGGCATTGCGTCTGGCTCTGTTGTTGATGTTGTTCGCGACTCCGCTGTTTGCCGAAGAACTTGATTACCGCGTCAACGACACCGACCTGAAAGTCGTACGTCTGGATTCGTCGCAAGACGATTCGTTTCTGTCGGTCCGTCTCGACACCGCAGGACGCATTTTTGTTGGAGGCCGCAAGACGCTGTTCGTCTACGATTTGGCGGACGGAGGAAAGTACAAGCCGCGGAAGTTGCTGTTCGAGTTCCCCGATCACACGTGGGTCAATGACATCGAGATTCGAGGTGATGACCTCTACGTCGTCACGGTCAGCGCGGTCTATCGGCTCCCGGGTGCTCGGCTGAAACGTGAAGGCGTGACGATTGAACGGTTGCTGTGGGGGGTGCCGAACGGTCACGTTCATCAATGCTTTCACGCCTGCGCGTGGGGACCAGACGGTGACCTTTACGTCTCGATGGGTGACCCGCTGTGGTACTACGGCGACTTCACTCGGCCGGATCACTGGGGTCATTGGACGATGTTCTTCAAAAGTAACCCGGTCGCTCCGCGACAGGGCTACAAAATCGTTCGCGTCGGCGACAAAGATTGGGCCACGATGCCCTACAACGGCGTTGGAGGAGTCTTTCGCATTTGGCCAGACGGGAGCAACTTGCGAGTCTTCTCGCGCGGTTTGCGAAACCCGTGCGGATTGTGCTTCGACGCCGACGGCAACCTCTTCACGAACGACAATGATCACGAGGGCTTGCCATCCGCCTACGTTCCTGGCCGGTTGTTGCATGTGACTGAAGGGGCGTACTTCAGTTGGCCGCGCGGCTGGTTGCAGAGCAAGTCGCCCGAACGGGCCGACATTCTGCCGAGCCTCCATGAAAACCTGGGGCGGTTCGTACCGGTTCTCCAGACGTACTATGGTGACGACTTCCTGCCGGAGAAGTACGACAACAACTTGCTGGTCGCTCGTTGGTGTCGCCGGCAGATCACGCGGTTTCCGCTCGAAGTCAAAGGAGACACGTACGAGGCTCGCGAATTCACAGCCAATGAGCATGTGTTGCTCGAAGGGAGCGATCAGGCGCGGCCGGTTGGTGTCTGCGTTGGTCGCGGCGGACGAGTCTTCGTCACGATTTGTTACATGGCTCAGAACGAAGGCTCGCCTGTGTATCGCAGCGATCTCGCGGTCATCACCCGCAAAGACGATCCCGACACGATGCCGTTTGACGGATACGAAGCGACAGCCGTCGATGTCTCGCGGCTGCAAGAAGAATTTCAATCGCCAATCCATTCCCGATCGACGACCGCTCGACAGGAGCTGCTGCGACGAGGCCAACCGTTTTTCAAGAACAATGGCGATCGAAAGGTCCAAGGGAAGCAGCGCTACAAACCGCTCCGAAGTCTTGCGGAGGAGATGGGAACCGATGTCAGCCGTGATCTAAATGAAGTGGTCAGCAAATTGTTTGAATACCTCGAACGACTGGTCTCCGCAGGCCACACGCGATTTGCTCAACAGAGGCTGCTCAATCTCTTTAGTAATTCCCTGAATTCAGAGCGGCGCCCACTCCACGAATGGCTGTGTCACTCCGACAGAGCGTCTCAGCGAATGGCCGGCGTGCTGGCAGTCGGGTTCCGGCTGACGATTCCGCCCGTCGATGCCAAGCTGCCGGACGATGCGCCGCTCGCGCCGCAGCAAAAGGAGGAGGCAAACATCATTCTCTTCGCGGACGAGAAGGAGCCGATTGACTTGCGCAAGTACGGCCGCGTCGGCAACTATACGGTGGCCGAGCACTGGAAATCGCTCAAGCACACCGCCGAGCAGGAGAAACTCTTCTCGCTGCTGGTCGAGCGGCTGGGCGATGACGACGACAAGGTGCGGTTGCAGGCAACGCATTTCTTGTCGCTGCTCAACGACCCGCGCTCTGAACCGAAGATCGCGGCGGTCACGGCCGATGTGCAGGACAAGCGGCTCAACCTGCTCGGCAAGTTGGAGCACGTCAAACCGCAGGTGTGGATGCTCGGCCCAGTGCCGGATGCCGACGGATTCAAGACGGTACATCCGGTCGAGGCTGCGGCAATTGATCTCGCGGCAAAGTCTGACGTCGGCGGCAAATCGTTTGAGTGGACGCTGACGAAGACGACCAGCCCCGATCGGCCGCTGTTCAACTTCAATACGCTGTTTGGTTCGTCGCCGAATTCGTCGGTCTATTCGCTAATCCGTTTCGACGTACCGACGGCTCAGCGCATGCAACTGCTCGTCGGCAGCGAGGATGGAGTACGCGTCTGGCACAATGGCAAGTTGGTCTTCACCAACGATGCCGTTCGGCCGCTGCAACAGCTGGATGATGTCGTACCGCTCGATCTGCTGCCGGGCAGTAACGACATTCTCGTCCGTGTGCGGATGCAATCGGGGCGCGGTGGACAGTACCTGCACTTCAAACATCTCGGCGACGTGAAGTTTTCGCTGCCTGAGAAGCCTGACGGTCTGTCGTTGGCCGACCGATTGAAGTCAGCCAGCGGCGGCTCGCAGCCGATTGATCCCAAGTTCTTCGCGCTCGATTGGGCTGAAGCGGTGAAGTCGGGTGACGTCGCTCGCGGAAAGAAACTGTTCGGTGCGGAGTCGCTCGGTTGTGCGAAGTGTCACGCGGCGACCGCGACGCAACCTGGAGGTGGCGGGCCAAGCCTCGCGGACGCCGGCAAGCGGTTTTCAGTGGCGTATCTCGTCGAGTCGGTGCTCGCTCCGAACAAAGTCCTCTCGCCAGTCTTCAAGTCCTCGACGATCGAAACGAAGGAGGGCAAAGTCCTCACTGGCCTCGTCGTCACCGAAACGGGAGACAAGCTGGAAGTACTGTTGCCCGACACGAAGCGAGTCACGATCAACAAGTCCGAGATCGAAGCGAGGAAACTCACCGATATTTCCGCCATGCCGGCCGGAGTCGTGAAGACTCCGGAGGAGTTACGAGACGTCATTGCTTACTTGCTGAGTAATCCGACTGACTCCGATGTTCGCTCGGCACCGCCAAAATGATTTCAACCGGCCCTCGGCAACCGATCGAGCGTTCGTGTGGCCAGAATTATCGATGAAGCCGGTGAGTGGTCGTTTTCGTGAGTTATTCGTGACGGTCATTTTCACTGTGGTCAATTCTGATGGCACTCGTCATTGATGAAATGAAAGATGTCAAACGCTCAATGCCCTGTCCCGCGCGATGCCCGTCACTGATTCAGGCGAAGATCTCGTGAGCCACGTCGCCGGCTACGTCGACCAGGCGGACATCTCGGCCTGCGTAGCGATAGGTCAGTTGTTCGTGGTCGAGTCCCATCAAAGCCAGCCGCGTGGCGTGCAGGCCATATTCGTCAGTAGCTCCAAATCAAAAACTTTTTTTCACGCCCGCCCCGGCTAGCCACATCGGATACCCGGTGATGTTGTGATCGCGGCCAAACAGGACCGGCGTGTCCTCCAGAAGACCGCGCTGGCCGAGATCATCCAGCAGCGCGGCGGTCGGCTGATCAGTGGCAGCGGAGTTCTTGATGCGGTCGCGATGCAGATTGTTGTGCTGATCCCAACCCGGAAGACAGATCTCGACGAAACGAACTCCGGCTTTGGTTAAACGCGACTACTTGTGCGGAGAAATCCAAATCTCGGTGAGAAGCTGGAACAGTTCGGGTTCGGCTTCCTGCAATTCCGCGCGGTTAAACGGGAAGAAGTCGTTGACGCCGAAAAACGACTCGGTCATTTCGGCGAAAAATTCCATCTGGTTGGTCAAGCCGTAGTGCTTTACGCGTTTGCCGTTGTAGAGCAGCGTTGCGTTGCCATGGCCGCTTGCCTTGAATTTCTCATGAGCCGCTTTGATCCGCGGTTCGTCGAAGCTCAATTTTTGATCGTGATAAGCGTGAGCCAATTCGTGCAGGATGCACCACGGCTGCTCGTTGATGTTCCGCCGCGTCGCGACGTCGGCGGCTCGCGGCAGATGCACGCACTTCACCAACTCCGCCGGATATCCGTTGCCCCTCAGCCAATCGGCACTCGGGTGATACTGCATCGACGCCAGAGCGCCGCAGTTCAGGTCGAGCACGATCGTGACGGCCTGCAAGTCCTTCAACCGATCCGCCGGGACCACCGCTTTGATATCGACCAGCTTCGCTTCGAGAAACCGAAGTGTCCGCGCACCGAGCGCCGCATCGGGTGTGTCGCCGAGCAATCGGTCATCGACGCGAAGCGTCCAACCTTCGAGTTCACGCACGGAGCGAGAGGTCGGTTGCGGCAACTCAGCCTTGGCTTCGGACTGCGAAGACGTGAGCAGCGTCTTCATCCCCTTGCCCAGAGCATCACCGACCAGAAAATACGTTTCGGCGTTGCCGAACTCGTGATGTCCGTGACCGGGATTCGGCGAATCCTCTGGCTTGCGCACGAAAGCATGTGTCTCGACGAACAACGCCGTGCCTTTGAACTCTGGACGTTCGGCAGCCTTTCGTTGAGCTATTCGTAACGTCGTCCACTCACCGGGCGCGTTCACCCAGGGACCGGTTAGCTCACCAATGATGACCGGCAACTTCGGAACGTTGAACTCTTTGCGGATGTCGTTGATCAGGTGGACCAGATTCTGTTCGTATTCCGGCACCGCGTGTTTTGGATCAACTCCGTCGTTCCAGCCGTGATACCAGACGAAACCGGCCAGTTCGTAACCGCCACCATAACTCGGAAAGTCGATCTTTAAGTTCGCGAGAGCATCGCGTATCTCCGCAATCATCTTGGTGTAATACGGCCCGACGTCTCCGCCTGACGACGGCGGCCTGAAATCTTTAAAGAGACTCTTGCCACCCCAAGCGGTCTTGATCAACAAGACATGGTTCTCGAAGTGATCTCCCAGGACATGCCCGAATTGCAGTTCAGGGCCGAAGTGGTGCCTGTCGCCGTAGACGCTGAATCCCATCGTCAACGGTCCCGCAAGCAACGGACCGCGCTCCCGCTTGTAGCGGCACCAGACATCATCGCGGACCACCCAGCTTCCATCCGCTTTCTTCAGATGCTCAAAAAGTGGAGCCTTCTGCGGATCGCGCAGCAGGAAGTTCAACGTCCCTTTGCCGTCGTTGTAGTCTTTGCCGTCCAAGTCCACGACGGCCTGCCCCTCCATGTTGGACTGTCCGGCAAGGATGAAGACCTTGACTGGCCGCGATGGTTCGGCGGCACCAGCTGAAGCGACGATTAGACACAACACAAGGAGAGCCGAGCCATATCTCATGCAGAACCAATCGTGCTAGAGTTGCAGCGGGACGCAGCTACTTCACTCGCACCAGTTTCATGATGCGGCCGGAGACGTTCCAGTCCTGCACATACAAGTTGCCATCTTTGTCCCAGTACGAACCGTGGGTACCGTTGAAGATTCCCTCGATCCATTTGTCTTGCGGGACGTTGTGGTTCACTCGCGTCGCGGGATCGGCATTGTGGCCGAGCACCGCCATGATCGTGTTGCTCTTATCGAGGATCACCACTCGACCGTGCAAATCGGGCACCGAGACGTAATCCCCTTGAACGGCAGCCGAGGCAGGCATCCCCAGACCGGTGACGACCTCGTCAATGAATTGGCCATCAAGGCTGTAATGCAACAGGCGGCCCTTCGGTGTGTGGTTGCGGTCGCAGACCAGAAGTCGAGGAGGGTCATAGCGTGTGTCCAATGTCATGCCGTGCGCGGTATTGAATTCCTTGAGACCATTTCCTTTGGTTCCGAAGTGCATCAGGTACTTGCCAGTCTTGTCGTACTTGAAGATGTGATTGCTGGCGTAGCCATCCGCCAGAATGATGTCGCCGTTCGGAGCGACCGTGATTGCCGTCGGGCTCCACTTGGCCAGCTTCAGCTTCGATTCTTCTTCGGTCGGAATGCCCAGCTTCAGCGCGATGTCTCCGGTCTCGGCGTGGAACTTGATCCCTTCGCCCGCCGCGTTGCGAGCACCGTAGATGAACTCGTTGTTTCCTTCGGCGCGAATTTCCAGGTCATGGATGTTGTTGTATTTTTCGCCGAGGAACCGGCGAATGACTTTGCCCTCCGGCGAGAAGACAAAGACGCCCAAACTCGAACTGGTGTAAACGTTTCCCGCCTGATCGACCACGACGCCGCCGTGTGTTGAACCGAGCACCGACTTGCCGTCCTCTCCGAGCCCCCAACCCGGAACCGTGTCAAAGGTCATGATCCCGCAACCCATTCGCACCGGTTTCACTTTGTCCGCCGCGAACCCCGGAAGGGCGAGACCGAACATGACGAAGCATGAAAGCCAACAGCTCTTCATCATTTGGATTCCTGATTGTTACTGGAGGAGTTGAATCACAAGGGGTGGCAATATCCGGTGCCTACATGTGCATTTCAACCAGCAAGTCGATTGTCGAGCCGGTCAATTGTGGGCGATGTTCGAGCAGTCTTCTGGGACTCACGTCACGACAGGCTGACCAGCTCTGGAATTGGCTCGCCCTCGGGAAGGATTGGCATTGGACGGCCTGAGAGGTCGGGGACGGTGAGGTTTTTGGCGTCGATCCCCAAGTGCTGATAGATCGTCGCGATGAAATTCCACGGGCCGAACTTGCGGTCGATGGGGTGTTCGCCGAAGCGATTCGTCGCACCAATGACCTGGCCGCCGCGAGTCCCTCCGCCAGCGAATAGGATCGACATGGCTTGCGGCCAGTGATCGCGGCCCGGTTGCTCGATCTTCGTTTGGCTGCCGACCTGCCGATTGATGCGCGGTGTCCGGCCAAACTCGCTGGTGACGACGACCATCACCCGCTCGTTGAGGCCACGCTCAAAGATGTCAGAGATCAACGTTGTCACGCAGCGGTCGAAGTTCTCGGATCGCTTTTTCAGCGCGGCGAAGATGTCGCAGTTCACGGCGTGATCGTCCCAGTTGTTGCCTGCTCCGCCGGCTTCCGCTCCGCAGAGCGTGACCGTGACTAGATCGACTCCTGACTCGACCAAGCGGCGGGCGAGCAGGCAGTGTTGTCCCCAAGAGGTCCGGCCATAGCGATCACGGACGGCGGCTGGTTCCAATTCAAGATTGAATGCCCGCTGCGCATCAGGTCGGCAAAGAATGTCGAACGCTTGCTGATGAAATTCGTTGAGCAATTCTGGTCCGGCATCTCGCAGTGGGCTGCGATCGAGCTGTCCTCGCAGTTCGCCACGTCGCGCCAGTTGGCCGTTCGTGTCCACGACCAGTCCGCCGAGTGTGTTTTGTTTGTTCGGATCACCGAAGATCGCCAGCGGCGAGTACTTCTCGCCGAGGTACGCCGGACCGATCGCCGAGACCGGCCCCGGTTCCAAGCCATAGGTCGTCATCCCGACGTAATTCGGAATTGATCGGCCGCGCTGCCAGCGCAGGTAGTTCGCAATCGCCAGGCAGTCGGGGTGTTCTGGTTTGAAGTCTTGGTTCAACGTGAAGTGGCCGGAGAACAATCGCTTCGGACCGTTGGCGTGACAGCTCGCTTCGTGAGACAGCGATCGCAGCAACGAGAACTTGTCTGCGATGGCCGCGTGTCGCGGAAGCAATTCGGTGATCTGCATCCCCGGAACCCGCGTCTCAATCGGCTGGAACGGGCCACGAATTTCGGTGGGTGCTTCGGGTTTGGGATCCCAGGTGTCGATATGGCTGATCCCGCCGTGACAGTACATCAGGATGATCGCGGTTCGCTCGCGAGGTTTCTCATGGGCTGCCGCTCGAAGTTGGAGGAGAGCGGGCAGGCTCAATCCACCGGCACCGGCAAGTCCGAACTTCAAGAATCGGCGACGCTGCATGGCCAGACTTTCAGGGTTACACGGTCACGGATTCGTCCCGTTGGCGCGGGCTGAAGTCGAGTGTGACGGAATGAATGCGCAGCGCGGCTCGGTGTGGTTCGTTCTTTAGCAGTGTGAGCGATCCTGGGGTCTTTTTTTCGACGGCGATCGCGATTCCCAGTCCGTTTCCGATGGGAAAATTCGCGCCCGGCGTTGTCGAGCCGAGGAAGCGATCCAACTTGAAGGTCTCGGCTTTTCCGAACGATGGACGGAATTCAATGGAAGCCAACTCGCTGATCGTGCGAGGATCCTTGTGGATGTTCTGGAACCGGAACAGAACCAGACGAAAGGCCATGTTCGCCAGAAAAGTTTTGTCGAACTCATCGGCGGATGAACCGACGCCAGTGGCGTTGACGCTCAACGAATAGTGACCACCGCGTGCGTTGCGGATTTCCTGCGCGAGCAGCGCTCGCGAACCCTGAGCGATGACAGCACCAGCGGCCTCGTCTTCCAGTCCGAAACCGATCGTGACGGTTCCAGATTCTTTCCGAACCGCCAAGCCCGCGGCATCGCCCTTGTTCCAAACCGGAAAAGCCCGCCAACCTTTGTCACGCGACGGCGGGGAGGGTTGGACTAACGGAAGATCGGTCTGAAATGTCGTGTCCAGCAGCAAGCTGGTATCAAACGGCGGAACCAGCGACGGATCGCCTTCGGATTGCCGCAGCTCAATCTTGGAAGCAGAACTGCTCAGCATGGCCGCGATCGGCTCTCCCTTCGTGATCGGATGCGGGCGGTTCAAGTTGTCCAGAAAGAAACCATTGGGATCAATGCCAAGCAGATGAAACATCGTGGCTGTCAGGTCGCCACCGGTGAATGGGTTCGTCGCCGGATACGCTCCGTTCTTGTCGCTGGCTCCGATCACTTGTCCGCCACGGATACCGGCTCCGGCCATTGCGAAGCTGAAGACGTGACCCCAGTGGTCACGGCCACCGTTGCCGTTGATCTTCGGAGTTCGCCCAAATTCGCCGATGACGACGACCAGCGTTTCGTCGAGCAAGCCGCGTTCGGTCAGATCATCCATCAGCGCGGCGAACGTCACGTCGAATTGCGGGCAGAGATTGTCTTGCAGCCGATCGGCGTTGAGGGCGTGCGTGTCCCACAACGGATTATCGACCGCGTTGTCGCCGGGATCGCGGGCCCAGTTGACGTGGACCAATCGCACACCCGCCTCGATCAGCCGCCGAGCCAGCAAGCAAGATTGTCCCCACGTGTACCGGCCATAGCGATCGCGAGTCTTGTCCGATTCTTTGCTGAGATCGAACGCCGCTCGCGCGCCGCCGTTGGTGACCAGTTCGAACGCTTGTTGAGAGAGCCGATCCCAAGCCGCGACCGATCCGCCGCGCAGCGTTTCGTCGAAGCGACTTTCCAATTGCTGCAACACATCGCGCCGACGATCGACGCGGATTTTGGTGACGTCGCCGATCAGCCTCAGACCTTCGATTTCGTAATCAGGCAACGCTGGGTCACCGACGAATCGCTCCGGCTCCCACAACTTGCCGAGGAACCCTGCTGTCTGTCCGGCCGGAGTCACGTTGTCGTTCAGCCGCATCATGTCCGGAATCCAGACGGATGTCAGAGCCGGCAGTTTCTCGCTCGGCTTGAGCATCTTCACGATCGAGCCAAAGTACGGCCAATCGTTCGGCTTGATCTGTCTCGCGCTGCCCGGTCCGTAGGGATAGCCGGTCAACAACCAGTAACCGCTGACATCGTGGTTGTCGTCTCGCGTAGAGAGCGATCTCACGACAGCCAGTTTGTCGGCGTAGAACGAGGTACGAGGCAACAGTTCGCAGAATTGAACGCCAGGAACATTGGTCGAGATCGGCTGGAACGAACCTCGAATCTCGACTGGCGCATCGGGCTTCGGATCGAACGTCTCATGCTGCGGCGGACCTCCCTGCAGCCAGAGGAAGATCACGTTCTTGGCCCTGCCAAACGTCGAGCCGAGTTCACCTGCCAACTTCGGTGCCGGGCCGAGTGTGACCGCCGGTGTCTCGGCCGCTCGCATCAAGTGTGGCAGCGAAACTCCCAGCGCACTCAAGCCACCGACGCGCAGCCACTCGCGGCGAGCAACGCGATCGGTCGAAGAGAGTGATTGGTCAAGGATGGAAAACATGCGTATCTCTCGTCCGGAGATCGAACTCAGGCAAACCGGATCGGCTCACCATGATAGATGTGGTGCGGACGATCGACTTCGTCTTTCCAGGCAGCGGTTTCGGGAATTCCCAAGGCGTGATAAATGGTGGCGGCGAGGTTTTCAGGCCGTTGCGCATCGGAGGCCGGGTAGGCACCGTTTTTGTCGGAGGCTCCCACCACGACGCCTCCCTTGATGCCACCGCCGGCAATGAAAACGGATTGGACGGCTCCCCAATGATCGCGGCCGACGACTTTACTTTCTCCGCCTCCGGCATTGATTCGCGGAGTGCGACCCATTTCGCCACACATCACGATCAACGTCTCCTCCAGTAGACCCAGCGTCTGAAGGTCATCGAGCAACGCCGAGAGGCCACGGTCGGTGGGTGGCAGCAAACAATCGCGCAACAGCGGGAAATTATTCTCGTGCGTGTCCCACGATTCGTTATTGCCGAGGTTCACTTGGATCAAATTCACTCCCGCCTGCACCAGTTGCCGAGCCATGAGGAGCGACCAGCCGAAAGCGTTCCGTCCGTATCGGTCGAGCGTTTGCGGATCAGCGTTGTGGACATCGAACGCACGTTGCACGCTGGTGTCGGTCAGCAACGAGATCGCGGCTTGGCGATGGCGATCGAACGATTCGACCGTTGCGGCCTGTTCTAATTCGTGACGTTGCTGGTCGAGCAACCCGCGCAGGCTGTCGCGATCGGTCAGTCGTGAGCGACTGAGTCCTTGCGGCAAGCTGAGATTGGGAGACTGAAACTTCAGATTCGGATTTCGCTCGCGACCCCGCACGAAATGAAACTCGTAATCCGGGTACGCACCATAAGACTTCGAGTTATACGGCGAGGCTTCAATGAACCACGGATCGCGGTGGCTCCCCATCTCACCGCCGAACTGGCCGGGGATCACACGCCCTTCGCGATGCACCAATCGCTCGGGAAGCACAACGGCCGGGGGCAGATTGTTGTTTCGCGGCGGCAGCGCGTGGCCAACGACCGAGGCGATCGACGGCCAGTCCGTGGATTGCGGTTTCACGGGATTGTAGCCGGGTGGCATCGGCGTACGGCCCGTGAGAATCGACGTGTGCCCCTGCGAGTGCTCGTTGTACGGCGTCGTCAGCGAGCGAATCAGGCTCCACTGATCGCTGCGAGCGGCCAGCATCGGGAGGTGCTCGCAGATCTGCGTCCCCGGCGTTCGTGTGGAGATCGGATTGAACTCACCGCGAATCCCCGCCGGAGCATCCGGCTTGGGATCGAAGCTGTCATGCTGAGTGAGTCCGCCGGACAAAAAGACAAAGATGACTGACTTTGCGCTGCCGCCACTGAGAGTCGTCAACTTCCCGTCGGCAGCACGCAGGGCCGCGACGTGATTCATCCCCAATCCAAGCAGGCCGATGCTTCCCGCCTGAATCACCGTCCGTCGTGAAAGGGTTTCGTGAGCAATCTTGTTTTTCAACGGCATGGCATTGTCTCCCGTAAAACAGATTCTAACTCAATAAGTCTCGAATCGGCTCCCCTTCGGAGAGTAAACAGGGGCGACCGTCATTGGTGTGGTAGGTGATCCCGTGCGGATCATAACCTAACGCGGTGAAGACTGTGGCGTGAATATCTGCCGGAGTCATCGGGCGGGACTTTGGGACCGCACCGATCTTGTCGGATTCACCAATGATTTGGCCGCCGCGAATGCCGCCGCCAGCCAAAATCATGGAATAGCACTGCGGCCAATGGTCTCGGCCAGCGGCGGCGTTGATGACCGGCGTGCGGCCAAAGTCTCCCATCCAGATCACCAGCGTTGAATCGAGCAGGCCGCGTTCGGAAAGATCGTCGAGCAGCGTCGCAAACGCTCGCTCCATCGGCGGAACGAGCGACTTTTCCAAGCGGCCAAAGTTGTCCGCGTGCGTGTCCCAGATGATGCTCTGGCCGTTGACCGTCGTGACGAAGCGAACACCCGACTCGATCAAGCGACGGGCCAACAGATGGGACTGACCCCAAGTGTGCCGCCCGTATCGCTCGCGGACTTCGGCCGGTTCGCGCGTGAGATCAAACGCCTCGCGCACGGCCGCGGACCCGACCAGCGACAAGGCTTTCGATTGATTGATGTCGAGGTCTTGCGAGTTACTGGCCGTGATCGGCTGGCAGTGTTGCTGAATCTGATCCAGCAGCAACCGACGGTTGTCCTGTCGTTGCGAGCTGATTCCTTCAACGGCACCGAGATTCGGCACGCTGAAGTTCGCGGCATTCGGATCGGCGTTGAGCACCAACGGATCGTGGCTCGCTCCCAAACAGCCGCCCAGTTGCCCCGGAGTGAGATACACGGTGCTGTCGCAGTGTGGTGCCGGAGTGATCACATACGGCGGCAGCGCGCCGCTGTAGCCGTCGCGTCGAGCCAGCCAACCGGTCAAGGTGCCAAAGCTGGGAATGTCGTTGCGGCTGGGATTGATCAACGTGCTGTCCATCGGATACGGGCGGCCGACGATCGACCAATACATGCCGGAGTTGTGCCCGCCGTGCGAGTGATGCACGCTGCGTACGATCGAGAAGCGGTGAGCATGCTTCGCGAGTCGTGGTAGCAGTTCCGAAATTTCAATGCCGGAAGCGCTGGTGGCGATTGGCTTGTACGGCCCGCGTACGGTGTCGGTTGCGTGAGGCTTCAAGTCCCACAAGTCGATGTGACTGGGGGCTCCGCAATTGAAAATCAAGATGACCGACTTGGCTTTGCCAGTCGTTGCGCCAGCAACACACCGACCCAGAGAGTTCGCCCACAAAAGACCTAGGCCGCTCAGTCCGCTGCGGGACAGAAACCGGCGACGGCCTTCGGAAGTCGGCGTTGTCGGAAGCATTTGGCGGTCTCGGCGAGCAAATGACCGAAAATGGCGGGGACGCAGCACGTGTCGAATCAGGAGGGCAAGGTACTCATCGGCAAAACCCGATGGGTTAGGTCACATTGGACTGACGGAATCGCTCTGAGTCAACGCGGTCATTCGTCAACTTTCGTCGGAGTTGTTGGCCTGACCAGATTTTCAAAAACATGACCGAGACAGAACGATGAGCAAGCGTTGTCGAATACGTTTCGGGGGCACTTCTCTCTTGGTCATTCTCAACACGCTTGGGTGGATACCGCTCAACGAAAAGCATCAGGGTGCCCACTTCACAACGGGAGTTCTTTCGAGCCGAGAACTGTATTCCGGGCACTTCCTGCCTGAGACGATCCATGCCACCTTGAATCTTCTCCATGACAGAATCACGCTGAGATCCGCCCGTGGTGGAGATGATAACCCACCCATCCCGCTCGGAGTTGAGTCAACGCGAACTTTTTCAGCTCGGCGGATTGGGGATGCTGGGGATCACTCTGCTCCAACTCTTGCAGGCTGAGTCGCAGCCCAGGTCTCGTCCGCGATCTTGCATCTTCGTGGTCCAATACGGCGAAGCCAGTCATCTCGACGGTCTGGATCGAAATCCGGAAGCTGAGATCCGTGGGCCCTACAGTCCGATCGCTTCGGCGGTCCCCGGCATGCAACTGTGCGAGTTGCTACCGCGGTTGTCTCACATCGCCGACCAGTTCATGCTCATCCGTTTGATGACGAACGGCAATTTCGGTAATGACGGCGGTATGCACGTCTGCATGACAAGGGACACGGTCCTACACCCAAATACGCAACAGAACTAGCAGAACGTCTCAAGGCTTTGGGAGTTGGCGGAGATTGGAAAGAAAAGATGCCTCATTGCACTTCTCGTCATACCGAAACCGCAGAAGAATTTGCAAAAGGAATTCTGGTGTTTAAGATTCAGACCAAGTCAGGACGCTTGATTGAGAATGTGAGTGGATTCGAGAGTGAGCAGGAAGTTGTCGGAATGCCTAGTAAGTACAGAGTTGTGAAAATCTTGTCTCATCAGGAGTTAAAGAAGTTGGGTGTTAAACGTGCTTTTGAACGAGAACAAGTGAAGAGTCTCTATGAGAAAGATTAAACCAGATATCGAAGATACCAGAAACAGTGTTGAAGACTTGCTAGAGCTCATCGACCTATATGACAAAGATGGGAACTTGGTCTACGCTGCAAAGCCTCCAGTTCCTCCTGACCCGAACAAGATTACAATTGACTGGTCTGATGTTTTCGATCCCAATGATTGGGAGTTCTCTGAGCCAGAATTTATCGGAAAAGCAACTGGCGAGAATTACGTCCCACCCACCTAAATTGTGCAGAGGAGCAAATGCCGCAATTTACCCCAAACTGAGCAACGGAAGTGAACAAGAAGGGGTCGATGGCATTCCTTACGTCGGTGAATTCAACGAACAAACACACGGCACTCACAAGTAGAGCTGTTCGGTTCAGCGACAAGAAGGCGTTGGGGCTGCGACACAAATCCCACCGAGCACGGACGTCGGCTGTGGCGTCATGAATTGTGGAGCACGCGGTGTTGTCTCTTGAGCCTCAATTGTCGAAACCAGTCCCCCACTCGAGGTGACCCGGACAAGGCGACTCGCTTTGGAAGAGATCTCCCATTCAGCTTGAGCCAGATGCCTGAGCACGTTGGTGCGCGACAGGCGTCCGAGCAGTCGGCCATCGCGGCAGACGTAGGCTCGCGAGCAACTGCCGTCGCGGAACATCGGGACGGCGATCTCAATCAGCGTGTCAGCGGACAAGACCGTCACGGCGCGACTGATCAATGAGCCGACAAGTTGGCCAGTGAGTTGGCCGTAGATGTGGGATTTCAGCAGGTCAAAATCGGTGACGATCCCTTCGAAGTGATCTTGGAGATCGACGACGCACAGCTCGGTCGCGTCGGCCTCAATCAGCAGACTCAGTGCATCCTCCAGCGACATGTGAGCCGTCACCGTGACGAAGTCCACCGACATCAATTGCGCGACTGTCTTTCGCATGAGGAGGCTCCCACACGAAGAGAATCGGCAAGAGACCTGAGCCTCGGTCAATCGTGGCGATACTTTGCTGAGAAAGACGATTGCGCCGGTCGATTCGGTCGGACAGGGCCTTGGACCTACGGCATATCTCGCCAGAAGGGAACTTGCCAGCGATAACCGGAAGGGTCGTTCGTGGCCGTGACGAGATTCGACGGCAGACGGCACACGAGCGGGCCATCACCTCCAGCGACACGGTACGGCTTACCGAATTCATCGTTGGCAAGACCACGGTTGCTATCAGCCCAACGAGCGTCACGGCAATCAGCAGATCAACCAGCGTGAGGCCCGTCGGAACCGGAATTGATTGGTTGGAAAACAGTTCAGAGACGTACCTCAATCCCGCCGAACCTCGCTTTGAGCCGTCCGAGGGCTCCTCCGATGGACGCTCTGCTGTTGCCCCCAGCGCATGGAAAGAAACGCGGCATGATCCCCTAGAAACTTCCAGCTTTCCATGCCGCGACCGTAAGTTGTGATTCACTGCGCCAGCTCCGAGCCATCAGGGTTTTTGGCGGCGGGACTGACTGCTGAAACCTGGGTCCCAGCGGGCCGGAGTCAAATCGCGTCCAGCGTCTTTTTGTCCGTCGGCCTTGGCCGTAGAATCCCTGCCCCTCCCTGATACGGTCACTCACGAAAGGTTGTTCGGTCATGGTTCGCGTCGCGATCGTCGGAGCGTCCGGATACACGGCTCTGGAGCTGATCAAGATTCTGTTGCGGCATCCGCAGGCGAAAATCACTGCGGTGACCAGCCGGCAAGACGGTTCGCCGCCGATTACGTCGGTGCATCCGAGTTTGACCGGCCGCCTCGACCTGCGCTGCGAAGACCTTTCGCCGCAACAAATCGCCGATCGAGCC
>VGZH01000014.1 GCA_016872645.1 Planctomycetota bacterium | reverse complement strand
AACCTGCTCGAGCCAGAAGACCTTCGGAAACTGCAAGTAGCACGTATTCACCCGTCCATCTCGAATTTCGGGATGGGATTCATCGCCGTCACCGGCAATCGCGGAACGAGTTCGACACGTCCCGCCTATGTGAGCCCAACACTGTGTCAGAAACGTGTCGGATTCCTATGGGGACACAAAAAAAGGACTCGCGATTTTCGTCGCAAGTCCTTACCGGGAACCAGTCGGGATGACAGGATTTGAACCTGCGACCTCTACGTCCCGAACGTAGCGCTCTAGCCAAACTGAGCTACATCCCGAGGGAGGCGGTCAGATTCTAGCGGAGGGCGAAAATGCGTCAACGATGACTTGGAGGCTCAAAAAGCAAATGCGAATCCACTGCGGCGAGTTGGGCCAAGGACTGCAAGAAGCGTGCAGCGAGTGCTCCGTCGAGGATGCGATGGTCGAACGTCAAGCTCAGCGTCATCACTTGTGAACTGGGCGAGTGTGATTGCGACGTCGGACCGTCGACGGCCAAGCCCGAACGAGTTTGAATTCGTCCAAGGCCGAGGATGGCAGTCTCGGGAAAGTTGATGATTGGAGTGAATGCGTCGATTCCCAACGAGCCGAGATTGGTGATCGTGAACGTCCCTCCTTGCAGATCTTCGGCGGTGATTCGTCGAACGCGGGCTTTCTCGATCAAGTCGCGGGACTGGCGAGCGATTTCGAAAACCGTGCGCTGATGCGCGTCGCGGACGACGGGAACCAGCAGCCCCTCGTTCGTATCGACGGCAATGCCGATGTGGACCTCGTCGAAGAGTTCGATGGCGT
The DNA here is from genome assembly GCA_016872645.1 of Planctomycetota bacterium. Classification (GTDB taxonomy): domain Bacteria; phylum Planctomycetota; class Planctomycetia; order Planctomycetales; family Planctomycetaceae; genus SXKJ01. The sequence goes on along the minus strand of VGZH01000014.1, from coordinate 75,328 downwards.
CGTCTCGCCAGCGTGCGTTGAGCGCGGGGTGCTTTCGCAGTGCGGTTGCCGCAAGTTTGACAAATGCATCGGTGATGGAGGGAATTGGTGATTCACTCGAACGTTTGAGTCGTTCGCGGAAATCGATCAGAGAGGAGACGTCGATTTCGGACGTCAGCGTGACCGGCGCGGTTTGTCGCAGGCTCGCGACCATTCGGTCGGCGATTGTGCGTCGCAGCGGAGTGATCGGAATCGTGCGTCTTGCTGACGGTGTGGTGAACGAAGTAGGAAGTGAATCGTCCACGGCAGCGAGCACGTCGCGTTCGCGGATGCGGCCCTGTGAGCCGGAGCCGCTAAGTTGCGTCCAATCGACGCCGAATTTCGCGGCGGTGCGAGCGGCTCTTGGAGAGATCGCTGGCAGGTCGCGGCTGCGCAGAGGAACGACCGCACCACGGCCGACAGGAACAGCGCGAGGCAACGGCTTTGCTTCGCCGACGTTTGGCAGGAGTTCGCCTCGGCTGAGCAAATACCGGCGGCAGACGTCGGCTTCGGAGATTCGTCCTACTGTATCGAATGGCGTAAGATCGACTCCGAGTTGTCGCGCGAGACGGCGTACGGCTGGCGACGCTGGTGGCGCGACCGCGCCGGTGCGGGGACTGTCGGACGGAGGCTGGGGTGGCAATGACTGAAGACTGGATGCTGATGGACGCGGTGCCGATTGGGCTTGGGGCAGAGGAGTTGGTGCCGTGGGACGTGGAGGAATCGGTGGCGCGGTTTCACCGACTCCGAGCAGGTAGCCGATGACGGCACCCACCGAGACGATGTCTCCTGCGGTGGGATTGTTGGCGTCGAAGTGCAGTGTGCCGGCATCGACCGCTTCAATTTCTTGGATCGCCTTTTCGCCTTCGAGCGTGAAAAGCGCGTCGCCGGGATGCACCTGCTCGCCGGACTTCTTCAACCAGCCGACGAACGTGCCTTGTTCCATGGACCAGCCGAGGCGAGGGATTTGGATGGCGTGAGGCATGGTTGGATTCAGGTTTCGGAATCGAGAACTCAAAAGTGGAAGAATACCTATTGGCTTTCGGCCTTCAGCCATCGGCCAGAGATGACTACTCGTTCATGAGTGTTCGGATCGCGTCGGCGATTTGCTTGGGTTGCGGAATCATGGTCGCTTCGAGCGGCGGGCTATATGGCGTTGGGCAAAAGGCTCCGGTGAGGCGACGGATTGGAGCGTCGAGGCTATCGAATCCTTCTGCGACGATGCGAGCGGCGATCTCGGCCGCGAAGCCGCACGGAGCGGGAGGTTCATCGACGATCAACAGCCGGCCCGTCTTCGCGACCGATTGCAGAATTGTTTCTGTGTCGAGCGGACTGACCGTGCGCGGATCGACGATCTCCACCGAAATCCCTTCGCGTTCAAGTTCATCGCAGACGCCCAGTGTCAGATGAACCATGCGAGCGAGCGCGACGACTGTCACATCGCGGCCTTCGCGCACGACGGAAGCTTTGCCGAATTCGATTTCGTATTCGCCATCGGGAACCGGGCCTTTGACCTGCAGGATCTCGCGGTGTTCGAGGAACAGCACGGGGTCTTCGCAATTGAGCGCTCGTTTGAGCAAGCCCTTTGCGTCGGCGGGCATCGAGGGGACGACGACTCGCAGGCCGGGGACTTGGGCGTACATCGCGTAGTAGCTGCCGGAGTGATGCGTTGCCGCCGAGTGGCCGATGCCGATGCAGCCGCGCAGCAGAACCGGCATCTTGAGCCGACCGCTCGACATGTACTGCATCTTGGCGATTTGGTTGACGATCTCGCCGACGGAGTCCAGCACGAAGTCGGCGAACATGAAGTCGATGATCGGTCGGGCGCCGGTCATCGCTGCTCCGCAGGCAAGGCCCACGAAGCCGCGCTCACAGATGGGCGTGTCGCAGAGACGTTCAGCTCCATATTTTTGAAACAGCCCGTCGGTCGTCTTAAAGTTGCCTCCGCGAACGCCGATGCCTTCCCCCATGACGAAGATCCGCGGGTTCTTGGCCATCTCTTCGGAGAGAGCTTCGTGCGTGGCTTGCGAGTACGTCTTGATGGCAGTGGGGAGTGGGGAGTGGGCAGTGGGGTGAGATGGGGCTTCGTTGTAGACGTGGCGAGTTGCGGTCTGTGGATCGGGCCACGGGCTGGATTCCGCGAAATCGCGAGACTCTTTGACCAGCGCCGCCACTTCACGATCAATCGCGTCGAATTGCTCGTCCACAACTTCCCGCCCACTGCCCACTCCCCACTGCCCACTGCCACCTTTCAGTCGTCCGATCGGGCACTTCTTCTTCCAGGCTTCGACGTCTTCGCGAGTGCGATAGGTGAAGTCACCCATTCCTTCGGCGTGTGCTCGCGTGCGATATGTTTTGCACTCGATCAGCGTCGGGCCGGCGCCGGCGCGGGCTCGCGCAATGGCTTCGCCGGCGACGCGATAAATCTCCAGCACGTCGTTGCCGTCGAGTTCAAAGCCCGGCATCCCGTAGGACGCGCCGCGATGACCGACGCTGGGATTGCCGGCGGCGTAGGCGTTGGGGACTTCGGTTGCGAATTGGTTGTTCTCGCACACGAACAGGACCGGCAGCTTCCAGATGCTGGCCATGTTCAACCCCTCGTGGAACGCGCCGTTGTTGGAGGCGCCATCGCCGAAGAACGCGACGGCGACGTGCGGCAACTTCATCAGCTTGAACGAATATCCGCCACCGCACGCCTGCAAGATGCACGGGCCGACGATGCCGCTGGTCCCCATCATGCCGATCTCTGGCGAGAACAAGTGCATTGAGCCGCCTCGTCCGCGCGAGAGACCTGTCTCGCGCCCGAACAGCTCGGCCATCAGTTCGCGCGGATGAGCCCCCTTCGCCAGTGCGTGCCCGTGTCCGCGATGCGTGCTGAAGACGACATCGTGTTCGGTCAGGTGAGCACACACGCCGCTCGCGATCGCTTCCTCGCCGACGTAGGTGTGACACGCGCCGAGCACGAGTCCACGCTGATGACAGCGAGCCAGTTCTTCTTCCGTCTGTCGGATGATCTGCATGGTTCGATAGAGGCCCAGCAGCGTTTCGCGTTCCATGTTGTCGCTCATTGTTGTTGGTTTTCCAGATACCGCCGAGTCCCTCCCGCATTCATGGCGAGATTCCCGCCGTCCATCGGGATGATCGCGCCGGTGATCCAGCTTGAGGCATCCGAGGCGAGGAATACTGCGAGTCCTTGAATGTCGTTCGGTTGTCCCATGCGACCGCGTGGGATGCCGGACTCGAATCGAACTTTTAGGGTTGGGTCCGCGGACATTCGTTTTTCGAGGCTGGGATTCACGACTTGAGCGGGGAGGATCGAATTGACTCGGACACCTGCGCTGCTCCATTCGGTGCTGAGTTCGCGAGTCATCTGCACGACGGCTCCCATCGCCATGCTGTAGGCGATATGACCTCGGCCGAGCGCGGTTTGGCTGGCGATCGAGCCGATGTTGACGATGCTGCCTCGGCCTTGTTTTAACATGCGACGTCCCGCTTCCTGACACATGCAGAAGCGGCCGAGCACCAGATTTCGCCAACATTGTTCGACATCGGCCAGCGAGATTTCTTCCGGCTTGCCGAGGATCCCTTCGCCCGCGACGTTGGCAAGGAAGTCGATGCGGCCGAACTCGCGATCGAGCTGCGCGAACATCGGCAGAATTAATTCCGGTTTCGAGACATCGCAACGAACGGGGATCGCTTTACGCCCCAGATTCGCGATGGCTTCCGCCGTTTGCTGAAGGCCGACTTCATTGAGATCGGCCAGAACCAAGTCGGCTCCGTGCTCAGCCAGTGCGAGCGACATGGCTCGGCCCATGCCTTGCGCCGCGCCGGAGACGAGGGCCACACGGTCTGTAAGATCGAAGAGTTTGCTTGGCATCCTGTGTCCTCACCGTGCTTTGACGGCAGTGCGAATTGCCGAGTGCAAAGTGAAAAATGAAGACGTCTGCTCGTACATTTTGCAGTTTGCACTCTTCACTTTGCACGGATCTCTGATGACTACGGAATTCAGTGGCATAATTTTGGGTTTTCAATGCAGCACGATTGCTCGGCCAGGGCCGCCGTGGCAGTCGCGGATGCGGAGCGCGGCGAACAAGAAGTAACCGCCTGGCGGAATCTTGGAGGTGTTGTGCAGGAACTCGACGCCAACCATCTCGCGGCTGCCGAGCGCCCAGTAGGTCATCAACGCTCGTTTGGGATTCACACCCCCGAGATCGGGTGCGTCCGTCGCGACGCAGCGGATCCCTTTGTTCTTGAGAACCACAACCGCATCGGGGCCGAGCGCGGGCCAGCCTTCGCTCTTGCCGCTCAACGGATCGGACCAGACACCGGCGTCGTTCGGTTGCGGTTTGAAGTGAAGGTCCAAGTGGCCGGTTTGGAAAATGACGACCTCTCCCGCTTTAAGATTACCGTTCTTCTTCTCGAAGGCTTCGATGTGAGCCGGCGTGATTTCTGGCGACGCGGGCCACGACGCTTTCTCCGTGCTGCCGACAAGCGCAGTGACGTCGATGACTCGCGCGGGGCCGCAGGTCCAATCGAGCGGCACCTTCTCGGTCGTCAGTGAGCTGGTGCCGCGCGGGCCGTATTTCTTTTCGTACTCTTCGAGCCAACCACGAATCTCAGGTGAGTACGCGGGCTTCGCGTCAGCGGGGGGCAACGCGAACGACGGCGGCACGAGATGAGTGCCGGCCATCGCGTCCATCCAGTGCGTGTGATGCCACAGATCGAGGTACTCGGAGTAGAGGAAATCGACCTTCAGATAAACCTGCCGATGCTGCCCTGTGCTGGATCCGGGTGAGGTGACCGGCAGATTCGGAGCCAACGTCGGCGAGAGGTCGATCGCGCGTTTGGCCTTCGCCGATTCGATCAGGCGCTTCGGCAACTCGCCGCCGACGATCGAGAACGCTCGGCACTCGCCATACGGAGCACCTTGATGCTTCGGGCCGAGCATGCAGTAGAACGCACCGGTCGGCGGCAACTCTTTGAGATTCGTTGCACTCTCAGTCCAGATCATGCCGTGTTTGAGGCCGGCGTAGTGTGTCGGCTCGGCAAGGTCGGGTAGCGGTCCCATGCTCGCGCTGTCCGTGCCGAGCGTCATCACGCCGCGCGTCGCGAGAAACTCCATGCAATCGGGATCAGGATCGGGATACCCCGGAGTTTTGCGGTCCAACGCATCGGCGATGAAGCGGCTGCCTTCGGGGTGCGGCCGATAGTATTTGTCCGAGTAATCGCTGCGGAATAGCACGACGTCTCCGAACCGCAGTTTGCGATGCTGTCTCTCAAAGCGTTCAACATGTTCACGCTTCACGAGCGGACTGACTCCCTTCGGAGCCTGATCGAGCAAGTCGCGAACATCCACGACACACGCCTCGCCGCCGAACTGCCACGCCTCGATCTTGTCCGTGTACGCCAAGCCGAGCGGCCCCGACTTCTCCCGCTTCAAATCCGGTCGAGCCACCGAGTGCGGCGGCACATCCAATTGCGTTCCGGTATTACCGTCGATCAACAGCGCGTCAATGTTGTACGCCGAGTCGAGGCCGATCGACCGCTGATGCGTGATCTGAAACCTTGGAAACGGATGACTCGGCCAAGTGCAGGGAAACTCGGGCGCGATCAGCAGCGAGTGATCGACAAACTTCGGCTCGTCTGCTCGCACCGCACCGAGCACGCCTAACGTCAGGACCAACAGACAGCTTCTTCGTACGGTTTGCAGTTTCATGGCCTCGTTGTCTCCGTCACAAAGGGTGATGTGCAGCCAATTATCGAGAGAGGACGCAACGATGGCAACGAGTCAGCTGCCGACTCGTTGCAGGGCTTGCCACAGCCAATCGGGCGCGAAGAACAACGCAATACTGGCAACCGCGCACAGCGAGACGCCGACGAACGCGGGAACGCCCGTCGCACGGCGCGTGTCGTCGCAGCTGGATTGCAGATACATCACGCCAATCAAGCGGAGGTAGTACCACGCGGCAATTGCGGCGTTGATTGCCAAACAGATGGCCAAAGTGCGGCCTTCGGTGCTGTGGCTCCACGCGGAGAGAAACAACGTCAGCTTGCCAAGGAAGCCGGCAGTGGGCGGCAAGCCTGTCAGGCCAAACAGCAGGACTGCGGCAAGGAACGCTCCGGCGGGATGCGTCTTGCTCAGACCGGCGAGGTCCGAGATGGTCTCGAGCGGACGTTCGGGACGCGAGAGGCTGGCGATCAGCGCGAATACGCCAAGCGTCGTAAGGCCGTAGACTCCGAGATAGAAGAGCAGGGCGGGCAGACCGTTGACGGAACCGGCCGAGGCAGCGGTCGCATCGTCGTTGATTTGCGGCACGCTGACGGCGACGCTGAGGCCAACCAGCATGTAGCCGGCGTGTGCGATGCTCGAATAGGCCAGCAGACGGCGCATGTTTGTTTGCAGCAGGGCCAGCAAGTTGCCGACAAACATTGTTGCGACCGCCAGCAGGTACAGCAGGCCGCCGCTCTTGGAAGCGAGGCTCCAGTACTCCAGGTGAATCGCGGCAGTGATGCTCGGTTGGCCGAGGATGCGGACGAGCGCGATGAAGCCAGCGACCTTCGGGACGACGCTCAACAATGCCGCTGCGGAGTTCGCGGTCCCTTGGAAGACATCGGGAGCGTAGAAATGAAACGGGACCGCGGTGATGCGAAATGCCAAGCCGGCGACGATCGTCACGATGCTCACCAGCAGCATGGCCGGCATCGTGGTGAGTTGGTGGTTCTTGAAGACGAGATGGAGTGCCGTCAGGTTCGTCGTACCGGCGACTCCGTAGAGAATGCTGAATCCGTACAGCACGAGTGCGGACGAGAAGACGCTCAGCAGGAAATACTTCAGCGTGGATTCCTGGCCGGAACGGTCTCGGCGAGCGACATACAAGAAGAGATACGTTGGGATGCTGACCAACTCCAATGCGAGAAACAGGATGATGAGATCGTTGGACAGAGCGATCAAATTGGCTCCGGCCAGGATGAATAACAGACAGGCGTGCGACTCGGCGGAGTCACGTTCTTCGATTTGATTCCAGTTGATCAGCACTAGCACGACACCCGTGACGGTCGTCACCAAGCGGACGAAACTGACCAGCGAGTCCGACAGGAATGGTGCGAGACCAGTCGCCTCGACAACCGGAGCCGGCACGCACTGCAGCCAAGCAGCAATCGTCAGTGCGATCAGCGACCACGCGCCCCAGCGATGTCTAAGCCCTTTCGGACCAGTACCGTCATCGCCGATGAGAAACGGTCCGACCGCCAAATTCACGCACGCCGCCGCGAGAAATACGACTTCCGGCAGGACTTGGCTGATGGCCGATGTAAGGTGCTGAAACACAACTCAACTCCCGAAACTTATTTGGAAACGCCCATCGAAGCGAATGGTCGCTAATCAGAAGTCCTTCATTCGCGTCGATCAACCGAGATCAGCGTTTCTTGTGTTGTTTGCTTCGCGTCCGCAAACTCGGACTTTGCGGGTGCAGACGGCGGATACATCTTCACGACCGCTCGCACGTCTTCCTCGATCGTGTCGAGCAGCGGCTTCGGAAAGACGCCGATCCACAGGCAGAGGGCCATCAGTGGTACGACGGATAACGCTTCGCGCATGTTGATGTCGAGGATCGGGCCGTGAACCGAGGCGGGTTCTTTCAGCGGGCCGAAGAAGGCTCGGCGGAGCATGTCCAGCAGGTACCACGCGCCGAGGACGACTCCCGTCGCGCCGATCGCAGCGTAAATCGGATTGGCTTTGAACATGCCGATCAAAGCCAGCAGTTCACCGACGAAACCGTTCAACCCGGGCAAGCCCGCGCTGGCCATACAGATGAAGACCATGCAGACCGAAAGCAGCGGCAGACGCGTCGCCAAGCCTCCCAGTTCACTGAGTTCACGGGTGTGGTAGCGGTCGTAGACCATGCCGACCAAAAGGAACAACGCGCCGGTGGAGAGGCCGTGATTGACCATCTGCATCACCGCGCCGGTGATCCCTTCGGAGTTCAATGCGAACATGCCCAGCATGCAAAAGCCGAGGTGACTGACCGAGCTATAAGCCACCAGCTTCTTGATGTCGCTCTGAGCCAGCGCCCCCAACGCCCCGTAAACGATGCCGATGACCGCCATCGTCGCGTAGATGGGAACCCCGAACCCGGCGACCGCCGCCGGTAAGATCGGCAAGCAAATTCGCAAAAAGCCGTAACAACCCAACTTCAACAGGATGCCGGCCAGCAGCACACTGCCCGCCGTCGGAGCTTCCGTGTGAGCCAGCGGCAGCCAAGTGTGAAACGGAAACAGTGGAACCTTGATGACGAAGCCCGCGCTCAGTGCCAGCAGCAGGCCGATCTGCCATTGATCGGACAGCGGATGCTCTTTCAACGCGGCGGCGATATCCGGAATCGAAAATGGCGTGGCGGTCAGTCCGGTTTCCATGACCTTCAAAACGAGCGCGACCAAGCCCAGCAACGTGATGACGCTTCCCGCCAGCGTGTAGATGAAGAACCGATACGCCGCGAACTGCCGCTGGGCTCCGCCCCAGATGCCGACCAGGAAGAACAGCGGGATCAGCGTGAACTCGAAGAAGACGTAGAACAGGATCAAATCAAACGCCACGAATGCGCCCAGCATCCCGGCTTCGAGCAGCAGTAAGCAGAGATAAAACTCCGCGGCGCGATCTTGAATCGACTCCCAGGAGATCAACACAGCGGAGATTGTGAGGATCGCCGTCAGCGCCAGCATCAGCACACTGATGCCGTCGGCTCCGAGGTAGAACTCCAAGCGGACGCTCGCCTCGCGGCGGACGATCCCCGCGTCTCGCAATTCCGCCAACTGAGTGTCATTCAACTGCACTCGTTCGTCGCCGTTGACGAATCCCATGCGATGCAACAAAGCCTTCCGAGTGTCGCCGGTTCGGATGCGTTCCGAGCCATCGACCACGTCCGACGGATCGCCCGAGTCGGCGTCAAATTCGAAGTCGGTCAACTGCGCGGGCTTTTGCGCTATGTTGCCAAGCGTCATCCATGTTCGCCGCCATTCGAGCCTCGGTTGCACCGGTCCATCGACTGGCCGATCTGTGGTGTTGGTCCTGTGTCCGTCGCGAGCAACCTTCAATTGCGAGGCGATCCCCAGCGAGACGAGCAACGTCCCGATCGCCGTCAGCAAAGCGACCCAGCGAGCGACGGCGCGTCCGCCTCCCAGCAACGCCAAGAGGATTGCGGCGAGGAGCGGCAGAACAATGATCGACAGGAGAAGCATTTTCGATTTTTGTTTTTCGATTTGAGATTTCAAATTCGAGCGAACGTCAACCGGCTAACGCTCGCAACATTTGGATCAGGAACAGCACCACTCCCAGCAGCATGACCCAGGCGTAGTGGGACACCAGGCCGTTTTGGATCGGCCGCACGATACGGCCGATGGTGGAGGGGATCGAACCCGCGAAGTTCAGCAGGCCGTCGAGCAAGTATTTGTCGAACAGCGTGCAAAGCAGCGCGAGCACTTTCACCGGAATGACCAGCAGGTAATTGAACAGCTCGTCGAGGAAAAACTTATTCAGCGACAGCCGATGCAGCGGTTTCAAACCGCGCTCCAATCCAGCGGACACGGCCGGAGATTTCACATACATCCAACGGGCAAGGCCGTAACCGCCGCAGAAGATCGCCGCGCTTAAGGCCATCAACAGGATGTTGTGCGGGTGATCGCCATGGCCGGGGAGCGAAGTCGATTGAGCCAACTGCCGCGCGTAGACTCCGGTCGGGCCGAGAAACAATCCGATCACCAGCGAGAAGCCCGCCAGCACGAACAGCGGCAGCGTCATCGTCGGGGGCGACTCATGCGGATGATGAGCTTCTTCCGGAAAGCGTTCCTCGCCGAGGAACGTCATGTTGTAGGCGCGGAAGGAATAGAACGCGGTGAGGAATGCGGTCAGGACTGCGACACCGAGGATCACCATGAAGAAGGTCTCATGACCACCCGCTTTCGTCCCTTCAAACAGTGCGACAAGGATTTCGTCTTTGCTCCAGAAGCCAGACAACAACGGGCAGCCGGCCAAGGTCAGTGAGCCGATCAAGAAAGTGATGCGTGTGTGTGGCATCACATCCCGCAAGCCGCTGAAGCGGCGCATGTCGATGACGTTTCCCATCGAGTGCATCACGCTGCCGGCCCCGAGGAACAGCAATGCTTTGAAGAAGGCATGCGTGAAAAGATGGAACATGGCGGCGGTGACGGCGAAGGTCGCCAACTTCGGGCTGACGGAAGCGGCTCCCAGCGCCATGAACATGTAGCCGAGTTGGCTGACGGTGGAATACGCGAGAACCCGCTTAAGGTCGTACTGCGTCAACGCAGTAAGTGCGGCGAGCAAGGCCGTGATTGCTCCGATCCCGCTGACCACCATCTGTGCGGTCGGGGACATCACGAACAGCGGAGTACTGCGAGCGACCATGTAGACGCCAGCCGTGACCATCGTCGCCGCGTGGATCAACGCCGAGACCGGCGTCGGACCTTCCATCGCGTCTGGCAGCCAGACGTGCAGCGGGAACTGAGCGGACTTGCCCATCGCTCCCAAGAACAGCAGCAGGCAAATGGTCGTGAAGATTCCCGGATTCGTCTCCGCGACATGCGGGATGAGTTCAAAAACATCGGCAAACCTCACAGTGCCGAAGGTCTTCCAAATCAGAAAGACTCCCAGGATGAAGCCGAAGTCGCCGACTCGGTTGACCACGAACGCTTTGCGAGCGGCGGCGGCGGCGCTCGGCTTTTGAAACCAGAAGCCGATCAGCAGGTAACTGCAGAGGCCAACTCCTTCCCAGAAGATGAACATCGTCAGGTAATTGTCGGCCAGCACCAACATGCACATCGAGAACACAAACAGCGCGAACGCCGCGAAGAACCGTGGATAGCCCGGATCGCCGTGCATGTAGCCGCTGGCGTAGATCGACACCAGCAGCGACACGAACGTGACCATGCAGAGCATGATCGCCGTCATCGCATCCATTTGCAGATCCAACCGCACATTTAGGTCGGCAGTCTCGGCCCAAGCGTAACCGGGGGTCGTGAGGACCGGCTGCAGTGCGTGCTCGCTCGGTCGCTGGTGAAGCGAATTTGTGTTGGGGTCCGGCTTGAGTTGGGACGGCGCGGCCAGAAACATCAGCATCAAAGAGCCGGCGCACAGCGTGGAGATGGCCAGCGCGGTGACGCACGGGACATGGCTGCGTCCGCGCAACAGCGCCTTGCCGAAGAAGGCGATGAAGATGCTCGCGAGCAGCGGTGCGACTGGAATTAACCAGAGCAGTGCCGGCGTGAGTTCAGACACGATGCACAGTCTCCTTCTGGAACTGAGGCGCTCGTCCCGCTGGGGTGAGTTGCGGAAATTTCTGGGCCGGCGGAGTCGTCGGTACCGCTGGTTCTTCTTCGTGCGGCGAGTCGATGTCGGCTTCGCTCAGTTGGCTCCAAAGACTGACATCCAGCGACTTCGTCCGCTTGTAAAGCGTGAGGATCAACGCCAGTGCAATCCCGGCCTCGCAGGCGGCGACCGTCAGGATGAATGCGGTGAAGGTTTGCCCCTGCATGTTCTGATGAAAATTCGAGAATGCGACGAAGTTCAGCGACACGCCGTGCAGCATCATTTCTGCGGACAACATCAACGTGATCAGGTTGCGTCGAGTCAAAAACCCGATGGCTCCCAGCACGAACAGAATGCAGCCGACGATCAAGTAATTCGTCAGAACAATCATGAACCGCTTCCTACAACTTTCCGCTGGACCGTTTGGGGGCAATTACAATGGCTCCGATGGATGCGACCAGCAGCAGCGTGCCGGCCAACTCGACCGCAAACAGGTAATCGCCAAACAACGATCGGCCGAGTCCGCGCATCGTGCCAAAGTTTTCCGCCGTCGTTGCACTGGTCGACTGCGGAATGCCGGATTGATGCGGGGGCTGGGCCACCTGACTGGCTTTCGGCACGAGCGAGACGAATCCCGTGATGGGCGCGGGTGCGGCTTGTTCCTTCGACGGCACCAGGACGAACAGCAACGCTCCCAGCAAAACGAAACCGGTAAAGGTCGCCACGCCCGGCTGCCGTGAATTTTGATCGTAGTTCGTGATTCCGGCCTGTTGAGCCAGCATCAACACGAACAGAAATGTCACGATGATCGCTCCGGCGTAAACGATGACGGTCGCAGAGGCCAAGAACGGGGCCGATTGCAGCAGAAACAGTCCGCTGACCGCGAGCGTCACGACTGCGAACCACAAGGCCGAATAAGCGGGGTTCCGGTGGGTGATCATGAGAATCGCGCCGAGCACGGCAACGCCGGAGAAAAGGAAGAAGAGGGCATCGTTCAGCACCGAGCCGGCCGGTTGCAGCAGCGTTCCGCCGACGATTCCAACGGCGCACAATCCCACAAGCCGAGCGACCAACGACGAGCGGGGCTCACCCTTCGGCATCAGCCGGGCCACCGCGAAAGCTCCCAAGACCATTGGCAGCACGAGCAGCCAATGCTCCTTCAGCCACTGCATTCCCTTGTCCTTCAATCGTCAAACGTCAAACGAGCGATCCCGAACGCGGGCGTACTGTAGTTGGCTCACTTCGCGTTGGGAATGCACCCAGTACAACGCAGAAGCAGACGGTCTTGTCGTGAATGTCGCTCATCGCAACTGCGTGGCGAACTAACCAAAAGAGGACAACCCATGTCGCTTCGACAAAACCTTTCTGGGGACACGAATAATTCCAGCCGGAGCCGCTTGCGGAACAGCAGGCCTTCGCTCGTGTTCCGTCCGACACTCCGAAATATCCCGAAGCGTTGTATGGCCCCAGGTTGATCGCTTCGAACACGAACCGATTGGAGCGAGCATCCTACGACGAGAAAAATCATGTCCCTCGGTTTACAGCGTGTCAAAGCCGCTGCGACGATCGCCAGAGTTGCGAGACGTTGGCAGCTCGCGCGTCCTGCCAGTCAATCAGATGGTTCCCGCCGCCACACTGTGACCCGGAACAGGTTTTCCTCCGATCCGTCGCGGACTGCCCGGCTGCACCTTGGCGTACCGAATCCCGGCCTCTTATCTCAGCAAAAAGCAGCTCGCGATGGCAGTTTCAGATGGTACTCCGTTCGTTGTCCGGCGAGCCGGTTTCCACTAAGATTCGCTGTTATCAGAACCGCTGGTTTTGAGGCCGCCTGTCCGGTGAATTTTGAGGGCCATGAAGGCCGTATCGGACAGGCGATTTCGCGAGTCTTCGAGAGGAGTATTCCAGTTGGCCGACGGTCACGAAGAACAGCAGCCAGAGACAGGCGATCGCAGCGAACACCTCCCTCCGGACTTCACAGGCAACGTCCTCCCACTCGCCATTGAGGACGAGATTCGCAACAGCTATCTGACCTACGCGATGAGCGTGATCATCAGCCGTGCGCTGCCGGACGTGCGCGATGGTCTGAAGCCTTCGCAGCGGCGCATTCTTGTCGCGATGAACGACCTCAACCTCGGTCCGAATTCCGGTCGAGTGAAGTGCGCCAAGATCTGCGGCGACACGAGCGGCAATTATCACCCGCACGGTGAAGGCTCGGTCTACCCGACGCTGGTTCGCATGGCCCAGAACTGGAACATGCGAGAGACGCTTGTCGACAAGCAAGGCAATTTCGGCTCGCTGGCCGGGATGCCTCCGGCCGCCATGCGTTACACCGAGGCTCGGCTGGCCGGCCCTGCTGCCGACATGCTGCACGACCTCGATCGTGATACGGTCGATTTCATTCCGACTTACGACCAACGCAATCTCGAACCGGTCGTGCTGCCGGCGAAGTTCCCGAACCTGCTGGTCAACGGATCGAACGGCATCGCGGTCGGCATGGCGACCAGCATTCCACCGCACAATCTCGGCGAGGTCTGCGACGCGACTGTCCTGCTGATCGACAACCCGAACGCGAATCTCGGTCAGATTCTCGAGGTCATGCAAGGCCCCGACTTCCCGACCGGCGGAGTCATCTGCGGCCGCGCGGGAATTATCCAAGGCTTCGCGACGGGACGCAGCACGATCACGCTGCGAGCACGCACGCACTTTGAAACGGAAAAAAACTCCGATGTCATCGTCGTCACCGAAATCCCGTTTCAAGACACTCGCGACCGCATCCGCCTGAAGCTTGAAGAGCTGGTCAAAGAAGAGCGGATCAAGGGGATCGCCAAAGTCACCGACTACACCGACCGCAACGACAAACCGTGGCAGGTACAAATTCACATTCAACTGAAACGCGACGCCGACAAAGAGGTCGTGCTCAATCAGCTCTTCCAATTCTCGCCGTTGCAGCAGACGGTCAGCGTGATTCTGCTCGCGCTAGTCGGCAACCGGCCGAAGGTGCTGTCGATCAAGGAAATGTTGCAGGAGTTCATCCTGCACCGCGTCGATGTCATCCGTCGCCGCACCGAGTTTCTGCTCAGCGAGGCTCGTAAGCGCAAGCACACGGTCGAAGGGCTGATGATTGCGCAGATCGACATCGACGAAGTCATTCGCACGATCCGTCAGTCTCCCAGCCGAGCCGAAGCGAAAGTTCGATTGCAACAGATCGCCGTGCCGGGCGGACTCATCGCACGAGCGCTTGGCGACGACGGCTACCGCTTGTTCCAAGACGAAAACGGCGTGCGCGAGACCTATTCGCTGTCGCCGAACCAGTCGGAAGCGATCGTCTCGATGCAGCTCGGCTCGCTGGCGAATCTGGAACGAGACAAACTCATTGAAGAATTCGGCAAGCTGCTCGCCGACATCACTGGCTATTTGACGCTACTCTCTGACGAGAACAACATCCGCGCCGTTGTGCGGCAAGACATGCGCGACATGAAAGAGAAGTACGGTGACACGCGCCGCACCTCGATCGAGGAAGGTGAAGCCGAAGACGTCAACCGTGACGACCTGATTACCGAAGAGCCAATGACGGTCATCCTCTCGCAGCGCGGCTACGTCAAAAGAACGCAGCTTAACGAGTACGAGGCTCAAAACCGTGGCGGCAAAGGAGTCATCGGAGCCAAGACCGAAGACGACGACCCGATCCAAAACCTGTTCGTCGCCAGCACGCACGATTGGCTGCTGTTCTTCACCGACAAAGGCAAGGTCTATTGGTCGAAGGTCTACGACCTGCCGCTTGGCACACGCACGGCGAAGGGCCGAGCACTCGTCAACTTGCTGACGCTCTCTGAAGGGGAGAAGGTCTGCAATTGCGTTGCTGTCCGCTCCTTCGACGATCGTGGCTTGATGATCGCCACTCGCAACGGCACAGTGAAAAAGACTCCACTCGAAGAATACAGCCGCGTGAAGAAAGGCGGCCTCATCGCGATCTCGCTTGTCGATGACGACCTGGTTGTCGATGTGCAGCTTGTCAGTAAAGGCCAGAGCGTCCTGATCGCGACCGCCAACGGCATGGCCATTCGCTTTGCCGAATCCGACGCCCGCAGCATGGGCCGAGCGACACAAGGCGTGCGTGGCATCAAGCTCTCCAAAGGTGACAGCGTCGTCGGCATGGTTATCGCCGATCCCGAAAAGTCATTGCTCACCGTCTGTGAAAACGGCTATGGCAAGCGGACCCCGTTCGGCATCGGCGAAGCGGAAGGCTCCGACGACAACGACACGAACGTCGCCGAGAGTGCGGCCGACACTCTGGCCACTGCCGAAGCCGATGACTCGGCACCGACCACCGACGCCCCCGAATCCGACGACGCCGACAGCGGCGAAGAGGCCGCTCGCAGCGGAATGCAGTATCGCCTGCAAGGCCGAGGCGGCAAAGGTGTCCGTGACATCAAGACGACCGCTCGCAACGGCAAAGCGGTGGACATCACCGCCGTCACCGACGCCGATGAAGTTCTGATGGTCACCGCCAGCGGCAAGATCCAACGTCTCCGAGCCGGCGACATCAGCGTCATCGGCCGCAACACGCAAGGGGTTCGCATCATCCGCCTGGAAGAGGGGGACAAGCTGGTCTCGATGGCTTGCATCCCCGCCGAGATTGCGAAGGATGGTGGCGAAATCGCCTGAGTTGTCCTCGGAGCCGGCCGCATGATTCGGTTGACGATCAACAAGACCAATAACGAATCGCAGGAAGTCGTGATCAACCCCGATCGCTTCCTGCCGTCGCGACAACTGATTCGGCAACAGCTTGATGCAGGCAAGCTCGGCGAAGTCGGATTGATCCGTGTGCATCGTTGGGAGCCGATGAATAGCCCCGTCCCTGGAGGTCTGGGTGGTTCGTGTTTGACCGGCGGATCGACCGACTCACAAGGTGTCGGGCTACTGGATGACCCATTCTTGCGAGACCTTGATCTCGTGTTGTGGTTGGTCGGCAAATTGCCGGATGCGATTCACGCCGTCGAGCAGAGCGATACGTCCGGCCGGTTCGTGCAGATGCATCTCGGGTTCCCCGGCGGTGCGATGGCGCTTATCGACTATTCGAACCGGTTGCCGAGCGGTGACGGCTACCAGTCGTTGTCCGTGATCGGTTCGTCGGGTGCCGCGTATGCGGATGACCATCAAAACACACAGCTTGTCTTTCGCGGCGGACAAGCTCGAGCCGTGCTCGCCGAAGAGACTGGCCGTCGACACTCGATCGCAGTTCAGGAGCGGATCGATTCGCTGCAAGCTGGACACGATGTCGCAACCTGTGTCACCGAATGGCAAAACGTTCTGAAAGTCGCGGAGTCCGTGCGGCAGGTAATATCATCTGGTAAGCCGGAAAGCGTCAGTCCACGGACAAATGTGGCAATTCCCGTCGTTCGGGAGCGGATGCCCTCCGGCTCGCCATTTCGATGCGCCGCGATCAGCGCGGTCAAGCATGACTACGTCGCGCGTGGTGTTGCGACACATCCGCGATTCCAGTTGGTCGTCGTGGCCGATGATCCTGAGGTTCCAGATTGGACTCACGAGCGGAATCAGCAACTCGCCGACTCGTTCAAGATTCCCTACGTCCGCGATGTCGAACGAGCCTTGCGCGAGTTCCACGTCGATGTCGCGATTGTCAGCCCCGAAGCCGAGCGGCATTGCGACTTGAGCATCCGCGCGGCGAAGCTCGGAGTTCACGTCATCGCCGACAAGCCGTTGACCACGCGAGACAGCGAGGCTGATCGGCTCGTCGCAGCGATCGAGCAGAGCGGCGTGAAGTTCCTGATGTGGAATCGCAACTTCATCCCGGCCGTGTTGGCCGCTCGCGATCAAGTAGCGGCGGGAACGATTGGGCTGCCGCTTGCGGTGCATCTCGATTTTTACTTCGCGAAAGATGCCGGGCCGCCGAAGGGTTCGCGATTGCCGGGATATCCGCCGATTGACTGGCAATCATATTTGATCGCCGCGCACGTCGATGGCTCGGACGGGGGGCTTGGCGTCGAGCCGATGGGAGAGCTGGCGGTCGAGGGAATTTATCCGCTCGGCTATCTGCGACTGCTGACCGGTCGCGAGGTCCGCCGTGTGTTTGCTCGATCGGCCAGTCATTTTCATCAGGTTCACGCCGACAACGGTGTCGAGGATTTGGCGAGTGTGACGCTGGAACTCGACGGCGGCCTTATCGCAACGCTCGCCATCGGACGCATTGGAGCCGCTAGTCATTCCAGCGGCGGTTCGATCACGCTGCACGTCGTCGGCAGCGACGGCGCGTTGGTTGTCGATGAGTCGCGACCTGCCGTCGGCGTCTTCTATCGAGGTCAGCCACCAAAGGAATTCCGCCAGCGACGTGTCGCGAACGACAACGATTTTCTGCTGGCCGAGAATTTCGCTCAGGCGATTGATACAAACGGCGAGTCGATTCTCGACGCCCGTGCCAGTCGAGCGATCTACTTGACCGTCGCGGCCGCACTCGAATCGTGCCGCACCGGAAAGCCGATCGAGGTGAACCGTAACTGATACCGCACCGGGCTTGCCCCGGTGGTTCTTTGGCTTTTGCACGACTCGAAGGATTCGTTCATGAAGTAGTGCAGAGGCCAACAAGCTGCCGGGGCCAGTCCGGTGGGATTGGAATTCAACACCAAGGAGAGCCACATGACAGGCCGCGAAATCATTCAAGCTCTACACTCCGGCAAGCGAGTGTATTCCTCGGCGATGGTCAGCACGTCGCCATTGTGGCCGAACTTCGTCAAAACGACGGGGATCGACTTCGTCTTCGTCGACACCGAGCACACGCCGATCGGTCGCGAGACGCTCTCGTGGATTTGCCAGACATATCAGGCGGCCGGCATTCCGCCGGTCGTGCGGATTCCGTGCAACGATCCGTTTGAGGCATGTAAGGCGCTCGACGCCGGGGCAGGCGGAATCATCGGGCCGTACCTCGAAACGGCCGAGCAAGTGCGCGGACTTGTCGGAGCGGTGAAGTATCGGCCGCTCAAAGGGCGACGGCTGCAAGAGGCACTGCGCGATCCCAACACTCTTGAACCGGAACTACGTGACTACTTGGAAAAACGCAACGGCGACAAAATTTTAATCGCCAACATCGAGAGCGTTCCGGCGATCGAAAACCTGCACGAGATTTGTTCGGTCCCCGGATTGGACTCTGTGCTGATCGGTCCACACGACCTGTCGTGCAATCTGGGCATCCCGGAGCAATACGATCATCCGCGCTTCGACGAGGCGGTACGAAAAATTTTCGCGATCGCTCGCGAGCATGGCGTCGGAGCGGGCATCCACTTCTGGCTGAGCGTCGAAAAGGAAATCGAGTGGTCGAAGGCGGGAGGCAACCTCGTGATGCACAGTTCCGATGTTGCCTCGTTCAGCCGCACCCTGAAGAGTGAGATCGAAGTGCTCCGCAAGGCTTTAAATTGAGCGTCCGGCCGATGGCCGAAAGCCGATGGCTGTAATCCAGTTTCCACGAAGAAAAAACAACGGCCATCGGCATTCGGCCCACGGCTCTCGGCCGGAGAGGATGAAGTTCATGAATGACTCCGTTGCTCACTCGTTGACTCGCACTGGCCGCTACGTCGTGTTGGTCTGTGCGTTCCTCGGTTGGTTCTGCGCAGGGTTTCATTTGGCGATCACGACGATCGCGATGCAGCCGGCGGCGACGCACTTGCTGGAGAAAACGGGGCAGCTCGACGTCGTGCGGTTTCAGGCGTTGAACAAACTGGCTCCGAAAAAAGGTGCGAAGCCAGTTGCAACGTCCGCGATTTCCGAGGCAGACCAGCAACAGTTGGAGGAATGGAACTCGCGTGTCGCTCGGTGGAATGCGTGGCTCGTGTGCGCGTTTTTGTTTGGAGCCGCGACCGGAGGACTCGTCTTCGGCCGTATCGGGGACAAGATCGGCCGCTCGAAGTCGATGGCGTTGAGCATTCTGACGTACTCGTCGATGGCCGCCGCGGCTTCGTTCGCTCAGTCGCCGCTGCAGTTGTTGGTGCTGTGGTATCTGGCCTGCACGGGTGTTGGCGGTATGTGGCCCAACGGCGTGGCGCTGGTTTCGGAAGCGTGGTCGAGCCTGTCACGCGCGGCGGCTGCGGGAGTGATCGGGACATCGGCCAACATCGGCATCTTTCTCGTCTCGACGATCGCGGCCTACAAGCCGGTGACCGTTAGCGACTGGCGTTGGATTTTCTGGATCGGTGCCGCGCCGTTAGTGCTGGGACTGTTCTCGCTGTTCGCTGTTCCGGAATCTCCGCGGTGGCTGGCGACTCGGAAAGAGGTGGCCGACGGACAGTCCACACCCGCATCGACCTGGGAGGTTTTTCATCCGCCGCTGCTGAGGATTACAGTCGTGGGCATTCTGTTGGCGACGATTCCGTTGTTTGGTGGCTGGGGGAGTGCAAATTGGATGGTCCCGTGGGCGGGGCAAGTGGGTGATGCGATGACACCGCCGAATCCGTTGCTCAAGGCGAATGTGTCTCAGGCTCGATCCGTGACCGGCATCGTGGGAAGCCTGTTGGGCGGGTGGATTGGGAGCATCGTGGGGCGTCGTCGAGCGTACTTCATGGCCAGTGTGCTTTGCCTGGCGAGTGCTCAGTACACGTTCTGGTTTCTCATTCCGACCGATGCGTCGTTTTTGTATTGGGTCGGAGCGTTGGGCTTTTTCAGCGGCATCTTTTTTGGATGGCTGCCGCTGTTCCTTCCGGAACTGTTTCCGACACGCGTCCGCTCGACCGGCGCGGGAGTGAGCTTTAACTTCGGCCGGATTCTGACGGCGATCACTGTCTTCGCGAGCGGAGCACTTATTCACAGCGAGTTCATCCGCGGCGACTACGCGCGACTCGGCCGCATGACAAGTCTCATCTTCGCCCTCGGAATGCTTGCCGTGCTGTTCGCTCCGGACACCAGCCGCAAGCAACTTGAGGATTGACGTTGCCTGTCAGCGAGGTCAGCCGATATTTTTTGAGCCATCTTCTCTTTCACGGAGGATTCTTGGCTCATGTCCACGCTTCTTGTCACCGGCGGTTGCGGATTCATTGGGGCCAACTTCGTGCGGCTGCAATTGTTGGCGCATCCGGATCAGAAGATCGTGAATCTCGACAAGCTGACCTATGCCGGCAATCCGGAGAACCTCGCCGACGTGTCGAGCGATCCGCGATACGCCTTTGAGCACGGCGACATCTGCGATCGCGAGTGCGTCGATCGGGTGTTGAAGGATCACAAGCCGGACCTTGTTGTGAACTTCGCGGCGGAGAGTCATGTCGATCGGAGCATTCTCGACAGCGGGCCGTTCGTGCGGACGAATATCGTTGGGACGCAGGTACTGATGGATGCCTGCCGAGCCGCCCGCGTCCAAAAATATCTGCAAGTCTCGACGGATGAGGTTTACGGCAGTCTCGGAGCGGAAGGCTTCTTCACCGAGGAGACGCCGCTGGCTCCGAACAGTCCGTACTCCGCGTCGAAGGCGGCGGCCGATTTGCTGGTGCGTGGCTATGTTCACACCTTCGGATTCCCGGCGGTCATCACCCGCTGCTCAAACAATTACGGGCCGTATCAATTTCCCGAAAAGCTGATCCCGCTGTTCATTTCAAACGCGATGAAGGATCAAGCTCTGCCAGTCTACGGCACTGGCGAAAATGTCCGCGACTGGATTCACGTGCTCGATCACGCACGGGGCATCGACGCGGCGCTGCGAAAAGGCCGAGTCGGCGAGGTCTACAACTTCGGCGGGCACAGCGAAGTCCGCAATATCGACCTGACGCTAACGCTGCTGGAATTGCTCGGCAAGCCGCAGACGCTGATCAAATATGTCGCCGATCGGCCAGGGCACGATCTGCGGTATGCGATTGATTGCGTGAAGGCGGAGTCGGAGCTCGGCTGGAAGCCGCAGCACAACTTTCGCGATGGATTGCGCGAGACCATCGACTGGTATCTGGCCAACACCGCTTGGATCGACCGTATCAAGTCCGGTGAGTATCGAAAGTACTACGAGCAGCAATATGGTGCGCGGTTGTGACGTAGCCATCGCTTTCAAGTCGCGCTTTTGTTATTCCTTTCCGCCCTTTGAACCACTGTGGCGAGGAAAACTCCAATGGATCACACGCTTCGCGAAAAATGCGATGACGTTCAGGCCCGCATCTTAACGCTGCGGGACTCTCTTTGACTTGCTTGGAAAACAGCGTCGCGTCACTGAGATTGACGCAGCGATGGCCGGCATCGGTTTTTGGGACAACCAAGAAAAAGCTCAAGCGTTGGTCAATGAGCGACGGCGGCTCACGGCCATCACGAAACCGTTGAGCACGCTTTCCTCAGCGGCGGATGACATGTCCGTGCTGACCGAGTTCGCCAAAGAGGACGAGTCCGGCGAGAGCGAGCGTGAGCTTCAGCAGTTGCTCGAGCAAGTTCAGCAACAGCTCGCGGATCTGGAACTGCGAGAGATGATGTCCGCTCCGGAGGATACCTGCGGAGCCTACATCACCGTGCAAGCGGGCGAAGGGGGGACCGACGCCGCTGATTGGGCCGAGATGTTGCTCCGCATGTATTTGCGTTGGGCGGAGGATCACGGGCACTCAGTGGAAGAACTGGATCGCTCGCCAGGTGAAGAGGCGGGGATTCGGAACGCGACGATCGCTATCCGAGGCAGCTACGTTTACGGCTATCTTAAGGGTGAGATCGGCGTGCATCGCTTGATCCGCATTAGCCCGTTTGATTCGGCGGCCCGGCGGCAGACATCTTTTGCGGCGGTCGATGTCACGCCGGAAGTCGATGAAAATGTCGAGATCGACATCGATTGGGACAAGGACGTCCGCGTCGACACCTACCGATCGGGCGGAGCAGGGGGGCAGCATGTCAACAAAACCGATTCTGCCGTGCGGCTGACGCACATTCCGACCGGAGTCGTCGCCGCGTGCCAGAACGAACGGAGCCAACAGAAGAATCGCTCGACGGCGAAGAAGATGCTGATTGCCAAGCTGTTTCAGATCGAACGGGACATACGCGATGCGGAACTCGCGGCCAAACGCGGTGCGAAAACGAAGATCGGCTTCGGTGGCGAACCGGTCCGGCATTATGTGCTCAATCCGGATCAGTTCGTGAAGGATGCTCGCACAGGCATGCGCGTGGGTAATCCTCAACCGGTGCTCGACGGTGAAATCGACGGATTCCTCGAAGCGTACTTGCGCTGGAAGCTCGGCAAGAATTAGCCGGGAGCCAGTTGCGGGACCAACCTGCGATTGCGCGAATCAAGCTCACAAGTCGCTATTGAACTTTTGAGTAGTGTCCTGATCCTGCGGCGCATCATCGCCTCGCCACCCCGCTCGCGGGAACCACAGGGACAAGCCCAGTGGCGCGATGGTGCGCAGAGGGACTAATTCGAGAGAAAAGACTTCGGAAGTTTCGAAGACTTCGGAAGTCTGATCCTCAAATTAGGACACTATCTGTGAGCAATCGCTGCGCAACGAACTTCTTCCGACCCGACCGCTCCCCGTTGGCCGGGCTTTTGCGTTACGATGAACCATCATGTCTGAGCCGACTCCACGTTCGCAGCCGCCCGAAAAGCCCGCGTGGTTGCGACGTTCGAAGCCGAACGTGGCAGAGGCTCAGGGTGAATCGACGACTTTGTCCAATCCCGACTCTGGACCGCCGAAGCGATCTGCAAGCCCAACCGAAAGAAAACCTCCGGCCAAAGTGGCGGTGGTCTGCGAGCCTCGACCTCCGATGTCGTTCAGCGTGCGAACGCTGCGGTTTTTGATGGGAGGCTCGGTGGAGATCGGGTCGATTCCGCTGGATCTGGGTGCGATCGATCTGCTGCGGCTGTGGTGGAAGAGCAATCGTACGGGGTTCCTTACAAGCGTCGGGCTTCACGGAGTCTTGTTGTTTGTGTTCGCCCTCTGGGCGTTGCCGCAGGTCATCCGGCCAAACAATGTCGTGCTGGATGGATTTTCCACGGTGGGACCCGGCGGAGACGCAGGCCCCAAAGGGCCGATTCAGATCAACGCGAAGATTACTCCGGTGGATTTGCCATCGGGCCGAGGTCAGTCCACGACGAACAGCGATTCCGCAAACGCGTCGGAGAAAAAAGAGGATGCCGGTGGCAGCACCGCGAAGCTGGTCGGAGTCGAAGGTGCTTTAGCCGGTCGTGGTTCAGGAGGCGGTGGTGCTGGCGGCGGCGGGGGTGGAGGTGGTGGCGGTGGCAAGGACGGGATTTGGCAGGGGCTCGGTGTAGGAACGAAACCTCCGATGGGAATTGCTGGGGGTTTGGCCTGGCTGGCGCGACAACAGGAAAAAGGTGGCAACTGGAAATTGCACGAAGGCTATCCCGATCCTGGCGAGCGAGTCATTCGCACCGATGCCGGAGCCACCGCACTCGCGCTGCTGGCGATGCTCGGCGATGGGAATACCACGACCGAAGGGCCGCATGCGAAGTCGGTCGCGAAGGGGGTCGCGTATCTCAAGTCAATCCAAAAGGCGAACGGCGACTACCACGATCACGAAGAGCTGGGACGGCAGACGGCCTTCTACGCGCACTCGCAGGCGACGATCGCGATGTGCGAGGCGTACGCTTTGACACGCGACGCCAGCTTGAAGTCGTCGTGCGAACGAGCGGTGATGTACTTGCTCAATTCGCAGCATCCCAAAGATGGCGGTTGGCGCTACCAGCCGCAGTCGGGCGAGTCGATGGGAGATTTGTCCGTGACAGGCTGGGCACTGATGGCATTGCACTCGGCGAGAATCGCCAAGCTCAACGTACCCTTCGACAACTTCGAGCGAGCGACTCTGTTTCTGGAATCAGTCTCCGAGCAAAACGGTGCACGCTACAAGTACCAGCCGAATGATCCGCTCGAAAAAATTTCCCCAGCGATGACCGCCGAGGGACTCCTCTGCCGGCAGTGGCTCGGTTGGCCGAAGGATCATCCGTCACAAACGGACGCGCTGAAGTACTTGCTCTCCGAAGAGAACAAACCGTCGTGGGCTCCCGGTCGACGAAATGTCTACGCTTGGTACTACACGGCTCAGGTACTGCACAACGTCGGTGGGCCGGAGTGGCAGGCGTGGTACCAGCACACCAGCGACTTAATCCTGAAAGGCCAACTCACCGGCGGGGGCGAGATCGGGGGAAGCTGGCATCCGAACAAGCCGCCTGGTTCCAACGAAGAATACGCGGCCAAGGCCGGCCGACTCTATCTCACCGCCCTGTGTCTGTTGGTGTTGGAGACGCCGATCCGGCATGCAGCCATCTATCCAGAGAACAACCCCAAAGAGAAAACGCCATGACCACACCTGGACCTCGTCCCTGGCTCCTTCGCGAAGTCAACTACGGCTTCGTCAAAGATAATCCGTATCAAGTCGCTGTGCTGGCGATGGGGGCGACCGAGCCGCACAACTTGCATCTCCCCTATGGCACCGATGCGTTCGAGGGAGAGGCAATCGGCTCACGCGCCTGCGAGCTGGCATGGCAGCGCGGAGCCAAAGTCGTGCTGTTGCCGACGATGCCCTACGGCACCGAGACCAACATGATGGAATTCCCGATGGCCATGAACGTCAATCCGTCCACGCTGACTCGCGTGATCAGCGACATCGTTGATTCGTTGGCCAAGCACAAGGTGCTCAAATTGCTGATCCTGAACAGCCACGGCGGCAATGATTTCAAGCCGGTGCTGCGCGAGTTGACGGACAAGACGCCGGTGAAGTTGTTCCTGTGCGAATGGTATCGGGGCATGGCTTCGGAACTGACCGCGAAGATCTTCGAAAACTCGGACGACCACGCGGGCGAAGTGGAGACGTCGCTCATTCAATTTCTGAAACCGCATCTGGTCGCGACGAATCCGATCACCGGCGAGATTGCCGCCGATGCCGGAATGGTGGCAAAGAGCCGCTTTGATGCCGTCAACAAAGGCTGGGTCACGCTCACGCGACCGTGGCACCTGCTGACGACAAACAGCGGCTCCGGCAATCCGCACAAAGCCTCCGCCGAAAAAGGCCGGGCCTTCTTCGAGCGGCTCACCGAGCGGCTCGCGGGGTTCCTCGTCGAACTCGCCGATTCGCCGATCGACGAGAAGTTTCCGTTCTAAGTCCCTCGATCTGACATGAAATCTCGCACTGAGTACCTGACGTTCAATCTCCCCGCGCGGATGGAGTTTCTCAACATCACGTCGCAGGTCGAGAAGATCGTGACGCAAAGCGGCGTGCGTGAGGGGCTTTGCCTGGTCAACGCGATGCACATCACGGCCAGTGTCTTCATCAACGATGACGAACCGGGATTGCACGAGGACTACAAGCGTTGGCTGGAGCAGCTTGCTCCCTTCGATCCATCGCCGCAGCGATACGCTCACAATCGCACGGGTGAGGACAACGCCGACGCGCATCACAAGCGGCAGATCATGGGCCGCGAAGTCGTCGTCGCAGTGACGAATGGAAAACTCGACTTTGGCCCGTGGGAGCAAATCTTCTACGCCGAATTCGATGGTCGTCGCCCCAAGCGGGTGCTTGTGAAAGTCATCGGCGAGTGACGGGTTACTTTTTCGAACCGAGATCTTTAATCCGGATGTTGCGGATGTCGACTCGATCGCCGTGCCCCAGAAATCCGAGATGGCCTGTGGTTCGTTTCAGACCGGGGTGTTCAGCACCGTCCATCGTGCCGTTCTTGGTGACCTCGTCCAAGTCGCAGTCGACGATCGTTCCGCCGTTGAGCACGATCTTGATCTTGCGGCCTTGGAGCGTGACCTCTTGAGAGTTCCACTCGCCAACCGGCTTGAGGTGCTCGCGCTTCGCGGGCTGAACGCCATAGACCGAGCCGTGGTACTGGTACGGCTTGAGGTCTTTGTACTTCTCGGCGGTGTTGTCGAGGATTTGCAGTTCGGTGCCGTCGAGGTGCAGGTTTCCCTTGGCCACGTTTGGGCAGCGGATGCCCAAGCCGTTGTTCGCTCCGGCGGTGAGCTTGAAATCGAACCGCACCACGAAGTCGGCGAATTCCTTTTCGGTGAGCAGATTGCCGGCCGTTCCCTGAACACAGACGATCGCGCCGTCTTCGACCTTGTAGGCGTCTTTAGCTCCGGTCCAGCCGTTGAGTGTCTTGCCGTCGAACAGCGAGACGAAACCAGCTTCGTCGGCCTTCTTGTCATCGGCGAGTAGCGGGGTGAATGCGGCGAAAGAAAGCAGGATGATGTTCAGGAATGGGCGAATCATGGGGTGTCCTTCGCGGCAAAAAGGGGACGAAATTGGGAACAACAGGATATCGGCCCCCATCGCCGTCAGCCAACCGGGCGTGGATCACGTCGGATGCGAGACGAATCCGTCACGAAATTTTGGGGAACGGTGTCAACGGCGCGGGGTCTTGATACACTCTCACCCGCGGCCGAACGGCCGATGAAGACCGACGGTTGGGAAAACTCGACGGTCACCCCATTCACGCTTTTGCGAATTCCTGCCTATTCCGCACTCACATTGCATTTGCGACACCGCGCTGTCGCCACTTCCAAGGTTCCCCTTGTGACGTGATTTTCTTGCCCATGAAAGGGGCCGAACATGTCGGACGACATCCACAAATCGAATCCAGAACTCGAAGCCACGCCCCCTTCGAAACAGGCTGAGGAACTCGAAGCGGAGACGCTCGAATATGACCAGTTCGACGACGCTTCGGACGAGTTCGCCGACGGCGACGTTGAGTCGTTTGACTACGACGATGAGGACGATGATCCGACTGAGGTGATCTCGGCTGAGTCGGCTGACGCAGGTGGTGAATCCCCAGCCAAGCCGAAACACAAACGGGTGTCGAAGTCGAAGAAGCAGGATCACGGCGAAGGCCTTGGGGACTCCTCTGATTTCGCCGATGAATTTGCTGGCGACAACGATCCATCGCCGGGAGAAGGATTGGCGAAGCATCAATACTCCGGAGCGGCGAAGTTTGCTCCGCAACGTCTCGCGAAAATTCTCGCGGCGGCGGGTATTGACGCGCGGCGGAAGTGCGAAGAGTACGTCACAACAGGCCGAGTCAGCGTCGATGGCGAGGTCATCACCGACGTCGCATTCCGAGCCGACCCGTATTCGCAAAAGATTGAACTCGATGGCGAGAAGATCAAGCTGCAGCGCAAGGTTTACTTCGCGCTTAACAAGCCTCGCGGAGTCGTCTGCACGAATCACGATCCGTCGGGACGTCCGCGAGTCATCGACTTGTTCCCGCAGTTTCGCGAACGGATTTTTGCGATCGGCCGGCTCGACGAAGAATCGGAGGGCTTGTTGCTCGTCACGAATGACGGCGAGCTTGCGAACCGCATGGCGCATCCCCGGTATCGCGTCGCCAAGTTTTATCTGTGCCATGTGAAAGGAATCCCGTCGGCCGAAACGCTCGCATCGCTGAAGCGAGGTATGTACTTCGAGGAGGGACGATTCCATGTTGAAGGGGCGCGTCTGAAGAAGGCGGTCGGCGACAGTGCGTATCTGGAAATCGTGCTCAACGAGGGTCAGAACCGTGAGATTCGCCGGCTGATGGCACGCGTTGGCCACAAAGTCATGCGTTTGAAACGAGTCGGCTTCGGGCCAATCCGTCTGGGTGATCTGCCGGCCGGTGCTTATCGGGCCCTCGCCAGTGACGAGCTGAAGCTGCTGCAAGATCTGTCCGAGCAGCGAGCACATCTCGACAACACCGCAGGCCGTGGACGCAAGAAAAAGTTCGGCAACAAACCGGCTTTCGGCAACACATCAAGATTCGGCAGCAAGCCACCGATGGGGGCATCGTCGTCGTACGGCGCTCGACCGCCGCGAGGAAAGTTCGGGGCAATGACCGATGAGCAAGCTCTCGATCTGGCGAACAGTGGCGAGATGTTTCAGGAAGAGACTCGCGAACGTCGTCCCCGCAATCGGCCGCGACCGGGTGGATATCCGCAGGGTGGTTATGGTGCGCAAAGAGGTCAGCGCCGAGACACGCGACGCAAAGAGGGCGAATCATTCAGCGGTCCGCCGCGCGGTCAGCGTCGATCGGCTCGTCGCAATGAAGCTCAGGGAGATGCGCAACAACCTCCACGCCGCTATTCCAGTCGAGGTGTGACCGGTGACGATCAAGGCACACCGCGCGGACGAACGGGATACGGGCAAGCCGCGCCGGGCAATCGACGCAGGTATTCTCAGGATCAAGGCGCGAGTCAGCAGGGCGGGTACGCACAGCAACGCAGGTATTCGTCACGGCCACCTTACGGCGGTCAGGGTGGAGTCGATGGTGAGCAGCGTCCGCGACGTCGTTATCAAAACGACCAAGCGATAGATGCAACTCAATCGGAATTCGCCGACAATGACTTCGGTGGCGGTCGTCGCCGCTTCGTCACGGACGACACGCCGGAGTCGTCATTCAATCAGCGTCCGGCGCGGCCGCTTCGTTCTGTTGGGCCACGGCCGCCGCGTTCGGCTGGTGGCGAACGTCCGCAACGTCGCCGCTCTGTTTCCAACGATGCGGATTCGCAGCAGGAATCGACGGGAGGATATTCGGCTCAGCGTCGCCCGGTTCGCGGCCCGAGCGGTTACGGACAAGCGGGTAATCGCGAACTGCCGGCTCGTGGCCGAGGCCAGCGGCAGAGTCGGCCGCCTCGTCCAATGACGGCGGATGGAAAAGAAATTCTGCAAGGGAAGGTGACGGGCTACCGCACGGCTCCGAAAGAGGGGCTGGCTCGGCGACGCAAGAAGGCGATTGATGGCATGCAAGTCGTTCGCAAGCAGCGGCAGCAACGTCGAAAAAAGACCGATGAGTCGTAAAGTTCCAGCAAAAATGCGAAATGCAGCCCCTCCGTTTGGCCGATGAATGGTCTTGCTTCAAGTTCGACTATGCGGCAGGGAGACCTCAATTGACAAACTCCCCCGAAAGTCGAGACAACTTCAGGCGTCTCGCACACAGGCTGGATGATTTGCGAACGAGGAAGTGATTGAGCCCATCATCCGGGGCCGTGTGATTTCCCACCTTGAATTTGCAACTGGCTCGGCGTCTTGTCCGCTGATCCTCAACATTGGTTTCCTATCAGGCAGACCAGGAGTCCCACCCGTAATGTCCACCGCCACACTGGATGCTCCCGCTTCCACCAACGGCAAGAAACTGGAAAACCTCGAAACAGTCGTCATTCGTTTTTGCGGCGACTCCGGCGACGGAATGCAGTCGGTCGGAACACAGATGACGAACGCCTCGGCCATCTTTGGCAACGACGTGCGAACGTTCCCCGATTTTCCTGCCGAGATTCGTGCTCCCGCTGGTTCGTTGTTCGGGGTTTCCGGCTATCAGTTGTGCTTCTCGAATCACGACATTTTCACGCCGGGTGATGCCGTCGACACGCTGGTCGCGATGAATCCGGCGGCGCTGAAGACGAACATCGAAGATCTCAAGCGTGGCGGCACGCTGATCGTTAATGAGGAAGAGTTCAACAAAAGCGGCTTGCAAAAAGCGTTGTACGACGCGAATCCGCTCGATAACGAAACTTTGATGGCCAAGTTCCGCGTTCACAAGGTGCCGATGACGCGGCTCAACCGTGACGCGGTCGAGGGATTAGGACTCTCATTGAAGGGTGCGGACATGTGCCGCAACTTCTTCGCTCTGGGCCTGGTCTATTGGCTGTACGACCGCGATCCGAAACCCACTGAGGACTTCATTCGAGCGAAGTTTGCCAAGAAGCCGGACGTCGTCGAAGCCAACTTGCGTTCGCTTCGGGCCGGCATGAATTACGGTTTTTCGACCGAGTCGTTCACGGTTCACTACCACGTCCCACCTGCCAAGTTGCCGGCCGGCAAGTATCGCAAGATCACTGGCAACGAAGCCGTCGCGATGGGCTTGGCGGTGATGGCCAAGCTTTCTGGGAAGACAGTCGTCTTCAGCGGGTACCCGATCACTCCGGCCAGCGACATTTTGCATGACCTGTCGGCGTTCAAGCATTTCGGAGTCAAGACGTTTCAGGCCGAAGATGAGATCGCTGCGATGGCGGCATGTGTGGGCTCCGCATTCGCGGGAGAACTGGCGGTCACGGCCAGCAGCGGTCCCGGCATCTGTCTGAAGGGTGAGGCGATGGGCCTGGGCATGATGACCGAGTTGCCAATGGTCATCATCGATGTCCAACGCGGCGGTCCGAGCACTGGCCTGCCGACCAAGACCGAGCAATCCGACTTATTGCTTGCCATGTACGGCCGCAACGGCGAGTCACCGCTGCCGATCATCGCCGCGAGTGGTCCCGGCGATTGCTTCTCGACGATTCAAGAAGCGTTTCGTATCGCTACCGAGTTCATGTGCCCGGTGATCTTCCTTTCCGACGGCTACATCGCCAACGGGGCCGAACCATGGAGAATCCCGAAGGTCGAAGAGTTGCCCCGTTTAAATGTTGAGCACATCACAGCTGCGAACGGTCAGAATGGCGAGTATTTGCCGTACAAGCGAAATGAAAAGCTCGCTCGCCCGTGGGCCAAGCCGGGCACAAAAGGTTTGGAACACCGCATCGGCGGACTCGAAAAGAAGGATGTCACCGGCAACATCGATTACTCGCCGAAGAACCATCAGCACATGACCAACACGCGAGCTGCAAAGATCGCGAACATCGCCAGCTTCATTCCCGAGCAGAAGGTGGATGGTCCGGCGTCTGGAAAGGTGCTCGTGGTCAGTTGGGGCGGAACTTTCGGAGCCGTCCGCACGGCGGTTCAGAAAGCTCAGGCTGCCGGGAAGTCGGTTGCTCATGCACATGTGAAATACATGAACCCACTCCCGCGCAATCTCGGCACGATTCTGAAGAGCTATGAAAAGGTGCTCGTGCCGGAATTGAACTGTGGTCAGTTGCGATTGTTGCTCCGCAATCAATACCTCGTCGACGCTCAAGGCTACAACAAGATTGAAGGCAAGCCGTTCTTGGTGAACGAACTTATCAATGTCATCAACGAATTCCACGGTTAGAGAACGTAGCCACTCTCGCCAGAGCGTGGGTCGAGTCAACTACAAATCCACGCTCTGGCGAGCGTGGCGACTGTGTCAAATCTGAAATCAAAAAGGTAACTCCTCGATGTCCGTCGATCTTCCTACTGTTCCCGTCCAGCCACTGCAGTCGAAGGATTTCGCCAGCGATCAAGAAGTCCGCTGGTGCCCGCGGTGCGGCGATTACTCCATCCTCGCCCAGATGAAGAAGGTGCTGCCGACTCTCGGCATCCCGAAGGAAAAATTCTGCTTCGTTTCGGGCATCGGATGCAGCAGTCGGTTTCCGTACTACGTTAACACTTACGGCCTGCACGGCATTCACGGCCGAGCCCCTGCGATCGCGACCGGGGTGAAGCTCGCCAATCCCGAACTGCAAGTTTGGGTCATCACCGGTGACGGCGATGCGTTGTCGATCGGCGGCAATCACTTTCTGCACGCCATCCGCCGCAACATCGACATGAAGATCATCCTCTTCAATAATCAGATTTATGGTCTCACCAAAGGTCAGTACTCGCCGACCAGCCCGCTGGGTCAGAAGAGCAAGAGCACGCCATATGGCTCGGTCGATCATCCGCTCACGCCGCTGTCGGTCGCGATTGGTGCCGAAGCCACATTCGTCGCGCGTTCGGTCGACGTGGACATCAAACATCTGACGATGGTTCTGGAACGGGCTGCCCACCACAAAGGGACGGCGTTTGTCGAGGTTTATCAGGACTGCAATGTCTTCAATAACGGAGCGTTCAGTTACGCGACCGAGAAAGAGACTCGCAGCGACAGCATCGTGTACCTGGAGCAGGGCAAGCCGTTGATCTTCGGTAAGAATCGCGAAAAGGGAGTTCGAGTCGCCGAAGGGAACCGCGTGGAAATCGTCCAGCTTGGTGGAGATATCAAGGAAGACGACCTGCTGTTCCACGACGAGAAAGCTCCCGAACCGTCGCTTGCGTTCCTGCTTTCCCGCATGAGATATCCTGAGTTCCCCGAACCGATGGGTGTCTTCCGGGACGTTGATCGAACGACCTACGACGAGTCGGTCACGAGGCAAGTCGACGCTGCTCGTGCGAAGCTCGGCGAAGGTGACGTCGAGAAGCTGCTCAATAGCGGCGACACCTGGTTCGTGAATTGAAAAAGGGAATGCCGATCGCCGTGATACCATTTTTCGATCATGCCTCAGCCCACAATTCTCGTTGTCGGTGATCGGGATCGCGCGGAGATGGCGCCGATTCGAACTTGGATTGGCTCGATTGGTTTGCAGGCAATCGTTCGGCAGGCCAGTCTTCTGTCGGACCCGCATGTCGATCCCCCCGACCTTGTCATCGTCTGTCAGTCCTGGCCGGACGAGTTTCCAATGGCTGACGTCACGACAGCTCTCGGTCGCTGGCCGCTCGCGATCTGGGTTTGTTGCTACGGAGCATGGTGTGCGTCCGATGGACGTACCCGTTCGATCTGGCCCATCAGCGTGCGTGTCCCCGTCGACGAAGCCGAGTGCCGACTAAATCACGTTTGGCGAGTGCTCACCGAACAACGCGGCGAACCGCTGCCGCTGACCGCATCTCGCGACGAGGCGTTCGAATTCGATCATTGCCTCACGACGCCAGTTGTTCATCCTTAAAGAGCTTGTATTCGACGCTGTCGACAAGCGCGAGCCAACTGGCTTCGATGATGTTTTCGCTGACGCCGACCGTCGTCCAGACTTCGTGATTATCACGGCTTTCAATGACCACCCGCACGCGAGCCGCCGTGCCAGCGGTCGAGTTGATGACGCGGACCTTGTAGTCTACGAGTTGCATCTCGGCGAGATTCGGGTACGTCGTGATCAACGCCTTGCGCAGCGCCGTGTCGAGCGCGTTGACCGGGCCATCTCCCTCGGCGACGACGTGTTCCAGCCGACCTGCGACTTGCAGTTTGATGGTTGCTTCGGTGGCCGGTGCCATCGCGCCCTTTGAAGCGACCGAGGCCGATTCGTTCCGCAGTCCGCCGTCTGATTCAACGTTCACGCGGTAATGGACTCTTTCAAACTTGGGTTGGTACTGGCCGACGATCTTGCGGACCAACAAGTCAAACGATGCCTCGGCCGCTTCAAATTGAAAGCCGTCGTTTTCCAAGTCCTGCACGCGGTCGAGAATCTTCTGCATCATCGCCGAGTCGTTCTGGATCGCGTACTTCGTCGTCTTAGCCACGATGTTCGACTTGCCCGAAAGCTCACTGATGAGCACTCGCCGCACGTTTCCGACGGTCTCCGGTTCGATGTGCTCATAGCTCTTCGCCAAGCGGTTGACCGCGTGGACGTGCATACCCCCCTTGTGCGCGAATGCGCTGGTGCCGACAAACGGCTGGCCGTTGCGGTAGTTCATGTTCGCAAGTTCGTAGACATAGCGCGACAACTCGGCGAGATGCGTCAAGCCCCCTTCGGCCAAGACTTCGTAGCCGGTTTTTTTCAGAGCGAGGTTCGCAACGACGCTGCACAAGTCAACGTTGCCGCACCGTTCGCCGATGCCGTTGATTGTCCCCTGAATTTGAATCGCTCCGACATCAACCGCTGCCAGCGAATTGGCAACCGCCAAATCGCAATCGTTGTGGCAATGAATTCCAACGGGGATCGTCAACGCTTGCCGGGCCGCTTTGACCGCGTCGGCGATCTCCTGCGGCAGCCGACCACCGTTCGTGTCGCAGAGGACGACGATCTCGGCACCAGCGTCTTCGGCGGCTTTAATAGTCTTGAGGGCGAACTCGGGATTGGCTCGATACCCATCGAAGAAATGCTCGGCATCGTAAAAGACGCGCCGCCCCTCGGCGTGCAGGAACCCGACCGAATCGCGAATCATCGCGAGATTTTCCGCCTCATCGACGCGCAGCACTTCGTAGACGTGCAAGTCCCAGGTCTTGCCGACGATCACGCAAATCTTCGCCTGCGAGTCTCGCAGCGCGACCATGCCGGTGTCGTCTTCGGGTGCCGCTCCGCGTCGCCGTGTCATGCCGAACGCCGTGACCGTCGAGTGCTTCAAATCGAGGTCTCGCGCACGCTGGAAGTATTCAGCATCTTTGGGGTTCGACAGGGGATATCCCCCCTCGATGAAGTCGAATCCCAATTCATCAAGCCGCTGTGTGATGAGCAGCTTATCCTGTAGCGAGAAGTTCACCCCCTCTCCCTGGCTGCCGTCGCGAAGGGTCGTGTCGTAGATTTGGATTCGGGTCATCACCGGTCACCTTTGAGGTGCGGTGTGTCAGCACCGCTTTGGAGGATTTTTGATTGTGGAATTTTGATTTTCGATTGTGACGAAGGCTGCGATCCAAAATCGAAAATCAAAATCCAAAAATTCAAAACGGTGCTGACACACCGCACTCCAAAAACAAAAAACCCTCAGGCGATCGACCTGAGGGTGGCAACGTCGTGACAAAAAAAACGACCCCAAGTTCAATGCCGCCGAAACAGGCCGCTGGCGGGAATCACAATCCCGGCAACGGCCGAGATAATGGAGATCGGATTGGTCGGGGGGCGTCGCATCGAAATTGTCCTATTCAAAGGATGCAAGGACTATACGTCACCCGAAAAGGCGGGTCAAACGGCCGTTTGCATTAGAACAGCCGATTGTGAGTTCGCCCATTCGGGTTGCTCGACTTTCCTAGGCTCGCCATACTTCGGCCTTCTTTTTTTGAGCGCAAGATGCGCTCGGGAAGCGCTTTCAGCCGATCAAGAGGGTTCCACCGTGAACTCGCAGAGAGAGAGATTAGACGATGACGCACGCAGCGACCGGTTCGGCCGCGCCGTTGGTTGGGGAGTTGGATGAATGGTTCGACTCGCTAGATGACATCCTGCATCGACATGGCGACGAAGGCGTCCAGCAGTTGCTGGCCGCTTTGCAGGAACGGGCTTACATCCGCGGCGTGACTCTGCCGTTTAAGGCCACGACGCCGTACATCAACACGATTCCGGTCGACGGGCAGCCGCCGTTCCCGGGCAATCGAGACATCGAACGCCGTATCAAGTCGATTATTCGCTGGAACGCGATGGCGATGGTTGTCCGAGCCAATCGGGATCACAAGGGGATCGGCGGCCATATCTCGACGTATGCGTCCAGCGCGACGCTCTACGAAATTGGTTTCAACCATTTCTTTCACGCCCGGACCGACAATCACTCCGGCGACTTTGTCTATTTTCAGGGGCACGCATCTCCCGGGGTTTATGCACGAGCTTTCCTCGAGGGTCGGCTCACGGAAAAGAACCTCGAACATTTTCGCGAGGAATTGCCTGCCGGTGAAGGGCTGTCGAGCTATCCGCATCCGTGGCTGATGCCGGATTTCTGGCAGTTCCCGACCGTGTCGATGGGGCTCGGCCCAATCACGGCGATTTACCAGGCGCGGTTTTTGAGATACCTGCACGATCGCGGGATCGCGGACACTTCAAAGTCGCATGTCTGGTGTTTCGTTGGCGACGGCGAAGTTGATGAGCCGGAAACGCTCGGCGCGCTGACGCTCGCGTCGCGCGAAGGGCTCGACAATTTGATCTTCGTCGTGAACTGTAACCTGCAACGCCTCGACGGACCGGTGCGAGGCAACGGCAAGATCATTCAGGAACTTGAAGGCGCGTTTCGCGGGGCGGGATGGCATTGCCTGAAGGTCATTTGGGGAGGCAATTGGGAGCCGCTCCTGCAGCAAGATCGTGACGGACAACTTGTGCAGCGAATGGGTGAGGTCGTCGATGGACAGTACCAGAAGTACGTTGTGGAGCCCGGCTCGTACATTCGCGAGCACTTCTTCGGTAAGTCGCCGGCGCTTCAGGAACTGGTCGCTTCGCTCTCCGATGAGCAATTGAAAAAGCTGCAGCGCGGCGGACACGATCCGGAAAAAGTCTTCGCCGCCTATAAAGCCGCCGTTGAGCATCACGGTTCGCCAACGGTGATTCTCGCCAAGACGATCAAAGGCTACGGCTTAGGCGAAGCGGGTGAGGGCCGCAATGTGGCTCACAACGTCAAGAAGGCGAACGAACAGGAGCTCCGCGAATTTCGTTCGCGATTTGGAATCCCGATCGCCGACGATGAAGTCGATCAAGCGCCGTTCTACAAACCCAGCCCGGACAGTCCGGAGATGCAATACTTACAAGCTCGCCGCCAAGCCCTGGGGGGCTACTTGCCCGCGCGGCGACCGAGCAACGAGAAGCTGGCTGTTCCATCAGTCGAATCATTCCTCGGCTACATTTCGAAGGCGACCGAGGGTTCGACGACCTTTGCATTCACCTACTTGCTGAGCGGCCTGCTGAAGGACAAACAAATCGGTGCCCGAATCGTCCCGATCATTCCCGATGAGGCTCGCACGTTTGGCATGGAAGGGCTGTTTCGGCAGTGCGGCATCTACGCGCACAAGGGCCAGCTCTACGAGCCGGTCGATGCCGATCAGCTCATGTACTACAAGGAAATGAAGAATGGCCAGATCCTCGAAGAGGGGATCAACGAAGCGGGTGCGATCTCGTCGTTCGTGGCGGCGGGGACGGCGTATTCGAATCTCGGCATCCACATGGTGCCGTTCTACATTTACTACTCGATGTTCGGCTTCCAGCGTGTCGGTGATCAGATCTGGCTGGCGGGCGACTCACGCACGAAGGGCTTTTTGGTCGGCGGAACCTCCGGCCGTACGACTCTCAATGGCGAGGGCTTGCAGCACGAAGATGGACATAGCCAGCTCTTTGCGACCAGCGTTCCGAATCTTAAAGCATATGACCCGGCCTATGGCTACGAGTTGGCGTTGATCATTCAAGACGGCATGCGTCGCATGTACGTCGAGCACGAGGAGATCTTCTACTACCTCAGCGTCTACAACGAAGACTATGCGATGCCGACGATGCCTGAAGGTGTTGCCGAAGGAGTCATTCGCGGTTTGTATCGCATCAAGGGCATTGAAAGCTCGAAGGGTCAGAAAGAACGCCCGCAGCTCTTCGGCAGCGGCCCGATCCTCAACGAGGTGTTGCGAGCACAGCAGATTCTGTCGGAACAGTTCGGCATCGGCAGCGATGTCTGGAGCGTCACAAGCTACTCGGAACTCTGCCGCGATGCCTCGATGTGTCTCCGCTGGAACCGTCTGCATCCGGCGCAAAAGCCTCAGAAGAGCTATCTCGAATCAACACTCGAAGGGATCGCTGGCCCTTTCATTGCGTCGAGCGACAACGTTCGCCTGGTCCCCGATCAAATCCGAACT
This sequence comes from Planctomycetota bacterium, assembly GCA_016872645.1. Classification (GTDB taxonomy): domain Bacteria; phylum Planctomycetota; class Planctomycetia; order Planctomycetales; family Planctomycetaceae; genus SXKJ01. Next base: position 37,883 of record VGZH01000014.1, on the reverse strand, counting down.
TGGATTCCTGGCCCGTACCACGTCCTCGGCACCGACGGTTTCGGCCGCAGCGAAACCCGCGAAGAACTCCGTCGCCACTTCGAGATCGACGCGGAATGTGTCGCCTACACGACTCTGGTGGCGTTGGCTCAACAAGGCAACTTCGATAAGAAAAAGCTGCCGAAAGCGATCAAAGACTTGAATATTAACCCCGAAAAGATTGAACCGCTCAAAGCGTAACTTGGGAGTGCGGTGATGCATCACCGCTTTGGATTGCGGCGGAGCCGCTTTTCACGTCCGGCTGATTTGCAATCAAACCAAAGCGGCTCCGCCGCCATGGAAAGCGGCGATGCATCGCCCAACTCCAATTGAAATACATCATGGCCATTGAATTCAAACTGCCTGAAGTTTCCGACGGAGTGAAGACCGTCGACATCGCCGAAATCAAAGTGAAACCGGGAGACGTCATCACTGCCGGTCAGGTCGTGATGGACCTGGAGACCGAGAAGGCAGTCGTTGAGCTCGAATGCCCGCACGCCGGAACGGTCGCGAAGGTGCATGTCTCCGCCGGTCAGTCTGTCGCCATCGGTTCGCCTTTACTGAGCATCGAAGCTGGCACCGCCGGGCAAGCTGCCAGCTTGCCGACGACAGCCGCTCCAGCCGCCGCGACTCCTACAAAAGCATCGGCAACACCAACTCCAGCACCCAAGCCAGACGCTCCGCCTCCCGTTGCTGCTTCAGCCGCGCCGCCGAAAGGTGGAACCCTTGGTGACGATCGGCCACCCGCTCCTGCCGGTCCCGCGACGCGACGACTCGCACGCGATCTCGGCGTTGATCTGCATCAAGTCACCGGCACTGGCCCCGGCGGTCGGATCACTCAAGAGGACGTGCAGAACTACGTCAAGAACATCCTCGAAGGCCGAGCCTCCGCGCCGAGCGGCGGTGGCATCGCGATTCCCACTCTGCCCGACTTCAGCCAGTTTGGGCCAATTGATCGGCAGCCGCAGAACAAGCTCGGAAAGGTCGCGGCCACGAATCTCACGCTGTCATGGCAAACGATTCCGCATGTCACGCAGCACGACCTCATCGACATCACGGATTTGGAAGCCGCTCGCAAACGCTTGACCGATGGACTTGGCAAGGACAAGCCGAAGGTGACGATGACCGCCATCGTGATGAAGGCGTTGGTCTCAGTGCTGAAAGCCTTCCCGCACGCCAACGCCAGCTACGACGCGGCCAAGGGAGAGATTATCTACAAGCAGTACTACCACATCGGCTGCGCGGTCGATACGCCGAATGGACTGCTGGTCCCCGTCGTGCGCGACTGCGACAAAAAGACGATCGTGCAAATCGCTGGCGATCTGATGGACTTGGCGACGCGCGCCCGCGACCGCAAGCTCAAGCCCGACGAGATGTCCGGCGCGACATTCACGGTCACGAATCTGGGGGGCATCGGCGGCACGGCATTCACGCCGATCGTCAACTGGCCCGAAGTCGCGATCCTCGGCCTGAGCCGCAGCCGCACCGAACTGAAACTCCACGGCGGAGCGGTCGTCGAACGCCTGATGCTCCCGCTGTCCCTCAGCTACGACCACCGAGTCATCAACGGAGCCGACGGAGCCAGATTCGTCGCCAAACTCGGCAGCCTGTTGAATGACTTCTTCGCACTGTTGGCGGAGGCGTAAGGTTGGGCTTGGTTCAATTGATGGCTGAGCAATGATGGAAAACAAATCCATTCTTATCGCTTATCTAGTGACATGGTCGTTGTATGTCATCGGAGTGCATGTTTTTGGAAAATGGAAACGGCTTGAAAAAACGAACATCGTTCTTTCCCACAGCGTTCCGTCAGCAGTTGCAATCTCGATGACGTTCATCTTCTTGATTGGGCATGGTGCTACCGTCCGACAGTTCGTCGCTAACAGTGATCGTGGCATGGATTTGTGGTCCCTTTGGGTGAGCCTATGGCCGCTATTGCTTTTTGCAACATTTGGGTCGGGATTGGCACAAGCAGTTCTGACAATCGTTGCTCTTTTCAAACGTGAATGGCGAGTATGGGCACCAATTACCGCATTGGGAGCAGGAATGAGTGCGTTCTCGTTCATGGCCGTAGGCATCAATTTCCCGGATGCTTGAAAGATTCAAAAACTTATATTTTCTGGATTTGAGTGAATCCAAATCCGAATCGTTCTCCTTTGTGCCTTCGTGCCTTTGTGGTGAAAACAATTTGGACCACAAAGGCACAAAGGCACGAAGTTTTGAAGGTGAAAAATGTCACACGCGGAAATTGTGGTGATTGGTGCTGGTCCCGGTGGGTATCCGGCGGCGTTTGCGGCGGCGGATCATGGGAAGAAGGTGGTGCTCGTCAATGAAGAGCAGAACCCCGGCGGAGTCTGCTTGCAGCGCGGGTGCATTCCGTCGAAGGCGTTGTTGCACGTCGCGAAGTTGATTCATGAGGCTCGCGAGGCGGCCGAGCATGGCGTGACGTTTGGCTCGCCGAAGATTGATCTCGCCAAGCTGCGGAACTTCAAGAACGGCGTCATCGGGCAATTGACCGGCGGTATTCAGAGCTTGTGCAAGGCTCGAGGCGTGACGCTGGTACAGGCTCGCGCGACGTTTGCGAACTCAAATACGCTGAACCTCGCGAAACCGGACGGCACGACCGAGCAGCTCACGTTCGACAAAGCAGTCATCGCGACCGGCTCGCAACCCGCGATGCCGCCGATCTTCGCCATCGGCGACCCGCGCGTGATGGATTCGACCGGAGCGCTCGCGTTGGAAGACATCCCGAAGAAGCTGCTGGTCATCGGCGGCGGCTACATCGGGCTCGAGATGGGCTGCGTTTACGTCGCGCTCGGCAGCGAAGTCACCGTGGTCGAAGCGTTGCCGACCATCCTCGCCGCCGCTGACCGAGACCTCGTGCGACCGTTGCAGAAGCGGCTTGAAGGTCAGTTCAAAGCGATTTACGTCAACACGAAAGTGCTCAGCCTGACCGCGAGCAAATCCGGCATCGTCGCCGAACTGCAAGGCGAAGGAGTCGAGCCGAAGCAGGCCTTCGACCGAGTCCTCGTCTCCGTCGGTCGCCGTCCGAACAGTCGCAACCTCGGTCTCGAAAACACGAAGGTCCAAGTTGACGATAAGGGGTTCATCAAGATCGACAAGTGCTGCCGCACGGCGGACGAAAACATCCTGGCGATCGGCGACGTCGCGGGGGAACCGATGCTGGCTCACAAGGCTACGCGCGAGGCGAAGGTGGCGATCGAAGCCCTCGTCGGCGAACCGGCCGAGTTCGATAATATTGCGATCCCCGCCGTCGTCTTCACCGATCCGGAACTCGCCTGGTGCGGCCTGACCGAAACCGAAGCGAAGGCTCAAGAGCGCGACGTGAAAGTCATTCGCTTTGCCTGGGCCGCCAGCGGCCGAGCGCAATCGCTGGCTCGCACCGAGGGCCTGACGAAACTGATCGTCGAAAACAAAACCGAACGAGTCCTCGGCGTCGGCATCGTCGGAGCCGGCGCAGGCGAACTGATCTCCGAAGGGGTGATCGCCGTCGAAACCGCCGCCGTCGCCCGCGATCTCGCCGACAGCATTCACCCACACCCCACTCTTAGCGAAACTTTGATGGAGGCAGCGGAGGCTTTCATCGGACAGGCGACGCACATGTACCGACCGCCGCGCTGATCACACCAGCTCGCGAATCGGTTCGCCGTAGGGGAGTACCGGGATTGGTCGACCGGAGAAGTCGGGGAACTCGTGGCGGTGGTTGATGCCGAGGTGTTGGTAGATCGTGGCGAGTAAGTCTTGTGGTGTGAGTGGTCGTTCGGCCGGGTATTCGGCTTTCGAATTGGTGGCTCCGACAACTTGGCCCATGCGGAGTCCTCCGCCGGCGATCAGCGCGGATTGGGCTTGTGGCCAATGGTCTCGGCCGAGACAGCCGTTGGCGGATGTGACGCGCGGCGTGCGGCCGAACTCACCGACGGCGACAACGAGGATTCTTTCTTCGAGACCGCGCTGGTGGATGTCTTCGATCAAAGCGGAGAGGGCCGGATCCATGTGCTCGGCACGCAAGGCCATGCCTTTCGCCAAATCCCAGCCGGATTGCGCGTTGGCGTGATCGTCCCAACTGAAATAGAGCGGCATCCCCAGCTTCGGAGCCAACGCGTCGATCGTGACGACTCCCGCGCCTGCCTCGGCCAAGCGTCGCGCGAGCAAGCAGCTTTGCCCCCAGAGATGTCGGCCGTAGCGGTCGCGGAGCTTCGGGTCTTCTCGCGTAAGATCAAAAGCGTTCGCGACCGACGTGCTGGTCAGCAGTTGAAATGCCTGCCGATGGAAAGCTTCGAGACCTTCGGTTGCGGCGAGCTGTTGTCGATGTTGATCGAATTGCCGTGCAAGCCCCAAGCGATCATCTAGCCGCTGGCCGTTGAGTCCGCCGTGAATCGTTAAGTTGGCTGGTTTGAAGTTTTCTGCCGACGGATCGCCGGTAACGAACGCCGAGTGACTGACTCCCAGGTACTGCGGGCGCGTCATAAACGGTTGCGTCGGAATGCCGATGTATTGCGGCAGGCCGTCGGAGCGCGAGCCTCGCAGGCGGCTGGCGATCATGCCGAGATCGGGATGTTCGGACTTCGCGGTCGAAGTCGGATCGGCGATGCTCGGCGTCTTGCCGGTGAGCAATTCAATCGAACCGTCGTTGTGCGACGCCATCTCGTGATGCAACGAGCGGATCAGCGAGTACTTGTCGGCGATCTTTGCAAGCTGTGGAAACAACTCGCAAACCTCAATCCCTGGGACCGAGGTATTGATTGGTCGAAGTGGGCCACGATATTCGGATGGGGCGTTGGGTTTCGGATCGAACGTCTCGACTTGGCTCGGCCCGCCCCACATCCAGAACAGGATGACGGAGGTTGGTAATTCGCTGGTTGAATTTGTTCCCGCAGCGGCGCGTGCGGCCATGAGGTCGGCCAGGCTCAAGCCTCCCAAAGCGGAGACTCCGACACGCAGGAATTCGCGGCGTGAGGCTGGACCACGGCAATGAGAATTCATTTTGGGCATCTTGCGCATGACCGGGTTCCGTTGCGGCTAATCAAAGGGTCGACAGAGTAATCGGTTGGGCACGCGTTCGGGAAGAAGAAAAGTCGTTCGGAGTCCTACCTCCTGTCAGTCTCGCGACCGAGAAGAGACGCCTCGTTCGGACTACGAGGATTGTTGCTCATGGAGCTTCTTGATTCCAGTGCGGAGGACCGACTGATAAAGCCACAAGTCGCCACCGTAGGCGATCATCTTGAACCCGCGAGCGATTTGAGCTTCCCCCTCGGCGATGCTGGTGACAAGCACGGCCGGGACGATGTTGTTCGCGTGGCAGGCGGCGAAGACTCGATCAGTTGCCGCGAGAACTTTCGGGTGATTCATTTCACCGGGAATGCCAAGCGACAGCGTCAGGTCGTAGAGTCCGATCCACAGGGCGTCGATGCCGGGGACGGCGGCGATCTCTTCGACGTTCTCCATGCCGCGAGCGGTTTCGATCTGCGCGATCAGCAGCGTTTCGTCGTTCGCAGATTGAACCGTCTCTGGGATCGAACTGCCGCGGTAGTCGTCGTGAGCGATCGCGAATGCGGCACCTCGACGACCGACGGGCGGGTACTTTGCGGAGCTGACCAGCCGGCGGGCTTGGTCCGCGCTCTCGCACATCGGGATCATGACTCCCATCGCTCCCATGTCGAGCACGTTCGCGACGAAGTGATACTCGGTTGCCGGGATGCGAACGATCGGAACCAGCTCGGACTTCGGCGTGGTGGCAATCAGCATTCGAATCGTTTCGATGTTCCAGCCAGAGTGTTCCATGTCGAACAGAGCGAAGTCGGCACCCGCGTTGGCGACGATGCGCGCGATGCCGGTCGTGTTGAACTCGAACAGCATCGTGCCAATCGAGACGCCTCCTTCGCGGAGTTTATGTTTGACCGAGTTGCGAATCATGTGAGGTCTTTCGTTTCCACGTTCGTCAGAACGTGGGGCTGCGTCTGCGGTGGATTGCCCACGTTCTGGCAGACGTGGCTACGGTATGGAAACTGCGTCAAACCACTTCTTCGGACCATCGCGTTTTGGAGTATTTGGAACCCAACGATTCCAGCCATCAACAGCAGCTTCAACGCGAACGCGCCGGCCAGAACAAAACGGCTCCATCAAGTCGGTGATGTCACCAGACGTGAGTGCTCCAGGAACCAGGCCGTCGGACGCGGTGAGTACCAAGTAGTCCGCAAGCAATGAACGCCAGCTCGTCAGGTTGCCAACGGTGTAGATTGCGGTAACGTCCTCCTCAAACAGTCCGGCCAACAGCGCGAGCAACGGAGCCTGCGGTTCGGAGGGTGCGGGCAATGCTCCGTCGTCATCACGCGGTTGACGGAACAGCGAAGTGGCGGGATTGGGGGGCGCGAGCGATTCGCCCCACAGTGCGAATTGGCGGCCTTTCAGGTCGGGTTGCTGGCGCAGCCAGGAAAGTACTAGTCGCACGTCGCGCAGTTGCTGGCCTGGGAACGGAGTGCCGAGCATCAGTGCGGTGGATGACATCGAAGTCGCTGAACTGCGGCGGCCGTGACTGTCGCCAAGCTTCGATTCGCCGATCCCGCGCGGATCGACGAGGCAGACAGCAGTGCCGCCTTCCAGCAGTTCCGCGATGTCGTGTGCACATTCCTTCAAGAGCCGCGACTTTCCTTGCGAGCAGATCGCGACGACCACGGCTTGCCCCGCTTTCAACGCAGTCGGTTTGATCAAGAGGACTGGTGTGCGATTGCCGGACGAACTTGTGAGTACGACGGCTTCCGCGCGAACTCCCGCCGGCGAATCGAACGGTACTACCTGAACAATGGCCAACGGATCGTCTGATTTGATTCGCAACAGTTCGGCCCATCGCTGTTGTAGTTTGCGCCATTGCACGCCGGTCGCCGGATTAGTCTCCCGTTCACGAAGGCGAAGTGCGGCGAACTGATCCGCAAGTTCTGTCGTCATTGTCGAGAGCGATTTCGGCTTCAACTCGACTTTGAGTTCTGGAGTCCAGCAGCGCAAGCGGTCAGCCGGTAGGCGTGCGCTGAATTCCGTTTCTGGCGTTGCTTCGATGCCGAACCACGAACGGAACGCCTCGTGAATGCGGGCACGATGCGTCTTGCCGATGTGCGTGCAGTGCGTGTCTTGCGGCGATGAGCCGGTGACCGCTCCTCGGCCATGCGTGAAGGTGATGAAATCTTGGCGAGAGTAGAAGCCGAAGATTATTTGCAACCGTTTCCAAACGGGATCGCGAGGTTCATCCCAATTGAATTCATGCGCGTAGACCAGCCGTCGCGGTGCGATGCCGCCGACGATGACCCACGGCAGAAAGCCGTATGCGGCTGAATCACGCAGGTTGCGGGTCGATTCCCAACTGCCACTGCCGGCATAGTTGAACCACGTCTCGGCGTCGTCTGGCAACGGATATCTTGTTTCCGGTTGCGGACCGCCGAAGTTAAACGGGACGACTGCGGCAAATCGCTGATCGAGCGCGCCAGTCACGGCCACGGGATCGCCTCCTCCGGCGACGGCTCCCAGCAGGATCAGCCTTTTCGGATCAATACCTGGCCGAGCCAACAACAGGTCGACGCCGCGCACCATGTCCCACGACATCCAGCCGACGAGGCTTTCGCCGACGAGACTCAATTGAATTTCGCTGTCGTAGCGGAAGGAGTAGTCCGCATGGCCAACTCGATACGGTTTGTCGAAATCGGAGGCCATTGCGAACGGATGCTGCCGCCGCTCGCCGTGCCCGACTTGATCCATGACCAGCACGATGCAACCGGCTCGAGCCCAGGTCATTCCCATATCTTGGAGCTCGCCGTGCTCTTTCGGCGTGTGATGCGCGTGGCAAATCAGAATTCCAGGCATCGACTCGCGCTGTTTTGCGGGGCGATACAAGTTGGCGGTGACCCACCAGCCCGGGCGTGTTTCGAAGAGGAGGTTTTCGATGGCAAAGCCGTCACCGTTAAAGGTCGAGGCGACTCGCGTGCGGATCTCTGATGGTTGGTCAGGCCAAGCGCCGAGTGACCTTTTGAGTGCCGCGAGTTCCTGAGTTCGGAATCGCTCCCAGTCGTCAAGCGTTTTTATTTGCTGCCACGCGGCACTGCTGCGTTCGTTAGCGTCACGGATGGCTCGCCGCTGCTGATCGCGGACTTGATTGGCGAATGATTCGCGCTCCGCCGGTGGGACGACGCGTGCGTCGAGCAATTGCAAGGCTTTGACAAGTGCCAGATCGGCGGCGAGAACAGGCGTGCTGAGAAAGAGGCCAAGCAAAAACGGTACGACGGCCGTCGGCCATCGGCGGTCGGCTCTCGGCCAGGCAACAGGCGACGAACTTTGGGCGTTCATTTCCGAACTCGCGAGCGGGACAGTATTCTGCATCTCCAGTCGCCGACCGTCGGCGGCGGGAGTAGTGAGAATCAGACACAACGCAACGCCCAACGACAAGGTGCCGACCATGAGCAGCCCGGAAGCGAAGGCCAAAGAACTCGGACTCACGTTCACCGAAGTGAAGCCGGGATACCTCAATTTGTGTGCGAAGACCGGGAACCTGCTGTTCTCGTCGGGCCACACCAGCGACATGAAAGGGAAACTCGGCCGCGATCTGACCGTCGAGCAGGGTTATGCGGCGGCTCGCGAATGTATGGTCAAAATCTTGAACTCTGTGCATCACACGCACGGGACGCTCGACGGCCTGCGCTGTGTGAAGCTGCTGGGCTGCGTGAATTCGACGCAGGACTTCACCGACCAGCATCTGGTCGTCAACGGAGCGTCGGACCTGATCCATCAGCTCTACGGCAAAGAGGGTGACGGCTGGCATGCTCGCAGCGCGTTGGGCTTCGCGTCGCTGCCGACTGGACCGGCCGTTGAGGTCGAAGCGATTTTTGAAATCAAGGGGTAGGCCAAGTTCATCACGGAGATACGGGGAACGCGGAGAGTGCCATGAGAAGAAACCGACGTTTACTGCTGGCGAATTTGATGTTCGTGTGGCTATTTCAGTCCGCGGTTGGCGCGGAGGGTGATTGGCCACAGTGGCGTGGTCCGACGAGTGACGGGCACTCGTCAGAGACGAATGTGCCAGTGACGTGGGACGAGAAATCCCTCGTCTGGAGTGCGGCATTGCCGGGGAGCGGTCAGTCGTCGCCGGTGATTTTCGGCGATCGCATCTTTTTGACATCTTCGCTCGAAGCCGGAAAGCAGCGAGTCGTTTTTGGTCTCGATCGCAAAACGGGCAAACTCCTCTGGCAGGAAACTGCCTGGACGGGAACTCCCGAAGCGACGCACAAGATGAACGGCTGGGCGACAGCGACCTGTGCGACCGACGGCAAACATGTCGTGGCGTTCTTCGGCAAAGGAGGCATCCACGGCTTCGATCTTGATGGCAAGAAGCTCTGGTCGAAAGACCTCGGCAAGTTCGACGGGCCTTGGGGAGCCGCCGCATCGCCGCTGATCGTGGATGGTCTGGTCATTCAAAATTGTGATGCAGTTGGTGAGGCGTCGCTGCTGGCGATCGAAGTCGCATCGGGCAAAGTGGTCTGGCAAACGCCGCGTGACATTCCGCCGCGCGGTGGTTGGAGTTCGCCGGTGCTTGTGAATTCTGGCTCGCGGCGCGAAGTGGTGGTCAACGGCGAAGAGTTCGTCACCGGTTACGATCCGCTCTCTGGAAGAAAGCTCTGGAGTTGCAAAGCCTTCAACGGTCGCGGTGAGCCAACCGTGACTCCGGGTCACGGCCTGCTGTATGTCGTCAACGGCAAGCCAGGTGACTTCTATGCTCTGCGACCCGGTGGCGACGGCGACATCACGCAGTCGCACATGGTTTGGCACACGCCACGCAAAAGCGGTCGCGATCAGCCTTCGCCGGTCGTCGTGGGAGACTACGTTCTTGTCGTCAGCATGGACGGCTTCGGGTTCTGCTACCATGCGCTCAGCGGCAAAGAACTTTGGAAGGAACGGTTAGGAGGCACTCACACGTCGTCCCCGATCGCCGCCGGAGGACTGGCATACTTTCAAGACGAGTCCGGCAAGACGACCGTCATCAAGCCGGGGCTAAAGCTGGAAGTCGTAGCCGAAAACACGGTCCCTGCGACGGCGCAGGAAGTGTTTCGAGCGTCTCTGACTCCGTCGCTCGGCCACATGTTTTCGAGGTCCGACACGAACCTGTACTGCTTCCGTAAGTAGCCCGATAATCATCAATCCACCGAGAAAAATCTGGTGGAGGAATCACGAACGCCACAAAAGGAATGACATGCTCGCTGGACAATTCACCGCACCGCACCGTATCGATCTAGTGGAAACGCCGGAACCGCAACTCACGCCGGGTGGAAAAGGCGAGATGATCTTTGAGCCCGAGTTGACTTGCCTCTGTGGATCGGACACTCCGTACTTCACGTGGAGCGGCGAGTGGCCGATCCGTTTGGGGCATTCGCTGCACGAAATGATCGGCCGAGTCGTCGCGACCAACGGCAATCGCTGGAAGGTCGGCGACCGAGTGCTTTGCGTGCCTCCCGAACAGAATGGCTTGTGGGAACGCTACCTTGTTTCGGAAGACCGAGGCGTCGCGATCGACTCGCGCTGTACCGACGCTCAGGCGGTACTCGCACAGCCCTTGGGGACGGCCCTCTTCGCACTGAAGAAATTGCCGACGCTGGTTGATCTCGATGTGGCGATCGTCGGACAGGGGCCGATGGGACAGCTCTTCAACATGAGCGTAAAGGCGCTGGGCGCTCGGCAAGTCATCGGCATCGACAGGTTGGAATCCCGTCTGAAGACCAGTTGGAAGTGCGGAGTGACCTCGACGATCTGCAATGCTGTCGATGATCCGGTTGCGAAGCTCAAGGAATTGACAGGCGGCAAGGGGGCCGACATCGTCATTGAGGCGGTTGGTCACGCCGAACAGCAATTCAATTTGTGCATCGAACTCCTCGGATACGGTGGCCGCATTCTGTACTTCGGCGTGGCGCCGGAGATCATCAACGGCTTGCGCTGGCGCGATTTAATTTTCAAGAACGGCACGGTCCACACCAGCATCAATCCGGACTTCAAGCGGGACTTCCCTCTCGCGATGCAGTGGATCGCCGAGCGTCGCGTCAACGTCGATCCGCTGGTGACTCACACCTACAAGCTCGCGGACATTCAAACCGCGTTCGAGACGTTTCGCGATCGTCGCGACGGCGCGATCAAAGTCTTTGTTGAATTCCCGGCCTATCGCCGCTAGAGCCTGCGGTTGTCGCCGGAGTTTGTCATGCCCAATGCGAACCAGGCTCAAGTGCTGAATGCCGCTCAAGTGTCGATCGTCATCTTGATGATCGCGAGCAGCTTGACGGTCTGGTGGATGTGGTTCCGGCGGTGGAAACGTTTTGGAGAGATTTGGCAGCACGAACCGGCGGACGCCCCGTTTTGGAATTCCGCCGTAGTGGTCGTGGCACTGGCGATCATCGGATTATTTTTGTTCTACGGCCTGACGTCTCGGTCGGGTGAAAGCAAACCCATCACTGTGGAGCAAGTCCGCAGCGGTTGTCTCGAGCGAGTGGCTCTGGCGGCGATGATGTTGGGTCTGTTGATCAGCTTTGGAGCACGCTCTGTCCGTGAATTTGGAATCACGCTGGCTAACTGGCGAACGCAAGTGATGGCTGGGTTGGAAACCGCTCATGCCAGTTTTCTGCCGGTACTGCTGATCATGGTTGCGACGGCGTTGTTGCGTCAGCCCGGAGAAAAAAACGCGCTGCTTGTTTTGCTGAGTCAGGATCGGAGTTTGGCAACGCTGGCTTGGGTGGTGCTCGCGGCGGTGGTGCTCGCGCCGCTCGTCGAGGAACTGCTCTTTCGAGTCATCTTGCTGGGATGGCTGAAAACAAAGATGGCCTCGGCGTACGCGATTGGAATTTCGTCGCTGGCCTTTGCGTTTATTCATGGACCGCTGGATGGCGCTGCTTTGCTGCCGCTGGCGCTACTGCTCGGCAACCTGTACGACCGGCAGCAGCGATACCTGTCGGTGGTGGTCGCGCACGGTGTCTTCAATCTGTGGAACATTGCGTTGACGATAGCGGCTTGTTGATGCTGGCTGTTTGCTCGGTGGTTGGTTCTGAAAGCTGATGGGATTCGGAGTGAACCCGATCAGCATGAATCCCAGCGTCAGCCAGCCCAACACGATGCGAAAGCCTCCCAGCGGAACGGAGTCATCCCGTGTCGGCGGATGACGTGCGCCCATCGTCAACAGCAAAAAGATCATGACCGAGTAAGACCAGTTGCCTGTCGTCACCGTCCAGATCACAGCGGACCACAACAACACGAACGCGACCCGGTGTGCTCGGCGGCCGATCAAGCCGTACAAGATGTGTCCGCCGTCGAGCTGTCCGATCGGTATCAGATTCAACGCCGTGATCAAAATGCCGACCCATCCCGCGTGCAACAGCGGTGTCAGGACGACGTCCTGGTGGGACAGCAGCGGCGTTCCGAAATGCCACTCGGCAAGCCACCTCAAGAGCAGCGGGTTGCCAAATGTCAGGCCGCCTCCAAAGGCTTCGAGGTTTTCGATGCGGCTAGTCTGCAGGCCTAAAATGGTGACGGGAATCGCGACGACCAATCCGGCGAGCGGTCCGGTGATACCGATGTCGAACATCTGTTTGCGGTCGGCGTATCCCGAGGCTTGGACGATGACGGCCCCCATTGTTCCCAACGGGGAAATCGGCATTGGAATGAACCACGGCCAGCTTGCGGGAACGCCGTAGCGTCGAGCTTGCAAGAAGTGCCCCATCTCATGGGCAACCAGAATCGCCATCAGGGCGACGGAGTATTGAAGTCCACCCGCCAGGAATTTGGAGAGGTCAATCGCGACTTGCGGCGGATTACCCGGATGGAAAACCAAACCGAACATTTCTCCACCTGCCCAAAACGTGCTCAGGCAGGTGGCGACGAACAGCAGCAGCGGCAATACACGTCGCGGACGTCTGGCTCGAAAGGGAAGCGGCGGCTGGTGCGGAGACTGCCCCCAATTTCCAAATCGTACTTGAAAAACAAAGGGCCGCGCGGTTTCTGGCGGGGGGGCGTTCGAAATGTGTTCGACGGGCAGTTCAATTGGTTCGCGTTGATCCACGACTCATCCTTTCGTCGGCGGGATTGTTCGCGACCGAGTGCGGGAGGGCAAGGTCGCTCCGTCTTCTACGACACCGCTTTCTGGCGCGCATCGCGCAGCACCGGCCAGCATTTCTTTGCGGCGGCGGTCGGGTCGTAGTCAGGCTTGGAGCTTAGTTGACCGCTGACCTCGACGACGACCGGGCCGGAGTATCGGGTGGACTTCAGCAAGCGGAACAGTTCGACGTAATCGATTGTCCCATCTCCAGGAAGCAGAAACTGAAACGCACCCGGTGCGCCTTTGGCATCTTTGACGTGGAGAAATCGCGTACGATCGGCCATCGCCTTCCAGGCCTCTGCCAGTGGAACTTCGCGAAGCTGAAAGTGGCTCTGATCGAACGCCAGTTGCAGCGACGGCGAATTGATCGTGCGGACGAGATCCGCCGCGTCCTGCGGGAGATGCAGCGCACCTGCGACGTGCGCCTTGATCGCGATGACCGCCTTGTGCTCAGCGGCGACCGCCGCCCAATCGCGCAGCCGTTCGACGAATTTCTCTTTGAGCATCGGCCACTTGTCGGGAGAGCCGCCAAGGATCGTTTCGATCAGCGGCGTTTGGCTCGGCGCGAGATCGCTCGACAGCTCGAACGCCCGTTTGATCCGATCGAGGTTGTGGCGATGCTTCTCGTCGTCGACAGTCAGTGGCAAGTTTTCCATCAACGCGGCCAGTTCGAGGTGACGATCCTGTAATTGCTGGCGGATATCTCGGCGTTTCTCGGCAGAAAGTGTCTCCGGCGCGCATGGCCAATCAGCCATTGCGGCGAGTTCGATGCACTCGTAGCCGATGTCTGAGCAGACTTTCAGAGCCTCCATGACTGGCAGGCTTTTCATGCCGTACAGACTGAAGCCGATTAGTGGTCGCGACCGCAAGTCGTCCGCGCGGGAGGTGATGGCTGACGGAATGCAGCCGGCAGCGGTCACCGACAAGAGCGATTTCAAAAACTGTCTTCGGCTGGCGAAATCATTGAATTGCAAGATACACATCGCGAACTCCTGGAACAGACAAGCGTGCGGACTGCGTGAAGGATATCGTGTGCCACCGGACTTGTGGGAGCACGACTGGCAGCGATGGGCCGAGTACGGTGAGCCCGATGTTCGATGGGATTGTAAAACGGATGAAATGGCGTTTCGGAATCGTGTTGATATTGCTGGTCGTCGTCGCACTGCTGGTTGTGCAGTCGGAGATCGACATGCGCGAGCGAACTGCGCGCTTCGTTGAGTGGCTGCAATCGCAGGGCACTCTCGGATTGGTCTGGCTGGGGTTGGCCTACATTCCCGCGAGCGTATTTGTCTTTCCGGCATCGCTGCTGACATTAGCGGGAGGGTTTGCCTTTGGGGTGGCGATGACGGTTGTGGCCGTGTCGCTGGGGAGCACCGTCGGAGCGACGGCGGCGTTTCTGGCAGGCCGCACCTTCTTGCGGCGGTTCATCGAACACAAGGTGTCGAGTGACGTGGTGTTCCGATCGCTCGATGCGGCCGTGGCCGAACAAGGTTTCAAAATTGTGATGCTGACGCGGTTCTCGCCGATCCTGCCGTTCGGATTGTTGAATTATGCCTTCGGCCTGACAAAAGTGCGTGTGCGAGATTTCATCTTGGCCTCTTGGATTGGGATGTTCCCCGGGACTGTTCTTTACGTTTCGATTGGTTCGGCGGCAAAGAGTCTCAGCGACATCGCGGCAGGACGTTCAGAAGGGGGCATCGCTCAAAAGGTGTTTTTTGCGGTCGGGTTGCTCGCAACGCTGGCCGTGACGATTGTGATCAACCGCATCGCGCGGAAGGCCTTGAAGGACGCGTCCGTTGATGCCTGAGGGAGTTTGTCATGAGCGGCGAGCCTTTCGACGTTGATCTCGAGCGACACGTCGCGCCGACCGACTGGGTGAATCCCTGTCCCGCGCACCGTTATCACTTGGTCGTTATCGGTGGAGGCCCGGCTGGTTTGGTGGCAGCGGCGGGAGCCGCGGGGTTGGGGGCGAAAGTCGCCTTGATTGAAAAGCATCGGCTTGGTGGCGACTGTTTGAATTACGGATGCGTCCCCTCGAAGGCGTTGTTGAAGTCGGCTCGCGTGGCGGCGACTGTGCGCGCTGCGAGTGATTTCGGCGTCGAAGTTCCGGGTGGCGTTCGCGTTGATTTTGGCGCGGTGATGGAACGGATGCGACGATTGCGAGTGTCTCTGGCTCCGCACGATTCTGCTGAACGTTTCCGAGAACTTGGTGTTGATGTCTTCTTTGGTGCTGGACGCTTCAAGAATTCCGAGACGATCGAGGTTGGCGGTCAGTCGCTCCGATTTCGTCGAGCGTTGATTGCGACGGGCGCTCACGCAGCGATCCCCGATATTCCCGGTTTGGTCGATACCGGCTTCTTGACGAATGAGACAGCGTTCTCGCTCACATCGCTGCCGCGTCGGTTGGTCGTCTTGGGAGCAGGCCCTGTCGGCTGCGAGTTGGCTCAGGCGTGGGCGCGGTTGGGATCCCAAGTGACCTTAATCGCGTCACACGCGAACGTGTTACCAAAAGAGGATGTCGACGCGGCAAGGGTCGTCGAAAAATCGTTGTGTCGCGACGGTGTCGAGATTCTCAAACAGGCTCGCGTCGTAGCGGTGGAGCGGCGCGGCGAGGAGAAGTTGCTCCGCATTGAGGCCAACGCAGAAAAGCTGGAATCAAAAGAGCGGATCGCAGATCAGTTGCTCGTCGCCGTGGGTCGCACGCCGAATGTGGATGGCTTGGGCTTCGAGTCGGCGGGGATTGAATTCGACTTGCAGGCGGGTGTCCGCGTAGATGATCGCCTGCGCACGACCAATCGCCGAGTCTTCGCGGCGGGCGATGTCTGCTCGCGATTTCAGTTCACGCACGCGGCGGACGCGATGGCGCGCATCGTGTTGCAGAACGCGCTGTTCCCCGGACGAGGCCGCGTGTCGTCGCTGGTCATCCCGCGCTGCACTTACACCGATCCGGAAGTCGCTGTCGTGGGGATGACGGAGGCAGAGGCTTGCGAGCTTGGCATCGCGGTTGATGTGCTGGTCGAAGAGATGTCGCGTATCGATCGAGCGGTTCTCGACAAAGAGAGTGATGGCTTTTCGAAAGTGTTACTGCAGCGTGGAACGGATCGCATCGTCGGAGCGACGATCGTAGCAAGCAATGCCGGTGACATGCTCAATGAAATCACTCTGGCGATGACGGCGAAGCTCGGCCTGAGTGCGCTGGCCAAGACGATTCATCCTTACCCGACGCAGGCCGAGGTTCTCAAGCGGCTGGCCGATCAAGCTCAACGCCGCCGGTTGACGCCGTTCGTGAAGCGGGTGTTTGAGCAATGGTTTTCTTGGACGAGATGAAAATGGTTAGACATCATTCGTGATTCATTTGACTTTTTGGCTTCCCATTGTCGTACGGCGAGACAAATCGTCGAACTAACGACTAATGAGCAATGACCAATTTCACATTCTCAATCCTTGCGTCGACGCGTTTGGCCCGGTCTACTTCTCGGCAGTCTGACACCACCGAATTGCCTTCAGCCTCGCGACACCATCATGCCCACCTCTGCCTGGATCAAAGACTCGACCGCTGCCACGTTTGAAGCGGACGTCATCAAAAAATCGTTTGAGCTGCCGGTCGTTGTCGACTTTTGGGCTCCGTGGTGTCAGCCGTGCAAGCAGTTGGCTCCGGTATTGGAGAAGCTGGCCGAGGAATATGTCGGCAAGTTCCTGCTGGTGAAGGTCAACATCGAAGTCGAGCAGCAGATTGCGGCGGCGTTTCAGATTCAGTCGATTCCGCTGGTGGTCGCGTTCCGAGACGGGCAACTCGTCAACGAGTTCGCCGGGGTGTTGCCGGAGTCGCAGTTGCGGCAGTGGTTAGAAACGTTTCTGCCGTCTGCTGCGCAGTTGGCGATGATGGCGGGGATGAAGCTGGAGGAAACCGATCCGGCTGGAGCGGAAGCGAAGTTTCGTGAAGCTCTGAATCTGGAGCCGAAGGCGGAAACGCTGAAGATCGCCCTCGCGCGAGTCATCATGGCTCAGAACCGCGATGAGGAGGCGGAGCGACTGATCGAGCAGCTCGAAGAACGCGGCTTCCTGGAGCCGGAAGCTCAAGCGATCAAGGACGAACTCGAAGTCCGAGCCAACGCTGCCGAGTCGGGAGGTGTCGATGAGGCTCGCCGCACCGCCGCGGCAAATCCGAACGATTTCACGTTGCAGATTTCACTGGCCGATGCGCTGGCCGTCGCGGGCAAGCACACCGAAGCGTTAGAGCTCTGCTTGTCGCTGATCGCTCGCGACAAGGCAGGGATCGGCCCTCAGGCGAAAGAAGCGATGGTCAAAATCCTCGGCCTGCTCGGCCCGGCTTCGGAGCTGGCGGGCGAGTACCGCCGCAAGCTGGCGACCGCGTGGTACTGAGCGATCGTGAAGGCCGACTGACGATCGCCGATTGAGCCGCAAGGAATCGAGTCATGCTGTTTGATACGCACACCAATTTGATGTGGTACCCGGATCATCTCTCCGACGAGTTCGTGAAGTTCGCATGGGAGGCCAAGCGAGCGAAGATGAAGCTGTCGAAAGACGTGTACTTTGCCGGCAGCAGCGTGCAGGAGCAGAACGCCTTTGACTCGCGTCCGGAGCAACTGCTGAAGGCGAGCGAAGGATCGGACAAGGTGATCGTCTTCGGCATCAAGGCTCCGTTTACCGGGATCAACGCCGATCAGGAATTGATCGCGAAGTTTGTCAAAGAGCACTCGGAAAAATTCATCGGCTGGTGCTCGGTCGATCCAAACGATCGGGATTGCGTCGAACAGCTTGAGTATTATGTCAATGGGCTGGGGCTGCGCGGATTGAAGTGCTCGCCGATTTACCAGAACTGGGACCCGCAAGACCCAAAGCACTTGCCGCTGTTCAAGAAGGCCGAGTCGCTGGGTATTCCGGTCAACATACATCAGGGAACGTCGTTCGTCCGGCCGGGGCCGCTGAAGTACGCGAACCCGATTCAGCTTGAGGACATCGCGATCGCCTGCCCGAATCTGCGGATCGTGATCGCTCACATGGGCCACCCGTGGGAGACCGAGTGCATCGTGCTGATTCGCAAGCATCCGAATCTCTACACGAACATCTCGGCTTTGCATTACCGCCCCTGGCGACACTATCAAGCCTTCATCACCGCGATCGAGTACGGCGTCGACCACAAGCTGATCTTCGGCTCGGACTTCCCCTCGGCGACCGCAACGCAGGTGATCGCCGGACAACACAAGGTCAACGACATCGTCGCAGGAACGAACTTTCCGAAGGTCTCAGACGAGGTGATTCACAACATCATCTACGAGAACTGGAAACGGTTCCTCCCTGAGTATGCGTCATGAGCCGAGTGCCGATTCCCTTACCCCGTGGAAGAGGGCTAGGGCGAGGGACGGCATAACGATCGATGTTGCGACCGCCAATAAGCAGTCGCATCTCGAATCGGGAGTTTTCAACAACTCGAATCCCTCATCTGGCCATCGGCGACCTCCTCCCGAGTGGAGAAGGCTCGAATTGATACCGCACGACAAAGGACAACCATGAACACGAAACCGATCACTCCCGCGACCTTGGCGTCGTCGGTCATTTCAGTTCCGCCGCTCGCGCGAAATGCGGATGGCTCGTTCAATCGGGGCGAGAACCGCAAGATCATTCGGCACCTCGAGGCGGGTGGAGTCTCGACATTGCTTTACGGCGGCAATGCGGTTTTGGCTCACGTCTCGATCAGCGAGTACGCCGGATTGCTCACGATGCTGACTGAGTTGGCGGGCGAGAACTCGCTCATCATTCCGTCTGTCGGTCCCGGTTTCGGAATGATGATGGACCAGGCTCGCATCCTGCGCGAGTTTTCCTTTCCCACGGCGATGATGTTGCCGAGCCGTGACGTGCTGACTTCCGACGGCGTCGCGACAGGGTTGCGAAAGTTTGTCGAAGCGACGCAGCGACCGGCGGTGCTCTACATCAAGAACGATGGCTTCATCGAGGTCGATGCCGCTCGGAAATTGGCGAACGACGGGCTGCTATCGTGGATCAAGTACGCGACGGTCCGCGATAACCCGGTCAACGATTCGTACCTGCGGCAGCTTGTCGATGCCGTCGGGCCATCGTTGATCGTCAGCGGCATCGGTGAGCAGCCGGCGCTGCCGCATCTTCGCGAGTTCGGCCTGATTGGCTATACCTCCGGTTGTGTCTGCGTTGCTCCCAAGCGTTCGATGGACATGCTCCGAGCGATCAAAGCTGGAGACTTCGCTACGGCCGAACGAATACAAGCAATCTTCCGACCGCTCGAAGACCTGCGTAACACAATCAACCCGATTCGCGTGCTGCACACGGCGCTGAGCCTCGTCGGCATCGCCGCGACCGGGCCGATCCTGCCGCTGCTGTCGGACGTGTCGGACGCAGATCGACCGAAGATCGCCGAAGCCGCGAAGCTGCTGCTGGCTCAAAACTGAGTGGCACGCCTACGCCGCTCCGCGAAGTTCTGGCAGGCTTTGGCGAGCGGTCATCAAGTGAATGGCTGCCGTGAGGCCGTGCAGAGCTTCGTCGATCTGCTGGGTCTCGCGAAGCATCCGGAGGTTGTTGGACAGCAAGGTTTGAGTGTCAGCCAGTTTCCCTTCGCCGCGAGCGATCGCTTCCAACGAGCGGGCCAAGCCGGCAAAGTCGTCGCGGACGGCCACTGCTTTTTCCACGGTCGTTTGGATAAGCGACAAGTGTTGCTCTTGCTTATCGTCAACCATGACCAGCGATTTTTGCAGCCGCTCGGCCAGGTTGGTGTCGTAGATTTCATGTCGCTGCTGCAAGACATCGAGTGCGGATTGCCAGGACTGCAACTCGTGTTGCTGACGTTGATCAAATCTTTGAAACACGGCTTCGAGCGTGCGTTCCCAGATTTCGATTTGACTCTTGAGCGTCGCGTCGATAGCCGTGAGCGCTTCTTGATTGGCGGACTGCACGACTGACAGGAAGGGCAGAATGCTGGGATCTTTGATCTCGAAGCGGTTGAGGAGTTCGCGTTCGATAAATCGGTCGATCGTGTGGACGATGCTCCGTTCGATTCGCTCGCAGACGAACAGCGAAAACATCATCGTCATCGCCGCGGCCAGAGCGCAAGTCGTCGTATTGAATGCGGAACCCATTTCGCTGACGACGCCGGGTAGGCGCTCAACCAAGTCGTCAAAGGAAATTCCACTCAGGGCAGTGCCGAAGTGAATCACCGTGCCAAGAAAGCCCAAGACCGGCGACACGCCGCTAACGAAACGGATCAGGCCATAGCTGG
Source organism: Planctomycetota bacterium (assembly GCA_016872645.1). GTDB lineage: Bacteria > Planctomycetota > Planctomycetia > Planctomycetales > Planctomycetaceae > SXKJ01. The sequence goes on along the minus strand of VGZH01000014.1, from coordinate 17,475 downwards.
AGTGCGAGTGCTCTTCGTCGAGATCGGCGAGGTATTGCAGGTGCTCGCGATAGTCGTCGGCGGTTCCTTTTTCGGTGATGAGGCCGAGCGCTGCGGTCAATCGCTGACCGATCTTCGAGTCTTGCAACCATTGCGGCTGCGAGCGAATGCGGTCGAGCAGCACTTGGGCGTTTGTGGCCGGCTCGCGACCGTTTCGCTGAGGTAACCAGTCATGCCGCAACGCGAGGCACTCTTTAGGGAACGCAGCGACTTTCAGCAGCACGTCCATCAGGCCCCAGCAGAAGAGGGAGATGATGACATACTCAACGGCGTGCTCCGTCGTGTAGCGGTACAGCATTGTGTCTCGCAGCGGAGTGAAGAAGACGAGCGAGTAAAAACCGGCCGTCGCGGCGGCTCCCAGCAGAAATGAGAAGCCCATCCCCTGACGGCGAGTGCATTGCGATTGTGATGACATGAATTTGTCCTTCTATGGTCGACTCGGTCATTGCGCCGCAGACCGGCTCCCTTTGGGTGATCCCATGATCGGAGTCCCTTCGGGCAGCGGACGAGCGGCGACGGTGAAGCCTTCGCGATGGGCGAGGGCTTGAAGTTTGCGGTACAGGGCGAAGCTGTCAGGATAGACCCAGAAAGTGATCGTGCTGCCGGGTTCGGCTTTGCGGAGTTCATTACGGAAGAGGGAGTCAGTCCGCAACGCGACTTCGCTGCGTTCTCCCTTCAGGTCGGTCTCGGGAAGGATCTCAAACTGCGACACGCTGGCTCGGATCATGCCGAGTTGCTGTTGCGTCTCGACAACATAGTTGAGGTTCCAGCCTCGCACCGGGCCGACCGAACCGGAGTACTTCTTCAGCCGCAGGAGGACATCCCGTTGCCGTTCCATTTGTGCCTTCATGCGATCGACTAATTCTTCGATGGGGACGACCGCGACGACACTACCCAGGCAGCGAAAATGCAGTTCCAGCTCGTTTTCGCTGATAACTCGGCTGACCGGCGTGATGCGATGCTGCAATTGTTCAATGCGATTGGGCTGATTCTCGGCGGCGGAGACTGCGGCTTGTCTCTTCTTCAAGCGAACACGCACAGAATGGACGGCGGCCTCCAGGAGTTCGGACTCCTTTTGATGGTCGCGCAACTCCGCAGTGGCACCTTCGAGGTTTTCCGCCAGCGCGGCGATCCGGTTGCGTTGTACGGCGTCCTGTGATTGCAGTTCCGTTAGTTTCGAGTCATCGCTTTCAGCCACGACTCGCAGTCGATCAAGTTCTTGCTGCAGGGAATCGGATTGTGACTGAAACGCTGCGAGCTCACGTTCGCGGCTGGCTTTGGCTTCGAGTTCCGCCGGGCTTGGTGCAACCACGGCGGGCGGTGCGGCTTCGGCGATCACAGCTGCGGGTGCCTCTTCGGCGAGATTCACCGGCGCGGTTTTAGCTCGAATTCCGGCGAGAACCATCAGGATGATCAGAATGCCGACGACGTTGGCGACGACGTCGAGGAACGAGTCGGAACCGAATTCCATTTCTTCCCGAGGCTTTTTGCGACAGCTCATCGCGCACCTCCGCCACCCAAATTCGACACGCGAGAGCGGGAAGGATCGCGCGACGGCTTTGCTACATCTGGATCTGAGTCAAGGTACTCGACGTCCGACACGAGTCCTAAATCGAATAACGCGGAATTCAATCGCTGGTGGACCTGCTCGCCGCCGCGGACGACTTCATATTTGATCGTCGGCACCCAGTGATACCCTTCAGCTGCTTTGGACCAATCGGACTGCACGCGGTCCATGGCGATGAGTACTCGGTCGGTGAGGCTCTGTGTCTTCACATCCGCATCGACGGGAATTTCAAATTGTTCTCCAACCATAACTCGCCGGGATTCAATCCGAATGGTGATAGCCTTTTCGACGCCGATGCCGGAATGCGGCATAAGATAGCGCCGCTTCATTTGGGCGATGTTGCTGTTGGCCGAAGAACCATTTGTCGAACCGTTCGCATTGGTTCCGCGAGGGCTGTTGTTGCTCGGTCGAGGGGCTGAATGCGGCGTGCCGGACTGGGCTGCGGATGATCCCGCAACGTCAGTCTTGGAGGATGTCAGTTTCGTTCGCTCGCCGCTGAACGGAAACGGTTTCGAGTCGTCATTCTTGTAGCGGTTCTCCTTCGGCTGCGGCCTCGGTTCATCGGCAGGGGAGTCGCCGGATTGGAGATGGCCCGTCTTCCCAATTTGCTTTCCGCCAGCGCGCCGTTGTTGAGCAGGCAATGATGCCTCGTCGTCGCGAGGCAAGTTGTTTGGCTTTTCGGAAGTCGGTGTCTCATTGCTATCTGCGCCCTGGCTGGCCAGCGATGAACGCGATGAGTCGTTCTGATTGCTTGGGCGAACTGATGATGTCGAAGTGTTGATTGTCGAACGATCAGCGGAGAGCACGCTCCCTGAGGGATCGTCGTTTTGCGGTCCGTCGAATGCGGAGCCGTTGGTTGTGGGGCTCTTTGCCGAATAACCATTGGTCCCTGTTCTTGATGCTGGCCCTGGTTTGAGAACGCTACTTGGTTTTGTGCGGTTGAATCCCGTTGGCGAATCGTCAGTTTCCTGCTGGGCGAAGATTCGTGAGTTGGGATCGAGCTGCAACTGATCTTGTTGTTGGTCTCGATTTCGGGCGAGAGCGATCAGGATCTTGTCACGTTCGGCCAGCACTTGCGTGACCGCGGCTTGGCAAATGTGCTTGGCTTCGGGATCGGGATTTGAGGAATCAATCTCCATGTCGTCGGTGATCAGCTCGTAGCCGTGCGGCACCTTGAGTTGTGCCAGCAAAAGTTTGGCAATGTGAAATGCCGTGGCACCATTGGGTCGAACCAGCAACAGCACATACGGTTCACGTTCCTTATCGTTGAGCGCGGCTAAGTCGGTCTCGAACGAGTCCTGGGGGTTGGTGGGATCGGCACCGGCGGAGTGAAGCCGTTCGTAGGCATTCCAATAGTGGATTAATTCTCGCGACGCGATCAGCAGTGGATTGAAACCGGTCGTGAAGCCATTCAGCTCGGCCGGAGTCAGTCGGACATCCTCCGGCAGGAAGCGAATGCAGTCTTGCGTACACTCGATGAGGATCGGCCGCTTAGTTGTACCCGTGCGGCCGTCGAAGGGCATGAATGCGAACTTGCTCTTTGCCGTCTGTAGTCGTTCGACCGCTTTCGTGAGCCGCTGCTCAGCGTCGGTCAGATCGCTTTGCAGAGAGTCGATCATCGCCTGCAATCGCTGTCGTTCGAAGGCGACCTCCTCTTGCTGAGTACGAATCTCTCGGAGCCGGTCTTCGGTTGAGGCGACTTTGACTTTGGTGCGCATCACCGTCGATTGAGCTTCTGCCAGACGCTTCTTCGACTGCGAGAGCTGGCTTTGCAGAGCGTCGCGCTCCTCGGTCAGCTGTTCGATGCGCGTTTTCCATTCAGCCGTTGGGTCAGGTTCAGGTTCTGGATGGTTGGCGATGACGACGGGCGCGAGTGGTGGTTCCGGTGGTTTTTCGGACTTCAGTCGTTCCTGGATGGCTGCTTGCTTCGCCTTCTCGACCGCAGCGGCTCGGATGCGACTGGTGGCGACCAACAGCAACAAAATCAGCGACCCCATCGTGCAGACCAGCACGTCGAGAAACGGAAACAGTGACACAGCGGCAGTATTGGCTCGGTGTCGGCGGTTCATGTTGCTCCGTCGAGCTGGGTGACTCGCGGGAGACCGGCCGGTTCGTTCGACGTTGCGTAACAATTGCGATCCTCGTCATCGACTGCCGACGACGAGGCTGATTTCGCCCGTGCCATGATCCCCCCTTGTTGCGGTCGGCAACAAATGCCGGAGCGACGACGATGCCGCCGCTGTGACCGCTACGACCCTTAACATCGACGCAGATTTACAGCCGGTTGAACTCAAACCGGGACTTACTCGGAAGTCAGGTTCCTTCGGCGAGTTCCGCCACGGATTTGGTCGGATCGGGGATGCTGGCAAGCGCGAGAGGACAGGGATATCGTCTGGCGAGTTTGGAACTTGGCCTAATCCCCGACAAGGAGTGCTCATGTCCGATGAAAGCCGCTCTTCCGCCGCATCGTTTGAGGCTCCGCATCCAGGTTCCAAGCACATGCCGCGCTGGACGACGGCGGAATTGATCGAAGCTCCGAAGTTCACGAGGCAGAGCATTCTGGCGATGATCGGGCCAGGCTTGGTGATGGGTGCCTCGGCCATCGGCGGCGGCGAGTGGTTATCCGGTCCTGCTGTGACGGCGAAGTACGGAGCGGCACTGTTGTGGGTCGCGACCGTCAGCATCCTGGTTCAGGTGCTCTATAACATCGAGATCAGCCGCTACGCCCTCTACACCGGCGAGCCGATTTTCACGGGCAAGTTTCGCATCCCGCCGCATCCGATGTTCTGGTTGCTGTTTTATGTGCTGCTCGACTGGGGAGCGATCTTCCCGTATCTCGTCGTCAATGCGGCCGTCGTCATCGAAAAGATGTTTATTGGTGCGGAGTTTGACGCCAACACGACGCACTGGTGGCTCCACAAGTTTGTCTCGACCGGCATCTTCTTCTTGTGTGCCTTTCCGTTATTGATTGGCGGCAAGGTCTTCAACTCGCTGAAAGTCATCATGTCAGCGAAACTGGTCATAGTGATCGGCTTCCTGCTGTTCGTGTCGGCGGTCTATTCGCGACCGTCGCACTGGTTCGAAATTGCCTCGGGACTCTTCAAGGTCGGTACGGTGCCGATCAGCGCGGATGAGGATCGCAACGGAAACGGCACGCTTGATCCGGGTGAGGACTTCGACGGCGACGGGCATCTGGACGTTGTCGAAAAGAAACTCCCCAAAACAGTCGACACGGACGGCGACGGAAAGCCTGACGAATGGGAAAAAGACAGCTTGGGCCGTCCGCGCAAGTTTGTCGACGAGGACGGCGATGGAAAGGCCGATGGCCCCAACATCGACAACTTTGTCATTTCGCTGCTGACGGAGAGACGACTTCCGAAAGTCGATTGGGCGCTCATCGGCTTCATTGCCGGATTAGCCGCAATCGCTGGCAACGGCGGCTTGACCAACACTCCAATCAGCAATTTCACGCGAGATCAAGGCTGGGGCATGGGGCATCACGTTGGCGCAATTCCCAGCATCGTCGGAGGCCACGATATCGAGTTGTCGCACGTCGGTTGTGTCTTCAAAGTGACTGAGGAATCGCTGCCGCGCTGGAAGGGTTGGTATCGGCATGTGGCTCGCGATCAGGTGTGTGTCTGGATGATGGCCTGCTTGATTGGCGTTTCGTTGCCGAGCATCTTGTCCGTCGGCTTTCTGCAACGTGGTATGGAGGTTGATGGAGACCTCGTGGCGGCGATGACTTCCGAAGGGATGGCGAAAACGGCGTTGAACCCCAATCCGGGAACATTGGCCGCGCTGCCGTCGATGTCTTGGCTGACGGGACCAAGTTGGTCGTCAGGGCTGCGCATTGCGACTCTGTTCTGCGGCTTCCTCGTGCTGATGACGAGTATGATTTCGACTGTGGATGGTTTCATTCGTCGCTGGGTCGATGTCTGCTGGACGGCGCTTCCACAACTCCGAACGCTCGACACGAAGTTCATCAAGTACGTCTATTTTGGCGTGTTGGTGGCGTATTCAGTCGCGTGTCTCTCAATCATTTGGTTTGCTGGTAGTGGAGCGGCCAAGGTCTTCCAACTGGCGACGACCGGCTACAACTTCGCGTTCGCGTTCAGTTGCTGGCACACGATTGCCGTCAACACGGTCCTGCTTCCGCGAGAACTCCGCCCGAGCCTCCTCATCCGTGTGCTGATGGCGTTCGGGGGCGTGTACTTCTCATTTCTCGGCGTGATGGGCGTGCTCAAGTTTGCGGGCGTTGTGTGATTGGAATTCGCAGAGACGAATGATGCTTCCCAACCCTGCGATGGGTTGCGAAACTGCCTCTGAAACTTTTTCTGTCCCTGCGGGGGATTGCATCTTTTATGTCGGGAAGTCAGCCAACTGAGGATTCTGCTGAGATAACTCCGCTTGAGCCGGAGAGTTTGCAAAATGCTTCCGGCCCAACCGTCCCGAAGGAGGTCGCGACCGCTGCACTCGCCAGCGGGTTTCAGGACATTTTGGGCTATCTGAATTTCTCCGGCGGCAAGCCGGATGTGAAATTTCAGGATCGGCTGAATCGTTGCCACCCAGAATGGGGCTGGCCGAATCCGTGGGATTCTTTTGAGACGGCGCTGATCGCACGGCTGAGCGAACTGGAAGCGACGTCTGCGGCGTTCAAGGATTCGGCACAGGCTCGAGCGGTCCTGCATTTGACCTTTCACCAATTGTGGCCGGCCTATCGACGGCACCACGCAGACTTGCTGTTTCATCTCAGCGATGCCGACTTCCAACAGCCGCTGTTTCTCGCTCGGTTGTTTGAGGCGGTGCTCGTCCAAGGTTCTCCGTGGGACGAGACTGAGCGGATTGTCAACGGTGCATTGGAGTCGCTCAACGACTTCATCGGATTCCGGCCGGTCGCGGTGCTGGAAAATGACCGCAAGATGGAACCGTATCCGAAGGAGCGGTTCCGGCCTGTGCCGATCTATTTTCAAGGAGTTGGTGCGGGACGCGGGCCGTATCAGGAACTCATCAAACGGACGATGGAACTGATGCAGGGGGTGCCGGCGAATCTGTTGCAGAATGCCTACTTTGATCTGCGGAACCTGGAAGAGATCGCCTGCGACGTCCGCGCTCACGATCACAATCATCCGGTTTACAAGCGGACGAACTACATGTTCGGTGAGTGGGATCCGCACCACATCGACAACAGGGGAAACTATCGCCGATTCATCCTGCGGAAGATCATTCTCGACTCGCTGCTGAACTGGATGGCTGAGCAGACCGATCAACCTCCGGAAGAGTCGCTGTTCGACGCCGCGTCGGTGCTGTGCGGTACGATGTTGATGGCCTCGGCAATCAGTGGCGCGGGACCAGACACACACGACTCAACCATCACGCTGACCTCGCTGTTGCCGCGTGTCGCCCGGCAGCGCGACGCGTTTTATGAACGGCTGCTCGACGACGCGCAAGGGGAACGAGCCGATCGACTGCGAGCCGCCGCGAAGAAGACGCAACAGCCATTCGGTCATGTGCGGCAGTCGCTGAATCTGTATCTCGCAAATTATGGGGCGAGACAGATTCAGTACCGGCAGCTCGCGGGTTTGTATGCCATGCTCGGCCAGCCACAGGCCGCACGAGAAACTGCGGCGGTGATCCCGTCAGTCGCGGCACGGTTTGCTTGCGAGGTGCATTGGCGAATCACGGCGGCGCATCGACATCTGAGCGAGGGACAACTCCTGCCGGCGGTCTCGTTGATTGCCGAAATCGAGGATCATTTCAAACGCGGCATCGAATGCGGAGCGTTTCCCGATCCGTGGAACATTCTCGGCTTCCAGGGACAGTTCCAGTTGTTTTCGTCGCGTGAGGACAGCATCCCCGATCAGCGGCTCGAAGAATTGCTGTCGATCGTCGAGCAATACCTCTCGGTCTATTCGCGAGCTTTGGGCGAGTCGGCGGCACAAGGTGACCGTGAGTTAACGCGGCGGCTTTCGGATTGCTTCCGCACATTTGCCGAGTATTGGGATCAGTTTGCCAGCGTCACGGTCGAGGACATGCCGCACGTCGCCGGTCGCGAGAGTTGGGAATCGGCCACGCACGTTGCCGACGTCCTCTCTGAATGGCGGGCGGCGGGTGAGGCGGCTGGCGATGTGAGCTTCTGGCGGCGACACATCGACCGTTTCACGACGGCCAAGTCGTACGCGCTGGTCGTGAAAGCATTGCTCGAAAAAGAAGACTACGTTGCTGCGATGGCGCTGTTGATGCAGTGGCTCAGCCAGAACGACGAGGTTGGCATCGAGTCCGGTTCGTACTCATTGCCGGCGCTGTTGACCGAATGGATGGCGCAAGTCACGGCGGAACTGCCCGACGGCTCGCACCCCGACCGCTGGCCGCTGATTCGACGGTTCTTCGCGTATCTGGAAGTCAACGCGGGTGAGTTCTGGGATGTCCCGGTGCTTGATGGCTTAGCGGGTGATTTTCCCAAGAAGAAAACGAAGCCGAAGCTCGGACAGGATTCGCTTGACGAAGACCTCGACGACTTCGATGACGATAGCGCGTTGCTCGATTCGGACGACGACGTCGACGATGATGACAACCCGTTTCGCAACGCCTACGAGGATGTCTCGTTCAAAGACAGCGCGGACGACGGTGTCTCTGGCGAATTGATGGACGACGGTGCCTCGACCGGTTCGACGGAAATGGAGTACCTCAGTAAGGCTTTGGAGCCGCGACTGAAGTTCACAGTCACGCTGGCGCAAGTCTGGCAGATGGCGGTGGCCTGTTTGATGCGCAATCCGCCGGCTGGGCTGCAACGGAATCCGAAAGAGGCTCGGCGACCGGATCTCGAAGATCCGCAGTCCGTCATCAGCAGCTGGGTCAAACATCTTGGCGAGATGCAGACTGGGCTCCGCAAATTGATGGGGGCGCTTTGGGACTTTGAGATTGCAACGCCATCGGGCGAGCATGACTCGAATGTCGAATATGACCTGCAACTTCAGACGAAGCTCTACATGGTGCAGACGGTGATCGCCGCGCAGCTCGCGTGCCGAATCGGTGAGCGTGGTCTCGGCTGCTTCTTACCCGGCGGTGACAATCGCAAGAAGTCGAAAGCGGTGAGCGAGGACCTGCACATGACTGCGCTGTACCGGGCGGTCCTGCGCGGCGATGTCGATGAGGTCAAAACGACACTGCCCGGCCTGCTGACGACGCTCGCCCGCAAGCCGTTGCTGTACGTGCCGTTGGATGTTGGTGGGCATCCCAAGCAAGTGCTCGCCGCGCGGTTGTTGCAATCGGATATCCGTTTCCTGCTCACGCAACTGCCGCGATTGGGACTGCTGAAAGAGACGTGGCATCTGCTGCGAACAGCACATCGCATGGAAAAGGCTTCGCGCCCGGGGGAGATGGCTGTTACCGAGTTCGACCGGTTGTTTCGCACGGCGGTGAAATCTTCGGCGGAAGCATTGCTTCGTTCCGCCGAAACATGGCAGAACGGAACCTTCCCGCAAGAGAAGCTGGTCGAATTGCTGCATCACATGCTGAAGCCGTTCGTCGAGGAATGGGTCAGCCACAGCGCGACAATGCGACTCTCGGCCGTCGAAAGCATGAAACGCGATGCGATCTGGGACGAGGTCCGCGAATTCATCACCAAGTATGGTGCGGAACTCTTCCACGCCAAAATGCTGACACTCGGTAACGTCCGTGCGATCCTGCACAGCGGCATTCCGTGGTTCTTGAATTTCTTGGCCGAGTCACAAGACCCATTGCGTCCCAGCCCGCTGCTGGAGGCTCTCGACAATGGTGCAATCGAAACTGATCACGTTGTGCATGTGCTTGAGCTGATCTACACGACGGTCGTGGATAAGTTCGATCGTTTCCTCGAATACAACACGACGACGACGCAGTCGGACTACGGCGAAAAGTTTTTCTTCCTGCTCGACTTTTTGCGCGTCGAAGCGGACTACGACCGCGACGCTTGGAACTTCACTCCGCTGAACCTGGTCCATCAAGTCCTTTGCAACGGGAATCTGCAAGAGGCCGTCGCCGCCTGGGAACGAAGCTTCGAGAAACGGGCCCGCGAGTCTTCCGCTGGACACCTTCGGCGACTGCACGCCGCCGAACGCAAATACGGCATGAGGCTCCCGGCCGTCAGCGACCGGCTCAATGAACACTTCACCAAACCGCTCGCTGTGAATCGAATGCTGGCGCACCTTCCGCAAGTGGTCGCCGACGCGCAAGCGCAACGCCCCGAATCGCCAGCCTTCGACGCACTTCGTCGCGAGATCGACACCTACCTTTCCGACAGCACCGGCTCCGGCATTGAGCTTCCCGCCTGGATGCAGAACCTGGAAAAGGAAGTCTTGCGGCTGAACTTCGCAACCCCAGCCAATTCACCGGCCGAGGCAGAGTTCGACGTCACGCCCCGAAACGTCAGCCTAGACGAGGTCAGCAAACAACTTGACACTTGGCTGCAACTCACGCCTCGTAAGCGGGGAACCAAAAAGAAGCCGCCCGAGCCGCCGGCGTAAATCGTTCCACCAAGATTGATTTGTCAAAGAGGCTTTGGCAGAACAACGAACGACAATTAACCCATGATCTCGCGAATCGGTTCCGCCCCTTCGACGCCGACAAGTTTCTGATCGAGGCCGCCGTAAAAGTACGTCAGACGCTCCGGGTCAAGTCCGAGTTGATGCAGCATCGTGGCGTGCAGGTGTTTGACGTGGAACGGTTTCTCCACCGCTGCGCTGCCAAGTTCGTCGGTCGTGCCAACAGAGATCCCCCCTTTGACTCCGCCACCAGCGGCCCACATCGTGAAGCCATAGGCATTGTGGTCACGGCCGGTCCCCTTCTCGTATTCGGCGGTCGGCTGTCGCCCGAACTCGCCTCCCCAGACGATCAACGTTGAATCGAGCAGGCCGCGAGCCTTCAGATCGGTCAGCAGCGCGGCGATCGGTTGATCGGTCTCACCGGCGTGCAGGTCGTGGTTGTGTTTGAGATCACCGTGAGCATCCCAGTTGTCGTCGTTGTGTGCTCCGCCGGAGTAAATCTGCACAAAGCGAACACCCCGTTCAACGAGCCGTCGAGCAAGCAGACACTGCCGAGCGACTGTGCCGCAACGTTTGTCGTTGAGACCATACATCTCTTGGATGTGCCGTGGCTCCTGCGAGAAATCGACCGCCTCCGGGGCAGACGACTGCATCTTGAAGGCGAGTTCGTAGCTGGCAACGCGCGCTGCCAATTTTGAATCGTTGCCGAGCCTCGCGGCGTGGTCGTCGTTGAACTCGCGCAGCGTGTCAAGCAAACGCCGCTGGCCTGCTTCGCTCAATTCGGTCGGACGAGCCAGGTCCAGAATCGGAGTCCCTTGCGAGCGAAAAATCGTTCCCTCGTACTGCGCCGGCATGTAGCCGCTGTTCCAATTCTTGGCCCCGCTGATCGGACCGCCGCGTGGATCGAGCATCACGACGAAGCCGGGCAGATTCTCGTTCTCGCTGCCCAGGCCGTAGTTTACCCATGAGCCAATGCACGGCGAGCCGCTCTGCACCTTGCCCGTGTTCATTTGCAACATCGCCGATCCGTGAATCGGCGAGTCGGCGGTCATTGAGTGCAAGAACGCGATGTCATCGACGTGCTTGGCGAGATTCGGAAACAGTTCGCTGACCCAATGGCCGCACTGCCCGTACTGCTGGAACTTCCAGCGTGGTTCAACGATCCGTCCCTGATTCTTCTTGCCGCCACGGCCGAAAGTTTTGACGGCAATCGTTTGGTTGTCGCGGCCAATCATCGACGGCTTGTAATCAAATGTGTCGATGTGGCTCGGACCGCCGTACATGTACAGGAAGATGACGCTCTTGGCTTTGGCGTCGAGGTGCGGCTTCTTCGGAGCCAGCGGATTCGCGAAGGCCGGCTTGCCGTCCGCGGCCTGTGCAAAAAATGGCTGGTCGAGCATTCCGGCCAATGCGACACCGGTGAACCCAGCTCCGGTTTGCCACAAGAATTCGCGGCGAGTGCGTCCACAGAAATTGATCGTCATTGTTTTTCTCCAAGTCCGTGTTCCTCTGTGTCTGTGTGTTTCCAATTCTTACACAGAGAGCACAAAGGGCACAGAGAAAACTCAATCGAGATACACAAACTCATTCAGGTTGATTGCCAGCAGGCAGAAGCGTCGCAGCGCCTCATCGGCGGAGACGTTCTCTTGATGGAGGTTGTCCTCCAGAAACTTCACTCCACGAGCGATGTCTCGCTCGGTCGGTTGTCGTTGCAAGACTCGAGTGAGTCCTAATGTCACGCAGGCTGTCGAGTCAGTTCCCGCTTCGCGTCGCAGGCTGGCGGCGAACAATGTGGCTTGTTCATTCGCAAATGTGCCATTGATCAGTGCCAATGCTTGCGACGGCTGCGTGGTTGTGAAACGGACAGGGCAGGGGGAGTCTGGATCAGCGGCATCGAATACCGTCAGCAAGGGCACCGCCAATGACCGCTTGATGTGGACAAAGACGCTCCGCGATGCGGCCTCTTCGGCGGAAGACTTCTCCCAGCCTCGACCTGGAACGGATTGACCGGCGAGCACCTCTCTTGGGATCACCGGATAAATGCTTGGGCCTTCGGACTTTTTCAGATTCAAGTTGCCGCTGACGGCGAGGATCGAATCGCGAACCTCCTCGGCCGAGAGACGTCGCAAGTCGAAGTGTGAAATCCAATCGTTCTCTGGGTCTTTGGAGGCGATGGCGCTGTCTGCCTGACAACTCATCCGAAACGCAGTCGACATCACGATCAACCGATGCAGCGGTTTGAGCTTCCACCCACCGCGAATGAACTCGCCGGCGAGCCAATCAAGCAATTCGGGATGAGTTGGCGGCGAGCCCATGTAACCGAAGTTGCTCGACGAGCGGACAAGGCCGCGGCCGAAGTGAAATTGCCAGACGCGATTGACCATCACGCGGGCCGTCAGCGGGTTCGTCGGCGAAGCGATCCAATCGGCGAGCACTCGGCGGCGGCCGGACGATTCCGAGCCATCGCGCCGAGCCGGCAACTCCGGCGGCTTCGAATTTGCTGCAAGCAGCACGGACGGGAACGCCGGTTCAACACGATCCCCTGGTGCCTGCGGATTGCCTCGTAGTAGCACAAACGTGTCGCGCGGGTGGCTTTCTTCCTTGATGGCGAGAGCTTGTTCGAGTGACTTGGGGCGCTCACGCTCGATTCTCTCTCGCTCGCGATGCAGTCGCTCGTAGTTGTCGTGCTCCTCCATCGAGATCAGTTTGCCTCGCTGTTTGCGAAGAATCTGGCGACGCTTGCCGTCGAACTTGAAGTCATCGATCTCACCGCCGGGGAGTTTGTCTTTGATCGCGTCTTCGAAGGCGGCGATCTGTTTTCGAGCGTTCGCCATCTGGCCTTCCCAATCGGCAGTCGCAGCGGCGTGTCGGTTTCGTTCGGCCTCATTGCCGATGAATCTCAGGATCTCGTTGTCGCCGCCGTACGGTTTGATGCCGTGGAAGAAGGCCAGTAGCGAGTAGTAGTCGCGCTGTGTGAACGGGTCGATCTTGTGGTCGTGGCAACGCGCACAATTCGCCGTCAGGCCGAGCATCGTCTGCGATGTCGTCGCCACGATATCGTCGAGTCCATCGTAAAACGCCAGCGGCCGATCGGCTGGTTCGTCATCCCACAAGCCGAGCCGATAGTAACCGGTGGCGATGATCGAATCGGGAGTGATCTCGTCGAGTTCGTCACCAGCCAATTGCTCGCGGAGGAAGTGGTCATATGGCTTGTCGGAATTGAATGAGCGGATGACGTAGTCGCGATATCTCCAGACGAACGGTTTGGGGTTGTCTCGCTCAAAGCTGTTGGACTCGGCGTAGCGCACGAGATCGAGCCAGTGTCGTGCCCAGTGCTCGCCGTAGTGCCGCGATTCGAGCAAGCGATCGACCACCTTTTCGTAGGCGTCCGGCGAGTTGTCGTTCACAAATGACTCGACTTCTTTCGGCGACGGAGGCAAGCCGGTCAGCGTGTAAAACAGTCGCCGCAGCAAGGTCTCCTTGGAGGCCATTGGCGCGGGACGAGCTTCGTTCGCTTCGAGTTTCGCGAGTACAAAGCTGTCGATCGGATTTGCGATTCTCGATTTGTAATTTTTGATTTCGGGAATTGTGGGTTGCACGACCGGTCGGAACGCCCAGAAGTTGCGAGCCTCATCATCGACGACCGGTATCCCGTGAGCTTTCACCGCCGCTGCTGCGGCCTTGTCTGACCATGCGAGTCCCCGCGTGATCCACTTCGTCAGGATCTCGATCTGAGCCTTCGGCAGTTTTCCTTTCGGCGGCATCATGAGGCCGTCGTAGTTGATCGCCATCAGAATCAGGCTCTCGTCGGGCTTCTTCAAATCGACCGCCGGGCCACCCTCGCCACCCTTGAGAATGTCCTCTCGGCTGGTCAGCCTCAGTCCACCTTGCAGCTTCTTTTCCGAGCCGTGACACGCGAAACAGTTCGCCTTGAGAATCGGCAATACCTCCTTCTCAAAAAACGCGACATCGGTGGCCGTTGGAGTTTCGGCCGACAGGCCGTTCATCCACAACAGGCTGAGCGTCAGTCCGACGCCGAAGAAACGGATGTTTGAGGAAATCATGCGGAGACCTTGTCTTCGAATCTGTGCCGTGACCATTCGCAGGCACGAATCTATCGCCTTGAGGCGGTCTAGCGATACCCAAATGGACGGCTGGCAATCGTGACATCAAGGCTTCACAATTCTTCCATGACGACGTTGATCTCACGCGAGTTTTTGGGTTGGGAGCGACCGCTGCTGGAGTCGGCGGCGGAGTGGCTTGCCCAGAATTGCGCGGGATGCGACGAACTGGATCTCAGCGGCGTAATCGTGGTCGTGCCGGGGCGGCGGGCGGGGCGGCGGTTGCTGGAATTGCTGGTCGCTCGAGCGGAGAAGGAACTCCGACGACTGACTCCGCCACGCATCGAAACGATCGGAAAACTGCCGGAAGATCTGTATTCGTTGCAGCGGCCGCTCGCGAGCGATCTTGTTCAGCAACTGACGTGGGCCAAAGTACTTCGTGAATCGAAAACAGACCAGTTGAAGAAGATCGTGCCGCGACCACCTGCCGACGATGATGTGCTGGCGTGGTGGGCGATGGGAACATTGCTGTGGAGACAATACCGGGAACTTGCGGCGGACGGTTGCGATTTCGGTGACGTTGTCAAACTCGGCCGCGATGAACCGGGGAGTGTCGAAGCACTTCGCTGGAAAGGACTGCACGCCCTTCAGACGGCGTACCTGCGAAAGCTCGATGAATTGAATTTATGGGATATGCAGACCGCGCGGCTGGAAGCGATCCGGCGTCGCGAGCCGCAGACGGATCGCGATATTGTGTTGGTCGGGACGGTCGACATGAATCAGGCGACGCGGCAGATTCTCAACCTTGTCGCGGTTCGCGTCACGGCGTTGATCGCCGCACCGCCGGATCGAGATGACTGGTTCGACACGCACGGCTGCTTGTTGCCAGAGCGGTGGTGCGGATCGCCGATCGACATTCCGTTGGAGCGGATTCGTGTCTGCCAAGGACCGACTGAACAGGCGGAGCAGGTCGCTCGTGAGTTGTCCGCGTTGGGTGCTCGATTCCGAGCCGACGAAGTCGTTGTTGGTCTGACGGACGAGCGTCAGGGGCCGTTCGTCGAGCGGCAGCTTGCGGCGTGTGGCGTGGCGACTCGGTGGATCGAAGGGACGAAGGTGTCGGATTCCGGCCCCTGCCGTCTGCTGCTGGCGGTCGCGGAAGTTTTAGAGCGGGGGCGATACGAAAGCTTCGCGTCGCTGGTACGGCATCCGGACCTTGATGCATCCCTCGCCGGTCAGGTGAATCTGGAAGCTCTCGATGAAACGTTCTGCGATCACCTCCCGTTGGGGCCGGATGTGCTGCTGTCAATTCTGGAGCAGCCTAAGACAACGCAAGCTCGGTGGCGAACGGGACGAAACGGCCTGTCCCGCGAAATGCTCTGCAATGTCCGCGATTTGCTCGCGCCGTTGCGGATCGCGGCCCGACCGTTGAACGCCTGGGCCGAACCGTTAAGAGCGTGGTTGGCGTCGATCTACGGCGCGCGCAAAGTCGACGAATCGTCGCGCGAAGGCCGAGTGTTGGTCGCCGCGCTCAGGGAACTCAGCAAAGTCATCGACGAGTTGGCAAGTGTGCCGCCGTCCGTTGCTCCCTCGGTTGCAGCGGCCGATGCGATTCGTTGTGCCGTGCGACGGATGTCCGATGAGCCAGTTCCTCCCGAACCCACGTCCGATGCAGTCGAACTGCTCGGCTGGTTGGAGTTGCCGCTGGATGACACGCAGGCGGCGATCGTGACCTCATTCAACGAGGGCTTCGTGCCGACGAGTTTAAACTCCGATCTTTTCCTCCCGAACGGTCTGCGGCGCCGATTAGGGCTGAACGACAACGCTCGGCGATACGCGCGCGATGCGTACGCCGTGACCTTGTTGCAACAGACCCGACGCGAGGTCGTGTGGTTGGTCGGTCGTCGCGATGCCGATGACAACCCGCTGCTCCCCAGCCGCCTGCTGTTCGCAACTGATGCTGAGCAATTGCCGGAGCGTGTGCTGAGGTTGATGGGAGACGAAGCCGAGAGTCGAGAGACAAAAGACGAGAGTGGAGAGACAAGAGGTGAGTGTTGTGCACCTCACGAAGTCCTCAGTCCTCGGTCCTCAGTCCTCACAGTCCCCCGGCCCGATCGGATCGCCGACTTGTTCGGCATGTCGGATTTGCTGAAGCCGGTGCGTGAGCTGACGCTTAACGTCACGGAGTTCAAGTCGCACATCGCCTGCCCGTACCGATACTTCTTGCGGCATGTGCTCGAACTAGGATCGGTCACTGATCGTGCGGTTGAGCTGGACGCCTTAGCGTTCGGCAACGTGCTGCACGATGTGCTGAGACTGTTCGGTGAGTCGGACGTTCGGGATTCCGATGACGAGAACCGTTTGCGGAAGTGTCTGCAGCAATTGCTCGACAAAGTGGCGAACGAACGGTACGGACCGCGACGCCGAGCGGCGGTCAACGTGCAGCTCAAGCAGATGGAGTCGCGGCTGGAAGTCTTCGCGACGTGGCAGGCGAAGTGGCGACGCCAAGGATGGAAGATCGAATGTGTCGAACGCTCGATCCGACCACAACCGCACGACTCGCCGGCTTCCTTTCAAGCGGACGATGTCTCCGTCTGGTTGCACGGCCGATTGGATCGGGTCGATCGCAACGAGGCGACCGGAGTCTGCGCGATCTTCGATTACAAGTCGGGAGAGCGAGGGGATTCTCCGGAACTGAGTCATCGGAGTAAAGGGGCCTGGATCGACCTGCAATTGCCGTTGTATCGGCATTTGGCTCGGAGTCTCATGCTGTCGGACGATCCGGTCTTGGGCTACATCAACCTGCCGAAGGACTTGACAGAAGTCGGTGACGCATTGGCCGAATGGTCGCCGAACGATTTGGCGGATGCGGATGAGCAGGCCAAACAAGTCGCGTTGCGGATCGCACGCCGGGAGTTCTGGCCGCCGACGTCATCCGCGCCGAATCAGTTCCGCGACTTCGAGGACATCTGCCAAGTCAATGTGTTTAGTGCCGATTAAGAAACCTAGTCGTCGTTGCTCCGCGTGAAGAGCCGAACGTTTCGCGATCACTGGATTCCCACGCGATCCCAGTTGTGTAACAGTCGGGCTCATCAGGCGGAGCGGCGATGGTTTTAAAAACGGAGTGACTCCACATGCACCCGGCCGCGAAGTGGCTGCTGATCGGCGGCCTGCGGTCGTGCTTGTTTTCTCGCCCGGCCACCTCGGTTGCCGATCTGGGCGAGCATGTCATCTTCCCGGTCGGTGCCGTCAATCCTCTTGCTGAGTAACGGATCCGAGGGAATGTCTTCGT